>JBGPHH010000043.1:0-21941 GCA_041484265.1 Vicinamibacteria bacterium
ACCCGCTCGGGCGTCAGCGGCTGCGCGGTGTAGTGGTTGGACGTATTGACCAGATTGAGGCGCTCGCCAAAGACCTGCTGCGGATTCTGTCCGCGGTTGCCGACGGCCGCCGAGAGCTGCCGCTGGAACAATGTGAACGACTCCGTATCGTCGTTGGGGGCCGTGAATTCCCGGTTGAGCAGCTGCAGCGCCGTCTCGAGGTCCGCGGGCGCCGCGTTGCCGTTGATCCCATGCGTCGAGAGTCCGATGAAGGCCGACGCAGAGGCCAGCTTGCCGGCCAGGAGCTTCTGCAAATCGAGGGGCTTGATGCCACCGATGCCAGCCAGCCCGACGTACGAGGTCGCGAGCGTCGCCTCGAAGTAGTCCGCCGGCGAGGCGAGCGAGGCGCCGCCCTGCGCTTCCAGCGCGAATACGATCTGGTCGTTCTTGAAGTCGGTCGGCTTCAGCCAGGCTTCGACGCCGTTGGCGAACCGCACGACGGTGATCCCCAGATTCTGCAGCTCGCGGCGAGAGGCGACGGCGGCCGCCGGTGGCGGCGCGTCCATCAAGGCCCGCGTCGTCGTCGTGTCAGCCCACGGTGTGACGGCCACCGCCTCGGCGGCCGCGAGCGTTCCTTGCAGGGTCGCCTCCGACGGCACCGTGACGTCGGCCTTCTGTGGCGATACGGCCAGCACCACGCGGCCATCGTCGGTGAGGAGCGCGCGGATGCGGGACGAAGTCTCGGCCACAGTGATGCCCGGCAGCAGCTGCTGAACGAGCTGGTACTCGTAGGCAATCCCTGGGGCAGGCTCGCCCTGCAGGAAATTCCGCAAGTACTCGTCGGCGAAGGATCCGCTTTCCGATTTGTCACGCTCGGCATACGCGCGCTCGTAGAACGCCGTCATTTCGCGTTTCGCGCGATCCAGCTCTGAAGCCGCAAATCCGTACTGTCGAAGCCGCTTGGCTTCAACGGCGAGCGAGGAGAGGCCGTCTTGAATCTTTCCATCCGGCACGGCCGCTCCCAGACCGAACGTGTCAACGGTCCGGCTGAGCGAGTCGCTGCTCGAGCCGGCCCCGAGGAACTTGGCATCCGGTTTCTGTGCGAGCTCGTCGAAGCGTTCGTCGATCATGCGGCCCACGAACCGATCCAGCAGATCCTGGCGGTAATTGACCACACGGGGCCCGCCCTCGTGCGCCCGCTTCCACGTGATTTCCACTGTTGACCTCGTCAGCTCCGGATCGCTCGCCACGCTGGCGAGCAGTTGTCGCTGGAGCGGGACGGTCTTATCGGGCGCCGGCGCGGCCGGCGCGCGCGCCGCGAGCGGCCCGAAGGTCGTGCGGATGGAT
The DNA here is from genome assembly GCA_041484265.1 of Vicinamibacteria bacterium. Classification (GTDB taxonomy): domain Bacteria; phylum Acidobacteriota; class Vicinamibacteria; order Vicinamibacterales; family CAVVIG01; genus 2-12-FULL-65-11. The sequence continues at coordinate 1,327 of JBGPHH010000043.1, forward strand.
TGCTCAATTTGCGGTGCGTCCACATCGCCGACGACGGCGACCGCCATCTGATCGGGACGATACCAAGTGTCGTAAAACGCACGCAGCCGCGCGGCGGGCGCGCCACGGATAATCTCGGGCTTGCCGATGGGCAGCCGCTCGGCGTAACGCGAATTGAAGAAGAGGACGGGGAACTGTTTGTCGCGAATGCGCGAGCTGGCGCCGAGGCCAAGCCGCCACTCTTCAATGACGACCCCGCGTTCCTTGTCGATCTCGCCCGGGTCGAGCGTCAGCCCGCCACCGAAGTCGGCGAGTGCCGTCAAGCCCTGCGCGACCACCTCAGGCCGGTCGGTGGGCAGTTCGAACATGTAGACGGTTTCATCGAAGCTCGTGTAGGCGTTAACGTGCGGGCCGAGCCGTGAGCCGACACGCTCGAAGTACGAGACGAGCTCGCCGGGCTTGAAGTGTGCGCTGCCGTTGAACGCCATGTGCTCGATGAGGTGCGCGAGGCCCTGTTGATCGTCGGCCTCGTTGATCGATCCCGCCTTGACCGCGAGCCGCAGCGAGACGCGCCTGGCGGGCATTTCGTTGTGCTTCACGTAGACCTTGATGCCGTTCGGCAAGGTCGTGGTGCGGATGGCGGCGTCGAGCGGAATCGTGTCCTGGAGGTTGAACTGCGGAGCCGGCGCCTGCGGTGCCCGCGCCTGCTGCGCGAGCATGATCGTGCTGGCGGCGAGGACGCCGGCGACCAGAGCGGCGAGTCGAGAACGTCTGGATTTCATAGGGCCAACTTTAGCAGGTTTAGCGCGACGCGATCGCAGGTGCCTTTTCGGGATGCAGTGTCAGCTTCTGTACGCGCCAGTTGAGAACCTCCGCGACGTATAACTCGTTCTCAGACGGACACGCGATCTCGTGAATCCAGCCGAACTGCTTGAGCTGCTTGCCAGCCCTGCCTAACACGCCCAGCACGTGCCCTTCGAGATCGAGCTTGTAGATTCGTCCCGGGAACGCGTCCGCGGCGTACATCACCTGATTCGGACCCGGCGTAATGCACACGGCCCACGGCGAGCCGGGCGTCTGATTGCTTGGCCCCGCTTCGGGGTTCGGCTGGTTGCCAATCGCGGGCCGCGCACCCGGCGGCAGCGGCACATCGATCTTGATCACGCGGAGGAACTTGCCGTCGCCGTCGAACACCGAAATGCGCGCGTTGCCGCGATCCGCGACGTAGAGGTTGCCACGCGCGTCGCTCGCAATGCTGGGCGGCGTGTTGAGCTGGCCCGGGGCGCTGCCCGGCTCGCCAAACGACTTCACCCAGTCGCCGTTCTTGTCGTACTTCGCGACGCGTGAGTTGATGTACCCGTCGCTGATGAAGATATCGCCTTGGGCGTTCCACGTGACGTCGGTCGGCTGCCGGAACATGCCGTTGATCGGCGCAAGCGGGGGATTGGGACGGCCCCACGGCACCGCTTCGTCCGACGCTTCCTTCTTTCTGCCGAACACCATCAAGACGTGGCCTTCAGGGTTGAACTTGACGACCATGTCCGACCCTTTATCCACGCACCAGATGTTGTCGTCCTTGTCGATGCGAACCACGTGCGCGTACGAGAAGGCGTAGAGCCCTTTGCCGATCTCTCTGAGGAACTTGCCATCCGGGCCGAACTCGAGAAGCTGCGCCGCCGTCGCACCGAACGCCGGGCCCGAGACGTTGGCTCGAGTGAACACGAAGACGTGTCCTTTGGAGTTGACCGCGACACCCGCGCCTTCGCCCAGGTTCATGTCGGCCGGCAGCTTCAGTGCGTTTGGTACTGAGTCGAAGGGTATCTCGGGTGGGGCCGCCTGTTGCGCACCCGTGGTCGCGCTCAACAGAACGAACAGAGCGATTAGCACGCGTTTCATGGGACACCTCATTCTGGCGCCCGAGCATAACAGAAGGTTCAATCGCGCCTGAAGCCGCCCTCGTTGGCTCTATTTGCGACTGTTTGTTGCATAACTAGACAGAATCGCGTTACCCGTTTGTTTGTGGCCTTTACGACCATAACGTGATGCCGTTATGTGCACTCTTGGCTTCCGTAGTGAACACGCCGCCGGTGAATTTGGTCTGCCTCTACCGAGCCTATTCCATTCTAAGTGCCTTGTTATGAGTATGTTCATTGAAATCACGAAGGATGGCCCATGGATTGCGGAACAACTGGCGCCATGTCCAATTTCTTCATGCTCGGCTCTGAACGTGTTCGATGGGAGATCACAGCCGTGGGTCCCAGCGGCCCGTACAGATTAGCCATCGACCTCGGCCCCGCCGGAACGGTCGTCGAGTACTTTGACGACCCGACAGCGGCGCTCCTTAGAGAGGCCGATATCGAAACAGTTCTGACGCAGACTCAGACGGGCTCCTCGTTTTCGATCGGCGCGCGGACCGGCAGTCGCATGTCAGAAGCGACGGCGACCGCGAGCCACAACTGACGGGAATGGCGCTGATGTCACAGATCCCACCGCGGACCATCCTCATCGTCGATGACGACTTGGGCGTCACCGAGACGTTTGCCCGACTGCTCCAGCTTGAAGGCTATCAGGTGCGGACGGCCAACAACGCCGAGGCTGGCCTCAAAGAGGCGAGCGCGAGCTGTCCGGATGCCATCATCCTCGATCTGCGCATGCCGCTCGTTGATGGCGTCGAGTTTCTTCGCCGTCTGCGGTCCCTTGGCACGGGCCCGAAGCCTGCCGTTGCCATCGTGACCGGCGACTATTTCATCGACGACGCGGTGTCGGATCAGCTCCGCGCGCTCGGAGCCGAGTTGCGCTTCAAACCTCTCTGGCTCGAGGATCTGCTCGGCATCGTGCAAACACTGGTCGTCACGCCGCCCGTAGCGACGACGCGCCAGCCGGCCACGAGCGTCGCCCTCCGCTAGACGCTCGCACCTTCGCACTCCTCGCACCCGTCGCACCCTCGCAATGTAATAAGATCTTCGATTCACATGGCTCTTATCGTTCAGAAGTACGGTGGCACCTCGGTGGGCGACGCCGAACGGATCAAGAACGTCGCGCGGCGCGTCGCCGAGAACCGCAAGCAGGGCGATCAGATTGTGGTCGTGGTGTCCGCCATGAGCGGCGTGACCGACGAGCTCATCAAGCTCGCCAAGAAGATCACTCCCGAGCCACCCGAGCGCGAGATGGACGTCCTGCTGGCGACAGGCGAGCAGATGGCGATTGCCCTGACGGCCATGGCCCTTCAGGCCATCGGCGTGCCGGCCGTTTCGCTGACCGGCGCTCAGGCGGGCATCGTCACCGACGGGGTCCACACGAAGGCGAAGATTACAAACATCACGCCGAAGGAAACGCATCGGCTGCTCGATGCGGGCAACGTCGTCATCGTCGCCGGCTTTCAGGGTCAGACCGCCGGAGGACACATTACGACGCTCGGTCGCGGCGGTTCAGACCTGACGGCCATCGCGCTCGCCGCCGCGCTCAAGGCCGACCTCTGCCAGATCTACACCGATGTGGACGGCGTGTATACGGCCGATCCACGGATTGTGCCCAACGCCCGCAAGCTCGATGAGATCTCGTACGATGAGATGCTCGAGCTGGCCGGCTCGGGCGCCAAGGTGATGCAGCTTCGATCGGTGGAAACCGCGAAAAAGTTTCATGTTGTATTCGAAGTCCGGTCCAGTCTCAATACCAATGCGGGGACGATTGTGAAAGAAGAGACGCGCAGCATGGAAGACATCGTGGTTCGTGGCGTGGCTCTCGATAAGAACCAGGCCAAGCTCACCCTCGTCGGCGTGCCCGACCGGCCGGGCGTTGCCGGACGGGTGTTCAAGGCGCTCGCCGACGCCGCCATCAGTGTCGACATGATCGTGCAGAACGTCAGTCACGGCACCAGCACACCACTGACCGACCTGTCGTTTACCGTGGACAAGCCGGACCTGCCGAAAGCACGGAGGGTCATCGAGGGGCTCAAGACCGAGGTCGGTTTTCAGGAGGTCAGCGCTGACGAGAATATCGGCAAGCTGTCTGGTTGGCGTCGGGATGAAGACGCACGCCGGCGTGGCGGCGAAGATGTTCGAGACGCTGGCGGCCGAAGGCATCAACATCGGGATGATCTCGACAAGCGAGATCAAGATCTCGGTGCTCGTCGAGCTGGCCAAAGGCGAACAGGCGCTTCGCGCCGTGCACCGCGCGTTTCTGGGGTGAAGGTAGCGCTCGTCCTGGGACTGTCGACGGTCGAGCGCGAGGTCGGGCTCAGCGGGCCGGTGCGCAGCCCCGCGTTTCGGCGTTCATGTCCGCCAGTTCGGCCGTCATCATCGACGTGCCGCGGGCCACTCGTCCCCCGCGGCCGGCGCGCACGAACGTGCTCGTCTCGTCCATCGGCAGCAGCCGAACGTTGCTGCAGAACGCGTTCCACGTGCGGTACAACCTCAGGTACTGCTCGACGTTCGACACGTAGAAGGCAGAGACGATCGCCCCTTTGTCCGTCAGGTACTGGCCGACGGCGCGAATGGCCTTCCGACCGGCGAAATCGCCCACCACGGGAATGACGGCGTTCCGGCTTTCGAGATCCTTCACGAAGAGAAAGCTTTCTTCGTCGGCCAGATAGCCGCGGGGCCGGCCGGTGGCATCGGTGGCGACCATCAGGTCGACGTACGTGGGCTCGTATCCTCCGCCAAAGCCGTCCGACGAGGAATACTGCAGGCCGGGCCCGAACCTGAAGAAGGCGTTGTAGACGTACTCAATACCTTGCAGATCGTCACTCGAGAGCGCGATCCCATGCTTGACGACGAGGTGATTCTGCACCGTCTTCAGGTTCTGGTTGTAGAGAGCCTCGGTCGCCTCAATCGGGCTAAACGCCGCGAAGATCTCGGCGACCGTCGACTTCGCCGTCAATCCGTCGGGTCGTTTGCGCGAAAACAGGCGCGAGACGAATTCGGCCCGGTCTGCGGACATTTCGAACAGCGCCTTGTAGAGCAGGTGCAGGTGGAGATTGCCGCGGCGGATGTCGATGATGAACGCCATCGTCGGACGAATCGCGGCGATGTACGTGAAGTTCTGTTCGGGCCCGACGCCCAGGTAGGCGCGCCCGGGTTTGACCGTTTTGATGAGGTCGGGAATCACGTATTGAAACCGGACCTCGTTCGACAGCAGATTGTCTGAGCGGAATGAACCGTTCGCCTCGGAGGAGTCCGAGACGACCTTCCAGAATTCCTGATCGGTCAGTCGCGGGGGAAGCGTCCGAGCCTGCGCCGACGCCTGTGCGTCGAGGACGAGCGGCAGCGCGCCCAGGCACACGGCCAAGACCGTGGCGGCCAGCAGGGGAACGCGGCGTGGGGTGAGTCTCACCAGCATGATGCCCGCTTATTTATACGCCCTTCCGTCCCGGAGGCGCAACGAAAACGCGCGGTCCCGAGCCTCGGTCCGCGGTACACTCGTCACGTGACGAGGACGGAAGCGAGCGAATTGCTCCGCCGGTACCACAAAGCCCACAGCGCGCGCGATCTCGACGCCCTCATGCCGCTCTACGCCGACAACGCTGTCGTCGTCAGCCCGATGTTCAAGACGCTGCATGGTCGCGAGGCCATCCGCCAGTCGTTTGAGGCGTTCTTCAGACTCGCGCCGGATTATCGCGTCTCGCCTGAGGAGCCGCCGTTCATCTATGAAGACGACCGTGTGGCGGAGGTGAGCACCGCCAGCGCGACGTATTCCGAGGCGCTCTTCGGCCTGTCGCCGACCGGACATCGCATCGAGTACCAGATCGTCCGGCTCCTGACGTTTCAGAATGGTCAGATCGTGGATGAGCAGCGGCTCTACGATCTCGCCGGCATTCTCGAGCGGCTGGAAAAGGTACGCGTCGACGACGAATTGAGAGTCGCCTCCGACATCCAGCGGACGCTGCTCGCACGGTCCGAGCATGTCGGTCCTCATTTCGAGGCAGTCGGGCGATCGCGGCCGAGCCGCGCCATCGGCGGCGACTTCTTCGAGTACGGGGACTGGTCGTCGGGGGCGTTCGGGCTGGCGCTGGGGGACGTGTCGGGAAAGGGGCCGGGAGCGGCGCTGCTGGCCGCCATGCTGCAGGGCATGTTCAGCATGGAAGTGGATGCGGCTCACCGTCCGTCGGCGACGCTCTCGCGGATGAACCGCGCGCTCGTCGATCGCCGAATCGAGCCGCGGTTTGCGACCGTATTTTACGGCGTCCTCTCGCGCGATGGTGGGCTTGGTTACACGAGCGCCGGGCACCCGCCGCCGCTCGTGGTCCGCCGGGGCGGTGGCATCGAGCGTCTCTCGACGGGCGGACCGATGCTAGGGGTCTTTCCCGCAGCGGAATTTCCCGATTACACCTGCCGGCTTGAGTCTGGGGATTCGGTGGTCGCCTTCAGCGACGGTGTCACGGAGGCGACCCGCCTCGACGGCGCCGAGTTCGGCGAGGAGCGACTCATTGCCGCTGCCCAGGCGAACCGCGCGCTCGCACCGACCGCGCTCGTCGACGCGCTGTTCGACGCCGTGCGGGACTTTGCCGGCGACGTCCCACCAAAGGACGACATTACGGTCGCCGTCGTGCGCATGCTGTAAGTCGGGTCCGGACAGAAGTCCAGAAACCATGTCGTGTCCGGCTTCAGCCGGACCTTGGAGAATCATGAAGCAACGGCGACTGGGACACGGTGGCCTGCAGGTGTCGGCGATTGGCCTTGGCTGCATGGGGATGTCGCAGAGCTATGGGCCGGGCGACGACGAAGAATCGATTCGCACTATTCATCGCGCCCTCGATCTCGGCGTGACGTTTCTCGATACCGCTGATGTCTATGGGGGTGGTGCGAACGAAGAGCTGGTCGGCAGAGCCATCCACGCAAGACGAAGCGAGGTCGACGTGATCGGCCGGAATGCGGCGCTCGTCGAGCGCCTCGAGCAGGTGGCCCGCCGCAAGAGCTGCACGGCATCCCAAATCGCCCTGGCCTGGCTGCTGGCCCGAGGCGAGGACATCGTCTCAATCCCCGGCACTAAGCGTCGGCGTTATCTCGAGGAGAACGCGGCCGCGGTGGGCGCGAGACGGCTTAATCGGCTATCGTTTCTGCACGAGGACGATTTTCACCCAGCCGCTCCCTGAGGCGCCCTGCACGTTGACGTAACCGTTCTTCTCCGATCCGATTACGACCAACTCATCGTTCCGAGCCAGCGTCGCTACTGCCTTTGCGGCGTCATCCGGGTCCGCCAGCATCTTGATGTTCGCGATCTTCGGCGCGAGCACGTCCCCTTCGTGGAAAACGGCGCCCGCCTTGGTCGATCCGCCCGCGGCCGCCTCTTGGGCCAGCGTGCCGACGTTGCGCTGGAGGCTCGGATCGTTGCGAACAGCCTTCACGATGTTGTTGTAGTTGTCCATGTATGCGGCGGCGATGATCTTGCCCTCGTTGGTATTGCCGTACCCGCCGCCAGCGGCCCCACCGCCACCGCCGAAGAGCCCCGCGCCCAGCTTGAGGTCGGCCTTCTTGGTGCTGCCCTCCGCGGCCGCCACCTGGACGCCGCTGCGCGCATCAGCGACGAGCATGCTCGTCTGCGCTTCTTTGAACTTCAGGCCTCCGGCCACCACAGCGGCCTTGCCGCCAAGCAGCCCGCCGACCGCGCCACCGACGCCGCCCGCGTTGTTCTCCGAGAACACCACGTTGGGCGTCATGATGAAGTCGGCCGCTACCATCTGTCCCTTGCCCATGTTCGAGCCTTCCCGCGCTTCGCCGGAGTTGGCGAGCGCGCGCTCCTGGGCCATGTTCTGCATGCCGACGCCGCGCTCCACGACGATGAAACAGTTCGACTGCTGGATCATCAAGCGAATCAGACTGGTTGGCGACGAGAGTTGGTAGCGCCTCAGGTAGTTGAGACTCTCCGCTTGAGGCTCGACGACCGCCATTGCCCCCATCGGCTTGTCGCAGTGCTCGAGACCGTTGTCGCCCACTCCGCCGTTGGTGCCCGCGCCGCCCTTGACGACACTGCCACCCTGTCCCTGTTTTGGCGCGGTGAGCCCGCCCTGAGCCGCAGCCGACGCCGCGATGAGGGCGATGCCGGCGGCGAGAGAGAGCGTGCGAACCGTTGGATTGCTGAACATCGACACCTCCGTGAGAAACGTGCTCCTCTTGGTGAAGGGGCGTATTGTCGCACACAAACGGTGACCAAGAAATGTAAACGGGAGGCTCGGCCGCAAGGACCAGCAGACCGCTATTGCTCGGTGTAACTGCTCCGCGCCAATACCGTACCTTTTGTCTGTGTCAAGCGGACGGCGATGCGGTGCACTCCCCTCTCGGTGGGGGGCTTTTCGGCAAAAAGCACGTAGTAGCCAGCCAGGGCGTGCACAACCCGCTCAACCGTTTCCTGAGGTCTGAAATACAGGCTCCCGACGATGCCTCCCGTATCCGCAGCGACCGTGCCCAGACCGGTCGCAAACGAATGGGAGTCCGCGAAGGAAACGTCGAGGCAGAGCAGTGTCGCTCGCGCCGCCTGGTGCTCCAGCCGGTCCGCTTCGTACTCTGGCATCATCGCCATCTCGCCGCTTCCTGTTAGCCGACCGAAGCCATAACCGACGAGCACGATCGACTTTGATCCGGGCAGCGGTTCGAGCGCCCTGCCAATGAGCCGCAGGGCGTCTTCGATCGTCGGTGCCTTGCGCCCCTGTTCCTGGGACAGCCGCGCGACGAGTGATGGCTCGGGGCCTCCCTCGAGCACCATCGGACTCTTGAACATGACATCACGGGTCAGAACCGTCCTGACGCGGGCGGTGTCGCTCGTGAAGTCGAGCCAGAGCTTGAGATGCGAGTCGAAGGAGAGGACCGCGACCCGATCGTTGGGAGTGAGCGTTGCCAGCAGCGGCTCGTTCACTTGCAGCCAGCGGAGCAGGCCCTTCGCGCGCAGGGGTCTGAGATCCTTCTGGATGAGAAACACGATCAAGCGGCCCGGCGGCGGCGGTCCCATGACACCGACGAGACCGGTCGCGGGCAGTGGTTCGTGGCTGGGCGGTTGCTCGCCGATCCACTGGGCCGACTCGACGCGAACCGGTCTGCCGTCGATCGTGACCTCGAAGTCCGCGGCGTCCAGGTCCCGCACGGGACGCCCGGCGTCGTCGACGACGCGGGTGTCGATGAGAATGCGGCCGACGTCGACGCGTTCGGTAAATCGGTCCTGCGGAAGGGTCGGCTCCTGGGCGTGACCGATCGCGACCGACCTGGCTGCGATCGCCAGTCCAATCCCGATCGTCAACGATGACGTGAGGTAGATGAAGCGTCGCATCGGTCCGGCCGGAGTTCGGTCATTATATGTATGCAAGGAGAGGAACGATGAAACGGTTCGCTGTCACCGTCGGCTTGGTGCTCGTGGTCGTCGCTATCGCGCTGGCACAAACGCCAGTGGCGCCCGCTCGGGGCGTTGGCTCGGCCCAGCCGCAAGATCCGCCGGCCAGTTTCTACTCCAGAAACACCCCGAAGGATCTCGTCGAGTTCGAGATGATGACCTGGCCGGAGGTGTACCGAGCCATCCACCACGAGGGCAAGACGACCGCCCTCTTCTATACCGGCGGCACCGAAAGTCGCGGCCCGCAAGCCGTGAACGGCGGGCACACCATCATGGCGAGAGCCACGGTCAACGCCATCGCCCAGAAGCTGGGCAACGCCCTCGCGATGCCGGTGCTCCCGTACACACCGAACGGCGCGAGCGGTCAGCTGACGGGCACCATCGGTCTGACTCCAGAAATCCTGGCGTTGGTGCTCGAGCGTCTCTCCGAGGAAGCGATCACGACTGGCTTCAAGAACATCGTTCTCATGGGGGACCATGGCGGTGGCCAGCCCGCGGTGTATCAGCAGGTCGCCACGAAACTGGAGAACAAGTACGCCGCGCTCGCGCGGAAAGAGAAACGTGGCCAGGACGTGCACGTGTACTTCTGCACCGACGTGTACGCGACGGCGCAGGCCGACTTCGACAAGTACCTCACGTCGAAGAACCTGCCGGTCAGCACGCACGCCGGCATTCCCGACACGTCAACGCTGATGTATCTCCAGGGGAAGACCAACGACTACACGCGCCTCGATCTGCTTCCGGTCGCGGTGGCGGCTCGTCGTGGCATGCCGTCAGGTGTCACGGGCGACGGCCGTCAGTCGAGCGTCGAGCTCGGCAAGCTGGCGTTCGATATGAAGGTCGACTATGCGGTCCGGCAGATCAAGCAGCTGACCGCGTCAGGGAAGTGACGGCTATTCGCGGCGGCCGCCGAGGAACCGGAGTAAGAACAAGAACAAGTTGATGAAGTCGAGGTACAGCGCCAGGGCGCCGACGACGGCGTACGATCCGGTCTGGCCGGACGGCATCGCGAGCGCCATGGCCTTCAGCCTCTGCGCGTCGTAGGCCGCAAGACCAGTGAAGACGATCACACCGATGAACGAGATCACGAACTGCAGACCGTCGCTGTGCCAGAACATGCCGACGACCGACGCCAGTACGACGCCGATGAGGCCCATGAACAGGAACTGGCCCATCCCCGCAAGGCTCCGCCGCGTCACCGTCCCGTAGCTCGCCAGCGCGCCGAACATCCCTGCCGTCACAAGGAACGTGGTCGCCACCGATTCGCCCGTGTACGCCAGCAGCACGAACGAAATCGTGACGCCGGTCAAAGCGGAGTAGGCCACGAAGAGCATCGATGCGGTAGAAGCGGTCAGGCGCTGAACACGAGCCGAGAGCACCCACACGATCCCAAACTGTGCGATCACGAGGCCCCAGAACAACAGCCTGTTGCTGGCGATGGCCACGACGACGGCCGGCGAAGAGGCGATCGTCATTGCCGTAACCGCAGTAATGGCAAGACCCGCACACATCCATCCGTAGACGGCCCGCAGGAAGGCGCTGACGCGATCGGCAGTCTCATACGCCCCGACGATCGGCGCGTCCGGGGTCATCTCGTAACGTTCCATGTCCAGTCTCCTTCGCTCGAGGCAGGTTTTGATTGTACTCGGTCACCCGCGGCTGGCCGATAAGTGACCGATTTGTGCGCCCTTGCGGGCGTCTCACCCCAGCCGATCGAACCTCTGGATCGGCGGGCATCGGGCCCTATTAACTGAGGTATCAGCACCTAATTAATCATGTTATATTCGGCCCCATTGCGGACCCGGCCCAAGTGTGGGTGACCGCCAGCAATCCAGGGGTGTACAGGCCAGCGAGGGGTTGATGCGTAAAGGTCTGTTCGTTCTCATCGCAGCCGGGATCTGGGCGACGTCTGCTGCTGTATCCGTACGGTCCCAGGCCGCCGATGCTGTCGTCCGCGGCGCGATGGGCGTGACGATGAACCCGGCGTGGTGGCGATTCCCATCCGTCCAGACCACAGCCCAGGCTCCCTCCGCTGCCACGCAGTACCGCCCCATGCTCGATCGGTACTGCGTCTCCTGCCACAACGAACGGCTCAAAACTGGAGACCTGGCGCTCGACAAACTGGACCTGGCCAAGGTGCCTGACGACGCCGCGATCTGGGAGAAAGTCGTACGGAAGATGCGGAACGGGATGATGCCGCCGCAAGGCCTGGCGCGTCCCGATCAGGCGACCAACGACGCGTTCGTCTCGTACCTCGAAACGACGCTCGACCGTGCGGCCGACGTGACGCCCAACCCGGGCCGGCCTGTTCTTCATCGGGTGAATCGGGCCGAGTACGCCAATGCGATTCACGATCTGCTCGCGCTCGATGTGGATACATCGACGCTGCTCCCGCCTGACGACTCGAGCTTTGGCTTCGACAACATCGGCGAAGTCCTCGGCGTCTCGCCGGCGCTGCAGGAGCGGTACCTGTCCGCCGCCAGAAAGATCAGCGCGATCGCCGTCGGCGACCCCACGATCGGCACGACCGACGAGACGTACGCCGTGCGGGCCGATTTCTCGCAGACGCAGCACGTCGAGGGCCTGCCGCTCGGGACCCGTGGGGGACGCCTGATCCGTCACACGTTCCCGCTCGACGGCCAATACCAGTTCAAGGTGAGGATCTGGCGTACCAACACCGGCACCGTGCGCGGCCTCGCCACGGCGCACAAGATCGTCGTCACGATCGACGGCGAACAGATCTTCGAAAACATGGTTGGCGGCGCGGCCGACCCGCCGCTCGACGGCGACAATAACGCGACGCTACGCGGGGATGCCATTGACGCGCGCCTGGTCGTCAAGGTGCCGGTCAAGGCCGGCCCCCATGTCGTCGGCATCGCGTTCCAGGAAAAGGACGAGGCGCTGCCGCCGAATCTGTTGCAGCCGTTTCTGGCCGTGCTCGACCAGGTGGACGGGGACGGCATCCCGCAGCTCCAGGATCTGAAGATCACGGGGCCGTTGAACCCGACTGGTCCGGGGGATACGCCGAGCCGCCGCCGGATTCTTGTCTGCCGTCCGGCGCGGGCGGTTGAAGAAGAGGCGTGCGCGAAGACGATTCTCACCACGCTGGCCCGCCGCGCGTATCGTCGGCCGGCCACCGACAACGATCTCCAGGTACTGCTCAATTTCTATCGGACCGGTCGAAGCGAAGGCAGCTTCGATCAGGGGATCGAGCTGGCTCTGCGCCTGATCCTGGCGAGCCCGGAGTTTGTCTTCCGTGTCGAGCGCGATCCGGCAGCCGTCGCGGCAGGCCGGTCATACCGCGTCAGCGACCTCGAACTGGCGTCGCGGTTGTCATTCTTCTTGTGGAGCAGCATTCCCGACGACGCGCTCCTCGAGGTGGCCGCACAGGGGAAGCTCAAGAGTCCGACCGTGCTCGCCCAGCAGGTCAAGCGGATGCTGGCCGATTCGCACGCCGAGGCGTTGACGAGCAACTTCGCCGGGCAGTGGCTCTACCTCCGCAACCTGAAGAGTCAGTTCCCGAACCGGGAGGAATTCCCTGACTTCGACGACAACCTCCGGCAGGCCATGCAGCGCGAGACCGAGCTGCTTTTTGAGAGCGTCATCCACGAAGACCGCTCGGTCCTCGACCTGCTGAACGCGAACTACACGTTTGTCAACGAGCGGCTGGCCCGTCACTACGGGATTCCCAACATCCGCGGGACGCAATTCCGCCGCGTGCCGGTCACCGACGAGGCGCGACGGGGTCTGCTGGGGCAGGCGAGCATCCTCACCGTGACCTCACGCGCCGAGCGCACCTCGCCGGTGCTGCGCGGCAAATGGGTCCTCGAGAACCTTCTCGGCTCGCCGCCGCCGCTGCCGCCCAACAACGTGCCGCCGCTCAAGGAAGAGCAGGCGCGCGCCAAGCCCAAGACCATGCGCGAGCAGATGGAGGAGCACCGGGCGAACCCGGTCTGCGCCACGTGCCACAAGATGATGGACCCGATCGGGTTCTCGCTCGAAAATTTCGATGCCGTTGGCGCGTGGCGCGATCACGACCGTGGCGCGCCGATCGATGCGTCGGGCCAGCTCATGGACGGCACGAAGGTTGACGGCGTGGTGACGCTGCGGCAGGCGATTGTGCGTCGCCCGGAAATCTTTGTCGGGACCATGACCGAGAAGATGCTGGTGTACGCGCTCGGCCGCGGACTCGACTATCACGACATGCCCGTCGTGCGGGGCATCGTCCGGGACGCCGCGAAGACCAACTACAAGTTTTCGTCGATTGTCATGGGGATCGTCAACAGCACGCCATTCCAGATGCGGTTGAAAGCGGCGCAGGAGCCGGTCGCGACGAGCGCGAGAGTGCGAGCGAATTAATGTCTCAAGTCTCAAGTCTGAAGTTTGCAGACTTGAGACTTGAGACTTCAAACTTGAACCGATTGTTCTTTTGAAGGAGACAAGTGATGTTCCTCACCAAGATGTCGTTGCCCCGGCGGACGTTCCTGCAGAGCATGGGTGTGACCGTCGCGCTGCCATTCCTCGAGGCGATGGTCCCGGCGGCGACCGCGCTCGCCAAGACCGCGGCGAACCCGGTGAAGCGCTTCGGGTTCATCTACCTGCCGCACGGCTTCATCATGAACGAATGGACGCCCGATAGCGTCGGCACCGGCTATCAGTTCAAGCGGATCATGAAGCCGCTCGAGCCGATGCGCGATCGGATGGTCGTCGTGACGGGGCTCGATGGCGCCCCGAATGGCGGGATGGGTGGCCATGCCACCGGTCCGGCGTCGTTCCTGAGCGGCGTGTCGCCGAGGCAGACCGAAGGGAACGATGTCCATAACGGCGCGACCCTCGATCAGATCATTGCCAAGCAGATCGGTCAGGACACCGTCTTCCCGTCCCTTGAACTGGCGACGGAAGACTTCACGGGCGCGGTCGGCGCGTGCGAGGTTGGCTACACCTGCATTTACCTCAATACGATTTCGTGGGCCTCGCCGACCACGCCGCTGCCGATGGAGATCAATCCGCGCGTGGTCTTCGAGCGGATGTTCGGCGGCACGGGCACGCTCGAGGAGCGGCTCGCCCGCATGAAGCAAGACCGCAGCATTCTCGACGTGGTGATGAAGCAGGCGAGCGACCTTCAGGCCGGGTTGGGTGCGAAAGACCGCGCCCGCGTCGGCGAGTACCTGGACAACGTCCGGGAAATCGAGCGCCGGATCCAGAAGGCCGAGCAGCAGAAGGATTCGAACGTGAAGGCGCCGCAGAGCCCGACCGGAGTGCCGGAGGACTTCACTGAACACGTGAAGCTCATCTTCGACCTCTGGACCGTCGCCTATCAGGCGGACCTCACACGCGTCGTCTCGTTCATGATGGCTCGCGACCTCCACGCCCGCACGTATCTTGAGCTCGGCGTCGACGAGGGGCATCACGCGCTCTCGCACCACCGGAACGACGAGACCAAGATTGCGAAGTTTGCGGTGGTCAACAACTACCACGCCAGTCTCTTCTCCGGCTTCCTGCAGAAGCTGCAGAACACGCCGGACGGCGACGGGTCGCTCCTCGACCATTCGACGATTCTTTACGGCAGCGGCATGAGCACCGGGAACGTGCACAGTCACATCTCGCTGCCCTTCGTCGTGGCCGGCGGCGAGGTCAAGGGCGGGCGCCACATTGTCCACCCGAGGGACACGTCGCACGCGAACCTGATGTTGACCCTGGGCCAGAAGGCTGGCGTGCCGATGGACCAGTTCGGTCTCAGCACGGGGACGGTGGATCTCTAACAGGTGCGATGGTGCGGGAGTGCGGACGTGCGGCAGGTGCGAGCACCTCTGCACTCTTCGCACCCGCGCACGTTCGCACGGCTCGCACCCTCGCACCTAGCTTGTGATTTCGGAGGTCCGCACATGCGTATGAAAGTCTTTGTTGGCGTCGCGATCCTGGTGTCGGCGGCGACTGTAGCTGGCGCAGCGAGTAGTCCCATCGCGGACGCAGTCAAGGAAGGCAACCGCGCCGCCGTCCGTGCATTGATTGCCAGGAAGGCCGACGTCAACGCGCCCGAAGGCGACGGCACGACGGCGCTGCACTGGGCCGTCCGCGCCGATGACATGGAAACGGCGCAGCTGCTCGTGCGCGCCGGCGCCAACGTGAAGGCGGCAAACCGCTATAGCGTCACGCCGCTGTCGCTCGCCGCCACCAATGGGAACGCGGCGATGATCGAGATGCTGGTGAAGGCCGGTGCCGATCCGAATTCGGTCTATGGCGAAGGCGAGACGGTCCTGATGGCGGCGGCCAAGACTGGCAACCCGGAGGCCGTCAAGGCGCTCGCGGCTCATGGGGCCGACATCAACGCAAAGGAAGCCTGGTACGGGCAGTCGGCGCTCATGTGGGCCGCCGCTGAAAATAGCGCCGCCGCGGTCAAGGTGCTGGTTGAGCTCGGCGCCGACATCAACGCGAAGTCGAACGTCGTCGAACCCAAAGGACGCGGTGGCTTGACCACGGTGCCCAAGGGCGGGTTTACCTCGGTCATGTTCGCGGCGCGGCAGGGGTCGGTTGAGGCGATCCGCACGCTGGCCGACGCGGGAGCGGACGTGAATGCCGTTGATCCGGATGGCATCAGCGCCCTAGAGATTGCCCTGCTGAGCGGCCACTACGATGCGGCCGGTGCCCTGATTCAGAAGGGCGCCGACGTCAATCTGGCAGACAAGACGGGACGGGCCCCGTTGTATGTCGCCGTCGACATGCACTCGCTGGAGTGGCGATTCAACCGGCCGGCGCCGAAGCTGTTCGACAAGACCCTGGATCCCGTCGCGGTCACCAAGATGCTGCTGGCGCGCGGCGCGGACGTGAACGCCGAGCTCAAGGCGAACATTCTCGCCCCGAAATACAACGCCACCGGCAACCGGAACCTGTCGAAGGGCACGACGCCGTTTCTCAAGGCCGCGAGTACGTCTGACATGGAGATGATGCGGCTCCTGCTCGACTGGGGCGCTGATCCGTGGGTCACCAACCAGTTGCACACCAACGCCATCATGGTGGCGGCGGGCCTCAATTGGGGCGTCCTCAGCAGTCTGGGCACGCAGGAAGAGGCGATCGATGCCATCACGATCCTGCTCGGTTATGGTCTCGATATCAACGCGGCGAACGATTTGGGACAGACGGCGCTCCATGCCGCCGCCGCGCGAACTGACGAAAAGGACGCCAACAAGCTGATTCAGTTCCTGGTCGATCACGGCGCCAATCTGTACGCGCGGACCAGACCAGGCGCGCCCGTCGGCAGGGGCGCGGCACCGGCGCCTGCCGCAGGCGGGACGGGCCAGACCGCGCTCGAGGTCGCGCGCGGCGGGGCTGGCGACCTCGATGCGATGGGCAACCCCAGCACCCGTCCGGAAAACAAGCGAACGGTCGCGTTGCTGCAGGAATTGATGCGCACGCATCCCGAGAAATGAACATGCGGAGATCTACCGCGTGTGCGGTTCCCGCGCTGATGTTTGCTGCAGCGCTCGCCGTCCTGTGGTTCTCGGCAGCGGCAAGCGTCGTGGCGGCGGACGCCAAGACCGTGTGGAACGGGGTGTACACCGCGGAACAGGCCGCTCGCGGAAAGGTGGTCTTCGAAGCCAACTGCGCGATGTGCCACAGGGCCGACCTCACGGGCGAGCGCGGACCCGCGCTGGCCGGCGAAGGGTTCATGCGGAACTACGAGGCCGACAACCTCGGGCGTCTGTTCACGGCCATGAGCCGGCGGATGCCGCAAAACGCCCCCGCAACCCTCAAAGAGAATGAGTACATTGACGTCGTCGCGTACGTGCTGCAGGTGAACGCATTTCCCGCCGGCACCGAGCCGATCACGTCGGACGTCGCGTTGCTCAGGAGCATCCAGGTTGTCAGAAAGGGCGGACCGACGACGGCGCCCAACTTCGCACTGGTCCGGTTGGTGGGTTGCCTGACGCAGGGTGCCGACAATGCGTGGGTCGTGACCAACGCCAGTGAACCTGTCGTGACGAAGGATCCGAAGCCGTCGAAAGACAGCGACTTTGAGGCCGCCAAGGACAGACCCCTGGGGACGCAGGCGTTCAAGCTGATGGGCGTGGACGAGCCGGTCGACGCGCACCAGGGCCGCAAAGTGGAAATCAAGGGGCTGCTCATCAGAGGTCCCAGCGAGAACCGCGTCAACATCGTCTCGGGCTCCTTGCAGATGGTGACGCCGGCGTGTCAGGTCAACTGAGGACGGCTTGAGAGAGATGCGAAGAGCGTCCCTTCTTCTGGCGACAGTCTGGGTATGGGCCGCGTCGGCGGTTTCAGGATCTCAACAGCCAGTTCCACCGGGTCGCGCGCCGAGTTCCGCGCCGGCAGCCGCGGCACAGTATCGCGCGGTGCTCGATCAGTACTGCGTGAGCTGCCACAGCGAGCGGCTCAAGACCGGCGACCTCAGGCTCGACAACCTGGATCTCGCGAATGTGCCGGCCGACGCCGAAGTGTGGGAAAAGGTCATCCTGAAGCTCCGCATGGGAATGATGCCCCCGGCGGGCGCTCGCAGGCCCGATCAGGCGACCTACGACGGTATGGTGTCGTGGCTGGAGACCGCCACCGATCAGGCGGACGCGACCAAGCCAAGCCCCGGACAGCCGCTGCTGCATCGTCTCAACCGGACCGAGTACGGCAACGCCATCCACGATCTCCTGACGCTCGACGTCGACGTGACGCCCATCCTGCCGCCCGACGATCCGTCCTTCGGCTTCGATAACATCGCGGACTCGCTCGGGGTGACGCCGATTCTGCTCGAGCGCTATCTGTCGGCGGCGGGAAAGATCAGCGCGCTCGCAGTCGGCGATCCGGCCACGGCGCCGAGCTCCGAGTTCTTCCGCGTCCGCCAGGATCTTTCGCAGAATCAGCACATCGAAGGCCTGCCATTTGGCACCGAGGGCGGCGTCCTCGCGCACATCACGCTTCCGCTCGATGGCGACTATGTGCTCCAGCCGCGGCTGATCCGGACCAATCTGGGCGTGATGCGGGGCCTCGAGTACGAGCATCAGCTCGAAATCACCGTGGACGGGCAACGTGTGCACCTTGCGACGTTTGGCGGGCACGACGACTTCAAGAACGAGCTCGAGAACCAGACCAAGGTGGGCGACGATGTCGACTCTCGGCTGAAGGCGCGCGTGCCGCTCAAGGCGGGTCCGCACGATATCGGGGTCGCGTTCATTCAGCGTTCCCAGGCCATGAGCACGCTCCGGCTGCAGCCGTTCATCCGAAGCTCGGCCGACCCGATCGACATCACCGGGCATCCGCACCTCGAGACGTTCCAGATCACCGGGCCCTTCAACCCGACCGGTCCTGGGGACACACCGAGCCGGCGTCGAATCTTTGTCTGTCGACCGGCGAACCAGGGTGGCGAAGCGGCGTGCGCGGCGAAGATCGTCGGTGTGCTCGCGCGGCGCGCGTATCGCCGGCCCGTGACCGAGGCGGAGACGGCACGCCTGCTGACGTTCTACCAGAGCGGCCGGCGCGAGGGCACCTTTGACACGGGCATTCAGTTCGCTCTGCAGCGGATCCTTGCGAGCCCTAACTTCGTCTTCCGCGCCGAGCGGGCTCCCGAAACCGTGGCGAACGCGGCGCCGGGCACGACGTATCGCCTGAGCGATCTGGAGCTGGCGTCGAGGTTATCGTTCTTCCTCTGGAGCAGCATTCCCGACGACCAGCTGATCGACCTGGCGAGTCAGGGCAAGCTCAAGAACCCGACGGTGCTCACGCAGCAGGTCAAGCGGATGCTCGCCGACCCGCGCGAGGCGCTGGTGAAGAATTTCGTGGCCCAATGGCTGTACCTGCGGAATCTGAAAGGCCAGAATCCGGATCCAACCGAATTTCCTGACTTTGACGACAACCTGCGGCAGGCCTTCGTCAACGAAATCCAGATGCTCTTTGAGAGCGTCATCCAGGAAGACCGTAGCGTGGTCGATCTGCTGACGGCCAACTACACCTTCGTCAACGAACGGCTCGCCAAGCACTACGGAATTCCGAACGTCTACGGCAGCCAGATGCGGCGCGTCGCGGTGACCGACGACGCGCGGCGCGGTCTGCTCGGGAAGGGCGCCATCTTGATGGTGACCTCGCACGTCGATCGGACGTCGCCGGTCGTGCGCGGCAAGTGGATCCTGGACAATCTGCTCGGGGCGCCGCCGCCGATGCCGCCGCCCAACGTGCCGCCCCTCAAGGAGCCGGATCCGGGCGCCAAGACCCGGACGATGCGCGAGCGGATGGAAGAGCACCGCTCGAATGCCCTGTGCGCGAGCTGCCACAAGATCATGGACCCGATTGGCCTCTCGATGGAGAACTTCAACGCCGTCGGCGCGTGGCGCGACAAAGACGGCGGGAGTGCCATCGACGCGTCCGGCGAGCTGCTCGACGGCACCAAGGTGGACGGCGTGGTGCAGCTCCGCGAGGCGTTGATGCGACATCCGGAAAATTTCGTGCGCACGATGACCGAGAAGCTGCTGACGTACGGCCTGGGTCGAGGGCTCGATTATCATGACATGCCGGTGGTGCGCGGGATTGTCCGCGACGCGGCGCGGAACAACTACAAGTTTTCGTCGATCCTGATGGGTGTCATTAACAGCGCCCCATTTCAGATGGGGATGAAGGCATTGCCGGAGACGGATCGTCCGGCCGTGAAAGTGGCCGCCAACTAGGAGAAATCATGTTCATCACGAAGATGTCGCTGCCTCGTCGAACGTTCCTGCGCGGCGTCGGTGTAACACTCGCGCTGCCGCTGCTCGACTCGATGGTGCCGGCGCTGACGGCCATGGCCGACACGCCCGCGAACCCGGTGCAGCGTATTGGCTTCGTGTTCATTCCGCACGGCGCGAATCAGGAGTGGGCGCCGCCCTCGCAGCGGTGGAAACCGCCGACCGCGGGAGAGAACTTCGACTTCGGGCCGATTCTGCGACCGCTCGAGACGGTCCGCTCTCACGTGACCGTGGTCAGCAACTTGAGCCGGGGCGCCTCGGCGGGCCACGCCAACAGCCCCACGGGCTGGCTGGCCGGCCTCAACCAGGTGAAGCGCACCGATGGCGCCGACGTCGTGGCGGGGACGACCTTCGATCAGCTCCTTGCGAAGCAGATTGGCAAGGACACGCCCCTGCCGTCGCTCGAGCTGGCCACCGAGGATTTCACCGGCTACATCGGATCGTGCGACGTCGGCTTCAACTGCATGTACTACAACACCATTTCGTGGTCGTCGCCGTCGACGCCGTTGCCGATGGACATCGATCCGCGCGCGGTTTTCGAACGGCTGTTCGGCCGGCCGGGCACGAGCGCGCAGCGCCTCGCGCGTCTGCAGCAGGACC
>JBGPHH010000044.1:0-20982 GCA_041484265.1 Vicinamibacteria bacterium
CACAGCCGAAGCCATTTGAACCAAGAGTGCAATTAAGTGCGACGACTCTCGGAATTGGCGAACGTCGGGCGCTTCACATTGTTGTGAGATTCCCGGACGATGAATCGGTCTATGCATTTAATAATTATAGCTATGATCATCCAGGCATGAAATCGCCAGCATACCGTTTAACAGAGCATGAATATCACATTAAGGTGAATATACGTGGCGTAGGCGTTAATGCCACAACTTATCTATTGTTGAAGCAGCACCTTAATGGAACAGATCCGGCCCTGACTATTTTGTCTCATCAAGACAAACCGACTGTTATGCCGTGAGTTGTTCATAAGGCATCGCTTCGCCTTGCACGAGTCGCGTCAGCGTGTCTCGGAACAGATAGGGATTCTTCCGGTTGTTGTATTTGAACTCGAACTCATCAAGGTAACGATCCAAGTGCTTGTGCGACACCTGATGAAACGACCCGACGAGGGACCGCTTGAACAGGCCGAACGCGCCCTCGATGCCGTTCGTATGTACGTCGCCTCTGACGTATTCGCCTTTCGAGTGCGTAACGGTTTCGTGCGTCGTGTTCACGTCGGCAATGCCCTGATAGCCCCGGTGCTCATCGGTCATGATGCGGGCCGCGTCCTCAGACACGGCTTCTTTGACCCAACCTTTCAACTCGACGCTGGTGCTTCGCTGGCCCGTCCGCATCACGATCCGTCCGCCGCGCTCCAGCGCACCGAGGACCATCGCCTTGCGGTCGTGCCAGTCGTACCCGCCCTTGCCACCGATGTAGGTTTCGTCTACTTCCACGGTGCCGCTCAATTGCTCGGTGTGGACTTCCAGCATGGCCTTGCGGATGCGGTGACAGAGATACCACGCGGTTTTCTGTGCGACGCCGAGCGTCCGCTTCATCTGGTTTGCGCTGATGCCCTTCTTGGCCTCACACATGAGCAGGACGGCCATAAACCACTTCGTCAAGGGCAAGTGCGAGTCGTTGAAGATCGTGCCTGTGGTGACAGAGAAGCGGTAGCGGCAGGCATTGCAGTCGAGTTGTCGGCGCGTCGTGATGCGCGAAATCGAATCGGACCCGCAACGCAAGCAGACGATGCCTTTCGGCCAGCGCAGATGTTCCAGCGCAGTCCGGCATTCGGCATCCGTGTCGAAGTCAGTCATCAGTTTGGGCAGGGTCGTTTTGGCGGTAATCATGGGACTGCTCTCTAATGGGCGAAACGGAATTGCGATTGGATGCCAGCGAACTGAATCGTTTGGTTATTACTTGTGATCGCTGTCAAACAGAACTGGCCTTCAATGGCGGTGCGAAGCTCAAAAGCCCTGGACCACATGAAATGCAGTGTCCTGAGTGCCGACAGCCAATTGCCGGGCTCGGACAACTGGTCTTTGCGTATCGGGTGTTCTATGAGGAAATGGCCAGAGAGCCGAGCCGGAAAGTCAGTTTTCTCGTGAGAGGCGCTAAGTGAAGCGCAAAAAGCAGGCCCACGAAATGACGGACAAGGAGTTGGTCCGGCTACTGTTCCGGAAGCCTGTTCGTAAAGAGTTGAAACGACTACTGTTAGAGTTGAACCGCGAAGGGCAGAAACGGAAGAAACGCTAACCATGCAGGCAGTATCTCAGAACGAGAGCCGTGCGTCAAGTAGATTATGTCTAATATTATAGACATCATGTCCACTATTGTGGCAACGATATACTTGACTCCCCTCTATCCGTCGAATTACGATCCGTTCTCGCGTTCATTTCTGGCGCTTCTGCTCTAGCTCGCGTTTCACGGCAGCGTCTAGATCGGCCTTCGAAAACGTGAGCAAGTGGTTCAGCGTTTTGGCGAATGCCTCTGGCGCGGGCTTTCGACGGATGCGCGGCTTCTTTACTTGACCGTTTTTCATTAGGACTCACATGACTGATGACAACGTGACGACTGGTGGCACTGACAACTCGTCGAGTCCATCTCCTAACATTCCGGCTATCTCTGGATCAGCGCAGCCTGCAACTATTACTCAAACATCTCAAGCGGTGGCGCGACCGGCTGCGCCTGCTGATACAGGTGGCTTGAGAACAGCAGAGCAGCATCCGGCCGCGCCGCCTGACTCAGGGGGCCTTGCGAAAAAGGGGCTCTAGCCACATAAGCACCGACGGCAGCGTGAACCATAAAAACAAGAGGATTGGTCCGGCCACGCCCAGGCCGATACCAATGCGGATTCGTATAGCCTTCCGTTCATTGCTCGCTACACTCGTGTCGATTCGTTCTTGGTGATAGAACGTGATGTAAGACATCATCAACGGCAGAATGGAATCATCGCCATCCAAGATTCCCTTATTGAGCCACATGTTGGGATGGCTGGCGAGCGCACCGTATTGCGTATCCACCAACGCCGTGACAAAACAGATCGCGCCAGTGATATAGAGCAATCCTGAGATCCAAAATGGTGTGACTAGTTGAGTCAGCCCCTGATCCTTGAAAATAGCTCCTCCAACACCAAAAAGCGCCAGCGACACCGTAACGTATCCGCTAAATAACGTGAACGCCTTCTGCTCGTACGCTTTCTTTGTATCGAGCGTATCTTCAAGTCGCTTTGATGCCTGTTCATAAGCCTCGCGCGCAATGACAGGGTTGATCTTGGCTGTCCGAATTTCCTCAAGTGTCATCATTCGGCTGCTCCAATTAAATCGCTGTAGGTCAGTCGTCGGCCTTCGGCCTGTGCAACCGTCGCTGTAAACCGTGCGCTGTCGCTCAACTTGCGAGTATTGAATCTGAATGTCGCGTCATCTAGATAGCGGTCAAGGTGAACGGGCGAGACGCTGTGGTGTGTGCCATAGATCGTCCGCTTGAACAGGCTCCAGAAGTTTTCGAGGCCGTTGGTGTGGACGCGATCTTTCACATACGTTTCAGCATGGTCAATTGTGGCGTGAACGTAGTCCCAATCGAGGCCGCGATAGGATCGCAGCGCATCTGAATAAACCGTCGAGCCGGGAACGACCTGTTCCCGCACCACGCGCTGTAAGGTGGCCCGTCTGACGTTCGGGACAATCCTGGTCCGCACATCGCCATGCCGTTCCAGTAACCCCATAATGGCGACCTTGCCGACCATCCCGCCATGTCGCCCCTTGAGCGCGCCGGATCGCTTGTCGGCGTGCATGTTCCGAGACTTTCCACCCACGAAGGTTTCATCGACTTCGACCTCTCCTGAAAGGGGCTCAAACCCGCCTTGCTTCATCAGGAGCCGGATGCGATGCACCATGAACCACGCGGTCTTCTGCGTGACGCCGAGCGCCCGAGCCAGCGCGTGAGAACTGACGCTCTTTTTCGATGAGGACAGCATCCAAATCGCTGGAAACCATGCGGTCAACGGAATTGGGGAATCCTCGAAAATCGTCCCAACCTTGACCGAAAAATCACGCTTACAGGCCTTGCAGCGCCAGATCCCGCGCGCCTGTTTGAACCACGGATCATCGCCCCCACAGCGCGGGCAAACCGGACCGTTTAGCCACCGTTGGCGGGCCAGCATATCCCGGCAAACGTCAGGGTCAGCAAAGTAACGAACGGCTTGAATAAGCGTCTTAGGTTCAGTCATTTACATCCACCCAACGATAGTCTAGTGCTTTTCATTAGGGGTGTCACGTATATCGTTGCCACTATTGTTTACACTCCGCGCTCATGTCTCAGATGTCTTTCCGCGAGAAGAGCGCCTGGATCTCCTTTGTCGTAATCGCGCTCGTGTTCGGCGTCTACTTCGCGAGGATCCTCCGCGTGCTCCCGAGGGCGCTCGGAGGCGGCGGAGACTCGATCCACTTCTTTTTTGTTCTGGGCGCCGCACTGATCCTGTTCGAGGTCGGGCTGCATCTCGCGATCAAGATCCAGTCGCCGCAGGAAGCGCGCACGCCGAAGGATGAACGCGATCGCCTCATCGACATGAAGGCGACGCGCCTGGCCTTCCCCGTCCTGCTCGTTGGCACGTTCGCAGCGATCTTCACCCTCCATCTCGCCGTAAGCCGAGGGGTGATCATCAACGTGATGCTTGCCGCCGTCGTCGTCGCCCAGCTCACCCGTTTCGGCGCGCAGATCGTGTATCACCGGCGAGGCTTCTGAGGTGCCAGCCCTTCCGATTACGAATTGCATCCGCCGCCTGCGCTTCGAACACAAAGAGATGACGCAGCAGGCGCTGGCCGATCGGATCGGCGTGACGCGCCAGACGGTCAACGCGATCGAGCTCTGCAAGTACTCGCCCTCGCTCGAAGTCGCGTTTCGTATTGCCGCGGTCTTCGGCGTCTCTATCGACCAGGTCTTTCGGTTCTCTGAGTCGAAGCGCTAGTGTCCTTTCTCCGACGTCCCGCAGCCTGGCCCTTGATCGTTGTCGCCGCCTACGCGGCGCTGGCGCTGGGCGCGAGCGGCCCGCCGGCGCCGACGCAGAATCCTCCGGGTACGTTTGCTTTTGGCGCGCTCGGCGACGCACCGTATTACCCGTGGGAAGCCTGGCGCTATCCCCTCGTGCTCCGGGACATGGACGGAAACGACCTCGCGTTTTCCATTCATGTCGGCGACATCTTCTGGTATCCGTGCAGCGACGACCGGTACGAGCGAAGCCTCCGCTGGTTCAACGGTCTGAAGCACCCGCTGATCTACACGCCCGGTGACAACGAGTGGGCGGACTGCTGGATGGACGAGGAAGGCGGCTTCAATCCGCGCGATCGACTCGCGCTCTTGCGCCGAACGATGTATCCGCGGCCGGCCGTCAGTCTCGGCCGCCAGACCGTGGCGCTCGAAACGCAGTCAGCGGAGCCGGCGTTCGCCGAGTTTGTCGAACATGCCCGGTGGTCGCAGGGCGGCTTGGTCTTCGCGACCATTCATGTGGTGGGCAGCGGGAATGCCACCGATCCGTTCCCGGCGAGAACGGACGCCGACGACCAGGAGGTGCGCCGGAGGCTCGAGGCCGCGCCCGCGTGGGTGCACGAGACATTCGCGCGGGCGAAGGCTCTGTCTGCAACGGGCGTGGTCGTCGCCTTCCAGGCCAACCCAGGCTTTGACTGGACTCCCGCCGGTCAGGCGCCATTCAGACCGCTGCTCGACGCGTTCGAAGACGAATCTGTAGCATTCGGCAAGCCGGTGCTGCTGATTCACGGCGACTCGCACACGTTCACGACCGACCATCCGCTTAAGGCGCGCGCCACCAAACAGACGATTGGCAACGTCACGAGGCTGGAGGTGCCCGGGTCGCCGCGCGTCGGCTGGGTACGAGTGGTCGTAACACCCGGCGCCACGCCAACCTTCACTTTTGAACAGCGTCTGGTGCCCGGCTGGAAGTACTGGTAGAAAAGGCGCTCGGCCTGACGATGCCTGCGTCCACACCAACACGCCGACAACGACGAGAGGATCCCAGCTCTGGCCAAGACACGGCCCGCCAGCTGGCCAATCAGGCCTTCTCGCGCGCATCGGGTGCGTCTCTGCGCGCGGGCAACCGCGTCCGGCTGCTCAAAGACGCGGCCGAGAACTATCCAGCCTGGCTCGAGGCCATTGATGCGGCGCGCCGGACGATTCACTTCGAGATGTACATCATTCACGACGATGATCAGGGCCGGCTGTTCGCGGACGCGCTGCTCCGGAAGGCGAGCGAAGGTGTCCAGATCCGTCTGATGTACGACTGGATGGGCGGATTCCTGAATACCTCGCGGGCATTCTGGAACCGGCTGCGCGTCGGCGGTGTCGACGTGCGTTGTTACAATCCTCCCCGCTTCGATCAGCCGCTCGGCTGGTTCAATCGTGATCACCGAAAAGTCATCGTGATCGACGGAACGGTCGCGTTTGTCACGGGCCTGTGTGTCGGCCGGATGTGGGTCGGCAATCCGGAGAGGCACGTCGATCCGTGGCGCGACACCGGCGTCGAGGTGCTTGGACCGGCAGTGGCCGATCTCGAGGACGCCTTCGCCGATGCCTGGGCCGCCGCGGGCGATCCGCGCACCGACTCGCCCGCCTCGCCCGCGGTGGCACCGCCAGCCGCAGGCGACGTCGCCGTTCGCATCGTCGCCACCGTGCCGAACACGGCGGGATTGTTTCGTGTCGATCAACTCGTCGCCGCGATGGCGCGCAACACGCTGTGGCTGACGGATGCGTATTACGCCGGTACCACCCCCTACGTGCAGGCGCTTCGCGCCGCGGCGCAGGACGGGGTTGACGTACGTCTGATGGTGCCGGGCGCCTCCGACATCCCGCTCATTCGTCCATTCTCGCGAGCCGGATATCGTCCGCTGCTCGAGGCCGGCGTGCGGGTGTTCGAATGGAACGGGTCGATGCTGCATGCCAAGACGGCGGTCGCCGACGCGCGCTGGGCGCGGGTCGGCTCGACGAACCTGAACGTGGCGAGCTGGATGGGCAACCGCGAACTCGACGTGATTGTCGAGAACGAGCCGTTTGCACAGCAGATGCAGCAGATGTTTCTCGACGACTTGACGAATGCGACCGAGGTCATTCTGGATCCCCGCCGTCACGTGCGTGCGCCAGGCGCGCCTAGACGCCGCAAGGAGCCGATGACCAGTCGCGGCGGCAGCGGCGGACGCATCGCCGCCGGCGCCATCCGCATCGGCAATACTGTGTCGGCCGCGATCACGAATCGCCGAGTGCTCGACTCGGTCGAGGCGCATATCGCCGTCTTCGGCGGGCTCTGCCTCGCCGCAGTCGCCGCGCTGGCATTCATGTATCCGCGGGGTGTCGCGTACCCGATTGCCGCCGTCACCGCCTGGCTGGCGGCCGCCCTTCTCTATCGCGGTGTAGGGCTCTATCGTGAACGCCGGCGGCGCCAAGATACGGCGCGAAGCTCTTCACCAGGGGGGAGTTCAGAAACCCGGCTATAATCTCAAAAAAATCGAACTCCCCCAGGCCCTCTCCGTAATTGCTCTCAAAGGAGTTTGGGACCATGAAGCGAGCGTTCGCGGGTATCAGCGTCGCCGCCCTCCTGTCGATCACCGTCTTGGGGCAGTCCGCCGGGACCACCCCTGCCTTTGAGCTCGCGGATGTTCATCTGAGGGCTCACACCTCCAATCCGACGCCGTTCATGACCGGCGGAATTCTTCGCGGCGGCCGTTACGATCTGCGGAACGCCACCATGCTCGACATGATCAGGTTGGCCTACGGGGTGACCGACCCCGACACCATTCTGGGCGGACCGAACTGGCTGGAAAGGGACCGGTTCGATGTGGTGGCGAAGGCCCCGGAGCAAACGCCACCGGACACGGTGCGGCTGATGCTTCAGGCTTTGCTGGCGGATCGCTTCAAGCTTGTCCTCCACAAGGACACGAAGCCCATTCAGGGATTTGCGCTAACCGCAGGAAGAGGCAAGCCGAAGATCAAGGAAGCGAGCGGTCAGGGCCAATCGGGGTGCCAGCCCCAACCGCAAACGCCTCAGCCGGGCACCGTGCCGTATGCCGTGGTCTCTTGCCGCAGCGTCACCATGGAGACCTTCGCGTAAATCCTACGGCAGTTTGCCGGCGGCTACCTGACCGGACCGGTCGTGGATCTCACAGAGCTCAAAGGGGAGTGGGATTTCGACATCAAGTGGACGGGGCGTGGCCTGCTGGCCCAGGCTGGCGCCGACGGCATCAGCATCTTCGACGCCGTCGATCAGCAACTCGGCCTGAAGCTCGAGGCACAGAAGATCCCGGCTCCCGTCCTCATCGTAGACAGCGCCAACCAGAAGCCCACCGATAATCCGTCCGGGATCGCGCAGAACCTGCCGGCTCCGCCTCCAGCGGAGTTCGATGTGGCGGATATCAAGCTGAGCATGCCGGACACGATGCCGAATGGAAGACTTCAGCCCGGTGGCCGTCTCGATCTCCAGGGCATGACGATGCGCATCCTGTTCACGCTGGCCTATGACATCAACGACGATGAGCGGCTGGCGAACGTGCCGAAATGGTTCGATACCACGCGCTACAGCATCCTCGCCAAGACATCGTCTATTGCAACCGGCCCGGTCAACGCGCCGCAGATCGACATCGACGATGTGCGGCTGATGCTGAGGGCGCTGCTCGTGGAGCGCTTCAAGATCACGACGCACTACGAAGATCGGCCGGTGACCGCGTACACGCTGCTGGCAGACAAGCCGAAGCTCACAAAGGCCGATCCCTCGAACCGTACTGGATGGAAGGAAGGTCCGGCAAACGACGGAAGAGATCCGAGAAACACTGCCCCGATTCTTTCGAGACTAGTGACCGCCCGAAACATGACCATGGCCCAATTTGCCGAAGACCTTCAACGCATGGCGCCGGGATACATTCGGAGCCCGGTCGAAGACGCGACCAAGATCGAGGGCGCGTGGGACTTTACGATCAATTTCACGCCGGCGGGTCTCCTTGTCGGAGGCCCTGGAGGCCGTGGCGGAGATGCGGCCCAGGCACCGGGGGCCACGCAGGCCGCATCAGATCCGTCGGGCGGTTTGTCACTGGCTGACGCCATCAACAAGCAGCTCGGGCTGAAGCTGGACATGCGCAAGCGCGTCATGCCGGTGCTCGTGATCGATCACCTCGAGGAGAAGCCCACCGACAACTGACGAGAGGGCACTCGCCTGATGGCCGAGCCGGTTTCTTTTTCAGAGACAGTCCGGTCGCTCGTCGAGAACCCGGGCTACGTCAAGGTGCTCACAGCACAGATCGAAGCGCGAACGGCCTGCCCTGGGGCCGCGCCGAACGGTGATCCGGAGTTGTCGGTGCTGTCAGCCAGGCACTCCAAGACGAAACCGATACAGAGCGTGGATATGAAGCGACTATTTGCGTCCATCGCCGTCGCCATCATCCTCAGTCCGGTGGCTTACGGCCAATTGAGCGAACGCCTCCAGACATTTGACGCGGCAGATGTGCATGCGAGCCCGCGCAGCGCGAATCCCAATACAGTGGGCGGATTCATTCGCGGCGGCAGGTACGTGTTCAGAAACGCCACCATGGTGGATCTGATCGCCTCGGCGTACGGCCTCGAAGCCGAGAAAGTCCTGGGAGGGCCGAGTTGGCTCGAATCCGACCGATTCGACATCCTGGCCAAGGCCCCGGCCTCCACGTCAAATGACACGGCAAGACTGATGCTCCGTTCCTTGTTGGCGGACCGCTTCAAACTCGTTCTCCACAATGAGGATCGAGGGGTTGCGGTTTATGCGCTGACGGCGGGAAAGCGCGGCCCGCAGCTCAGGGAAGCGGACGGCTCGGGCCCGAGCGGATGTCAGGGAGTGCCGCAGACGCCCGCGCCAGGCGAGATACCGCAGAACGTCGTGTCGTGCCGCAACATGACGATGGCGACGTTCGCCGAAACGCTGCGCCAGATGGCGGGCGGCTATCTCGATAAGCAAGTGGTCGATTTGACCGATCTCAAAGGCGCCTGGGATCTCACCCTCAAGTGGACCACTCGCGCGCTGATGGCGAACGCCGGAAGCGACGGGATTTCGATTTTTGACGCGGTCGACAAACAGCTCGGGCTCAAGCTGGACGTGAAGACGCGCCCTGCGCCGGTGATCGTTGTTGACAGCGTGAACCAGAGGCCCACGGATAATCTGCCTGACGTGGCCAAGAATCTGCCCGTGATCTCGACGGAGTTTGAGGTCGCGGATATCAAACCGAGCATGCCGGGTACCAACGGGCGACGGGGCAGTCTTCAGCCTGGTGGCCGAATCGATTTGGGAGGTTTCACACTCAAGAATTTCATGTCGCTGGCATGGGACCTTCCTGAAGACATGATCGTAGGGCCGAAATTCATCGACACGGATCGGTTTGATATCGTGGCCAAAGCCCCGGCCGACGTGGCGCTCTCCGGGCAGACCGTCGACGTGGATACGTTGCGAGCCATGCTGCGGGCCACGCTCGTCGACCGCTTCAAGATCGTGACCCACACTGAAGATCAACCCGTGCCGGTGTTTGTTCTGCTCGCGCCCAAGACCGACACAAGACTCAAGAAGGCGGATCCGTCCGCCCGCGCGGGATGCAAACGTGTGGTGCCGCCTCCGAACGCCGTGGCGTCGGCCCTGTCGGCAACGATGACCTGTCAGAACACGACGATGGCTCAACTGGCCGAGAGGTTGCCGAACGTCGCGGGCGCCTACGTCACGCATCCGGCCGTCGATTCGACCGGCATCGCGGGCGGTTGGGATTTCACACTCAATTGGACCCCGCTCGCTGCCTTCCAGGTCGCTCCGAGGCCTGCGGATGGGACGCAGCCCGGCGGCGCGGCGGTCGCAACGGATCCGAACGGCGGCCTGACGGTGTTCGAAGCCATTGACAAGCAACTCGGTCTCAAGCTGGAACAACAAAAGCGCCCGATGCCGGTGCTTGTCATCGATCACGTCGAGCAGAAGCCGACGGACAATTGAAGCGTACGCCGCTATGGGCGCTCTGAAAGAATCGGGCGCAGCTCGGCGTCGACCGTTCGTCCAATTCGCGCCACAATCTCCGGCATGGCCTCCACATCCGCTCGAGATGTGTGAAAGTTCACGATGCAGGCGCGCAGCACGTAGCGGCCGCCGACGACGGCATTTGAAACGAATGCCTCGCCTCCGCGCTGCAGCCGATCGAGCACCTCGCGGTTGAGCGCATCGAGATGCCGTTCTGCCACCTCCTCGCCGATCTTCTCGCGCAAATCGCGCGGCACGTAGCGGAACGTCGTGATGCTCAGGTCCTGCGTCGTGAGCTGCAGCTCGGCATGCCGGTCGGCGGCCTGAGCCATCGCCCGGGAGAGGCGGATGTCGTCCGAAATCATCTTGCGGTAACCGGCCGCGCCGACGTGCCTCAGGGCCAGCCACACTTTGAGGGCACGGAAGCCCCGCGAGTTCTGCGGCCCGTAGTCCACATAGTTGGTCGCATGCTCGTCGAAATGGTAGTAGGCCGGGTGATACGCGAAAGCGGCGCGCAGCGCGTCGCGGTCTCGCACGAGCGCGCACCCGGCCTCGAGCGGGGCGTATAGCCATTTGTGCGGATCGACTGCCACAGAATCGGCCAGGCTCAACCCTCGCAAGTCATCGGGAGCCTCGGGAACGGCCGCCGCAAATCCGCCGTACGCGCCGTCCACGTGAAACCACACGCCGTACTCCTTGCAGAGCGCCGCAATGTCTCGCAAGGGATCGATGACGCCCGTGCTGACCGACCCGGCCGTTCCGACGACCAGGCACGGGACGTCCCCCACGGCGGCGTCTGCTTCGATCTGGCGGCGCAACGCGGCGACGTCCATGCGGAGCTGCGCGTCGGTCGGGATCCACCGGATCGACTCGGTCCCGAGACCTCCAAGGTCTGCAGCCTTCTGAATCCACGTGTGTGTTTCGGCCGAGCCGTACACGCGGAGCCTGCGTCCGGTGTCTCCTGTGACGCCACGCTCTCGTAGATCCCAGCCGGCCGACGCCGCCATTCGGGCGCGTGCGGCACAAAATCCGACGAAGTTAGCCATGTTGCCGCCGCTGACGAGCAGGCCGCCGCAGTCGGCCGGATAGTGGATGAGCTCGGCCATCCATCGCACTGTCTGCGACTCGATTTCGGTGGCCGCCGGCGCCAGCGTCCAGGAGCCGACGTTCGGGTTGATCGCCGCGGCGAGAAAGTCTCCGAGAATGCCGATCGGCGCCGGAGACGAGGTGATGTAGCCAAAGAAGCGCGGATGTCCGTTGAAGAGCGAGTGATCGAACAGCAGTTGTGCCGTACGCTCGAGAAGGGGCGCGGGGTCCATCCCCAATTCAGGGAGCGGGCCGTTGAGACCAAGCGCGTCGCGCACGGCCGACGGCGATTCGTTGCGGGTCACCGGACGACCTGGCAGCGACTCGAGAAAGTCGGCGATCTGATCCACGAGCCGGTGCCCGAGCGTCCGGAACGTCGCGGCATCCATCGACAGCGCTGAGTCTCTCGTCATCGACCAATCCCTTCGAAGAGATCCGTCTCACGTGTTCTTCCGCCAATGCGCGATAGGACCACGGCTGGCCGTGGTACGCTGTCCGACATGATTAAGACCTCGACGACGCTTGGTTTCGCCCTGTTCCTATGTGCGGGCGCCGTGATGTCCGCGCAGAGCGGCACGCCCGCCGATGAGAGCGCCATTCGGCAGAGGCTCGGGACATACGCGGCCGCGAGAACCGCACGTGATGCGCACGCGGAAGCGCTATGTTACACGGAGGATGGAGACTTTCGCTCGAGCGCCGGGCCGTTCGTCACCGGACGGGCGAAGATCGAGCAACAGCTCACGGTGGCGAATCCGAATTACCGCTTCGAGCTTGATGTTCTGACGGTGCGCTTTCTCGATCCGCAGGCCGCCGTCGTGGAGACCGACCTGCGGACGGGAGTCTCGACCCCTCTCGCGAAGCTCGTGGGCACCTACGTCATGGTGAAGCGAAACGGTGAATGGCTGATTAGCGCCGCACGCATCGCCAGAGCCATGCCCTGACAGAACGCAGTAGGCGATTCCCAATGGGCACAACCTACCAGTAAGGAACTATCGGGTACGAGCCGGCCAGGCGTAGTATGGCAATCGAGTGACGGCCACCGCTATGCCCTCCCCGCCGATGGCTGCAGTCGCCGACGCCCGACCGGCGCCGAACGCCCTGACGACGCGATTCCTCGATTTCTGGCTGCTGGGGGGCGCGAGCCTCCTGGTGTGGCTCGTCATGATCTCGGTCCAGCGATTCAGAGGCAGCTGGTCGATCGATCAGCAATTCAGACACCTGACGGTGACGACGCTCTCGCTGTCGTTGCTGATCAACTATCCGCACTTCCTGATGTCGTACAAGCTCGCCTACACCCGCGGGCGCGCCTTCGTCGTCGAGCACTGGTGGCAGTTGATCGCCGTGCCTGTCGGGCTCGCTGGAATCTTCGCAGCGGCGTACTTCTTCTACGACGTTCCCGTGGCCAGGATGTCGATCATCTCGAGGGCGTCAGAGGTCGTGGGCGCGTGGGGTGCGAACGCGCAGGTGCTGGCCGGTCCGCGCCTCGGCGATGTGCTGTTCACCGCCGCGTTCAACCTGATGATCTTCACTATCGGCTGGCACTACACGAAGCAGGTGTTCGGCTGCATGATGGTCTACGCCCGTTTTGACGGCTACGCGCTGACGAAGGCGCAACGCGACCTGACGAAATGGGCGCTGCTCAGCATCTGGGGCATGAACATCGTCGAGAACAACCTCGGCGGGGACTTCCGTGTGTGGAGGGGGTTCAGCTATTCGTCGCTCGACCTTCCGGATATCGCCGGCCCGATTTCACAGCTCGTCGTTGGCGCTGGCTTCGTCCTCGTGCTGTACAAAGTGTTCTATGCCAACTACAGGGCCACGGGTCAACGTCCCAGCCCGAACCTGATCGCGCCGTTCGTTGCCCTGTACGTGTGGTGGCTGCCGCAGACGCGCCAGGACGAGTTCTATTTCCTGCTGGTGCCCCTCTTCCATTCGCTGCAGTATCTCGCCTTCGCCTACAAGATGGAAGACACGCGCCTGCACCAGTCGCACCATCGAGAGGTCCGGGCGACGGCGATCATCCTCGGGGCGGTGGCCGGCGGGTGGCTCGCCTTCGAGTTCGTGCCGGACACGATCGACAATCGGCTCGGCACGTTCGACACCTGGGGGATGTACTTCTTCTTCACCGCGGCGATGCTGTTCATCAACATCCATCACTACTTCATCGACAACGTGTTGTGGCGGTTCAAGGATCCGCAGGTCCGCACGTACCTCTTTGGCTGACCACGCACCCTACGGCTCGCGGAAGATTGTCAGGTGG
Source organism: Vicinamibacteria bacterium (assembly GCA_041484265.1). GTDB lineage: Bacteria > Acidobacteriota > Vicinamibacteria > Vicinamibacterales > CAVVIG01 > 2-12-FULL-65-11. Next base: position 13,702 of record JBGPHH010000044.1, read on the forward strand.
AAGCCGTCCGGATCGTCCACCGACAGGCTGCGTCCACCCCACGGCTGCGTCATGGGCTCCTCCGTGAGGAGGCCGCCAGCCCCCTTGATGCGCACCGCCAGGGCGTCGATGTCCTGCGCGGTCTTGCACCAGAGCCGCAGACCTTCGCCCTTTCGGCGGTCGCGGCCCTTCGCCCAGTCGTCCTGCGTCAGGTTCAGATTGCACACGCCGGCCGTCAACCGGACGCCGCGAAGGACGCCGGCGCTCGTCGTCCATCGCTCGCCGATGATGAAGCCGAGGGCGTCCGTGTAAAAGCGGATGCTCCGATCGAGGTCGCCCACCGTCAGGGCCGCCTGCAGCGTGCGCAGCCGCAGGGTCTCGGGATCGCGCCGCTTCTTCGTCTTGACACTCTTTCGGCTGACCTTCTTTCGGATCGCACTCGAGCGCTGCGGGCGCCGCTGCGAGCGCCTGGACGTTTTGGCGGCCATCGAACCCTCCTCGTTTCGTGCGATTGTATCCGAGCCGGCCGCGATAGGCTGCTGCCGCATGTCGTGGTGTAATCTCCCGGTTGTATGACCGACGGTTTGCTCCCGATAAGTGCCTTATGAGGCGATCGGTCCTGCTCATCGCGCTTGCCGCCGCTGGGTGCGTCGGGACTGCCAAGAGTCCCGAGGCGCCCATCGCTCGCGGCGATATCGAGCTCGCGGGCACGTTTGACGTCATTACGGCCCGCATCGCCGCCGGGACCACCTTCGGGACGCTTCTCAAGGCTGGGCACGTGGCCGATCGGGACGCCGCGCAACTGCTCGCGCGCGCGCGGGAGGTGTTTGACGTCCGCAAGCTCCGCGCCCGGCAGCCGTACCGAATCGAGGAGTGGGCCGGCGGTGTCCTCAAGCGATTCGAATACGAAATAGACGCCGATCGGGTCCTGCGCGTCAGCCGGCCGAACGGAGACGCAGCGCTCGTCGCCGAGGTGGTGCCGATTGCCAAGACCGGCACCGAGGCCATCGTGCGCGGATCCATCACCCGTGAGACGCCGTCACTCTTTGGCGCGATGGATGCCGCCGGCGAGACCGTCGATCTGGCCCTGGCGCTGGCCGACATCCTGAGCGGCCAGATCGATTTCAATAACGATGTGCAGCCGCTCGATCGCTTTGCCGTGCTCGTCGACAAGGAGGTGCGCGAGGACGATCGCGCCTTTGCCGGCTACGGCCCGATCCTCGCGGCGGAGTTTCGGAACGGCGGTCGCCGTTTGATGGCCGTGCGCTTCGCGCCAGAGGGTGCCGACAGCCAGAGCCCGGCGTATTTCGACGAGCGCGGCGTCTCGGTCCGGCGGTTCCTCTTGCGCTCGCCGCTCAAGTTTCAGCCGACCATCACCTCCCGATTCTCACAGAACCGCCTGCATCCGATCCTCGGAGTGCAACGCGCCCACCTCGGTGTGGACTATCGAGCGCCCGTCGGCGCGCCCGTCGTCGCCGTGGCCGACGGCATCGTGCTCGAAGCGGGGCCGGACGGCGAATCCGGCCAGATGGTGCATTTGCGGCATGCCAACGGATTCGAGACCGAATACCTGCACCTCTCCGCGATCGACGTTCGCATCGGTGGGCGTGTGCAGCAGGGCGATCAGATTGGCCGCGTGGGCGCCACGGGGCTCGCCACCGGCCCGCATCTCGATTACCGCGTGAGGAAGAACGGCGTGTGGGTCAATCCGCTGACCGCGGTGCGCGACACGCCGTCGGCGGCTCCGGTCCCTGCCGATCAGATGGACGCATTCGCCGCCGTTCGCGATCGCGCGCTCGCCGCTCTCGACCGAACGTCATCGCCGTAGCATTGTTGGTCGTGGGAACCGCCGTGGATGGCACGGCTGATCAAATTAGGAGGACACACATGAAGAACATCACCGTGCGCGCAATCGGAACAATCCTGGCGATTTTCCTCGCGGCCGGAGTCGCGCAGGCTCAGGCCAAGCCCGGAGACACGACGGCCAAGCCGGCACCGGCGAAGGACGCGTCCAAGCCCGCGGCTCAAGCGGCGCCGAAGGCCGATCTCCTCGACCTCAACTCGGCCACGAAGGAACAGCTGATGACGCTGCCCGGCATCGGCGAGGCATACGCCCAGAAGATCATTGTGGGGCGTCCGTACAGGGCCAAGACCGATCTGACGAGCAAGAAGATTGTTCCAGACGCGACGTACAAGAAGATCGCAGCTCTGGTGATCGCCAAGCAGAAGTAGCGCTCGTGTCTGATTCGCGTGATACCAGCGCAAGAGAGCGACTTGGAGGAAGTTCATCGAGAGGGCCTCGTCGCCTGGACTGGTTCCTGTTCAGGCGCTCTAGGTCTTGTTCGATCTCGCCCAAATGAGAACGGAACCTGCAATCGCCATCAGAAAGAAGAGCTCAGCGCCTTCGAGGAAGGTTCGATAGGAAATCGGACTTCTTCCAGGAGATGAAGCGGCGGCGAGCGCAACGATACCAAACATCGCAAGCGCTCGCGTGATCAGTGCAACTACCGTGCTGGCGATACCGACCCAATAGGCAGCGATGGTTAACTGCTTTTCCATGTTCGCTTCTCCCTTAAGTCCAAGTTCCAAGGTGGTATGTGACGCCATCCTACGCTCGATGAGCTCAACAGTAAACCTGAAGCCAAACTGAATCGGGCGGCGCACGCCCACCGACGATCCAACGGGATGTCACCCAATACGAAGACTTAAGACTCACTCATCAAGCGATCGTAATTGTGCGTGTGACCCGTCGCGTAATGTAGTACAAGTCACGCAACATCGGCCAAACGGGGTGTGCTTCATACCCATAAGGGCGAGGGGACCATGGCAATTCAACTGGTGTCTCTCCCGGCGATCTACAGGCGCATCGAATCCTGGCTGCTCTCCTCAACGCGGGTTGAGCCGCTGCTTCGGACCGTCACGCCCGAACGGCGTTCCCAGACGGCAAGGGAACCGAGGAAAGGAGTCGCCTCCGCTCCGCCCACAATTTCAGGTGTGTCCGCCGAGGAGTGGCGTGTCCTTGCCACGGCACGGCCGAATCTGTTGCTCGTTGGAGACGCGGTGGTCACTTCGAAGATCCTGCGGGCGCTGCGGCCCATGCTACAGGAGCCCGTGTGGGTGACCGCTGCAGCGCCGTTATCGCTGCCCTCCTCGTCTCAGGGGACGCTCGTTGTTCAGGACGGGGCCAGCTTAGCCGCCGCGGACCAGGCACGATTGCTCCAGTGGCTGTCTGACCATCAACCAGGTGTGCAGCTGGTCACCACGACTCCGACCCCTCTGCTGCCGTTCGTCTTGCGCGGAGCATTCCTCGACACCCTCTATTACTGTCTCAACGTGATGTACGTGGAGCTGTAACTGGCTACAAGGCTGCTCGCTCACAGAATTTCCAGAGCGGCGGCTTAGAGCCGCTTGCTTGGTCAATGCACCGTAACTCGAACTGTTTGCGTGCCCCGCAACAGTCCGTACGGCGTGGCATACGCTGAGATGATGAGGTCGTAGCTCCCGGGCGACAGGCCATTGATGAGGGCTCCGAAGCCGGCATTGGTGAACTGTGCGCCGTACATCGCGGTCACTTTGGACACCGCGGCGCCCGTCATCGCCGTGCCCACAAGAACAACCTGTCCTCCGCCGGCTGGCCTCGCCCGTACCTCGACCGCCTCGATGCCGGTCCCCGAAGCTGCCGCGAGGTCGAGCGTCCAGCCCTTGAGCTCGAAGGGCTGCTGGAGATCAATATCGGCCGGCGGCGCGTCCACCCAGATCCGCACGGACGGACCCACGACCACGCGGACATCGACCAGTTCGTCGGGCCCGCTCGATGTGCTCGCGACAAACGCCAAGTCGTAGCTCCCGAGGAATCCCGCCGCCGGCATCCACGAGAACACCTGGCCGCTGAGGGATGACCCGAGCGGCAACGTCCGCCAGTCCGCCCCAACATTGTGGTAGCCGGTATAGCTCGCCCCGCCAAGCGCGGGTAACCGCATCTCAAGACGGGTTCCCTCGTCAATCTGCACCACGCGAACACCGTTGGCATTCGCATAGACCAACGACCAGTCGGCTTGGCCTCGACGGACTGAAATCGGATCCGCATTGATGGCCGACGTCTGGGGCGTGGCACCCTGCGACGCTCCAGCTGCACCGGCTGTGGCGCCATTTGACACGGTGAAGAAGCGAGTGCCGATCCACGCCTGACGCCCGCAGCTATCCGTGACCGACCACGCGATCTGGTGCGCGCCGTCGCTGAGAGTTGTCGTATCAAGGATGAACTGAGCGCCGGCATTGTCGCTGTTGGTAAAGCCGGGGAACGCCGCGGCCACAGCGGGGCGCGCCTGACGATAGATCACCGGGACAAGCGGACCAGAATCAATCGATGCCGCGACACCAGTCGAAGTGATCGTGCAAGTCGATCCGGGCGTCAGTGCCCACCCACCAATCGAGATCGCTCCGGACACGACGACGCCATCGCTCAGTGAATCGATCGTGCCAAACGGCTGCGTCGCGTGCGCGTTGTCCACAGTAATGGTTGTCGTGCCGAGGACTGCGCTGTTACCTGCGGTGTCGTACGCGATCGCATACAGCGCGTACGGGCCGTCTCCCTGGGCCGACAGCCCCCGCGTCAGGACCAGCGCACCCCAGCCGGCGCGTCCGGCCTGCGGGTCGCCGGCAAACTGCGCCTCGACGTCGGGCCGCGCGCCGTCGATGAGAGTGGCGTTCGCGACAAAGACTCTGCCGTTGGCGGCCCCCGGCCCCTGGTACGGCTGAAGCGTGTCGCCCGGCACGACGTCGCGCCAGATCTCCACGCGATCCAGGCTGCTGCTGGGGGAGAGCGCCCAGCCGCTGAGCGCGACAGAGCCCTGCACACCGGTCGTGCCGTTGGCCGGCGCGTCGAAGGAGCCAAACGGCGCGGCGGTAGGTGCCTGTGTGACCTGCAGCGTCACAGGAATCTCGACGGGCCAGTTGCTCGAGGCCGCCGCGGTCACGCTGATCATTCCACCGATGGTGTAGACGCCCGGTGCACTCCCAATCAGAGAACCGATGACGTTGTCGGGATTGACAATCTGCACCGTGAACTGTCCGGGACCACTGCCTGAGCCGCCCGTGATCTGCAGCCAGGTCTGACCGGGACCCGCCGCCGCCGTCCACGTCGTCGGTGCGCCGGTGAAGCCAACGGTCATGGGTTGGCCTGCCGTCTCGTTGCTCAGCGTCGCGCTAATAGCGGTCTTCATCGCGCTGAACTGCAGCGGCGACGGACCGACAGTCATGGCACCGTACGCCGTCAAGACGGCCACGCTGCTCGTCTCCGTCCCAGCGGGGTTTGTGACGATGCATCGGAACCGCGCGGTGTTCCACCACGTCGTCGTCGGGAGTGTTAGCGTGGCAGTCGTCGCCGATGCAGCCGTGAGATTGGTCCACGTCTGGCCGAAATCGATCGAGGCCTGCCATTGGTAGGTCGGGGCCGGGTTTCCACTCGCCGCCACGGTGAAGGAGGCCGTCTGCCCCGCCATCACCGCCTGATCGGCCGGTTGTGTCGTGATCGTGGGCGCGACTTTCACGGTCAGGACCGCCGTGTTCGAAGTCGCCGTCCCGGCGCTGTTAGTGGCCACCGCGCGGTACCATGCCCCCGTCAAGGTGGCCGTCACGCTCGTCAGCGTGAGCGTCGGCGTCGTCACGCCGCTGTACGGCGTCGTGTTGGAGAGGTCGGTCCAGATCGCGCCACTATCAATCGACACCTGCCACTGATACGTCGGGGCGGGAATGCCGGTGGCCGCCACGGTGAACCCCGCGTTTAGTTCCACGCCAACCGTCTGGTCGGTCGGCTGCGTGGTGATCGTGGGCGCGACGATGACCGTGAGCGTGGCGGCCGTCGACGTGGCGGAGCCGGCGCCATTGGTCACGACGGCGCGGAACTGCTGGCCGCTCAGGGCGGTGGTGGTGTTGACAACCGTGAGCGTCGTCGAGGCGACGCCGGTATAGGGCGCCGCGTCGGTGAGGGCCGTCCAGGTTGCGCCGTTGTCGGTCGAGCCCTGCCACTGATACGTCGGCGTGGGACTGCCGGTGGCGGCCACCGTGAACGTGGCGTTCTGCCCGGCTGTAACCGTCTGGTTCGTGGGCTGCGCCGTGATGGCCGGCGGCGCCTTCACGGTGAGCGTCGCGGCGCTCGAGGTCGCCGAGCCGACACTGTTGCTCGCGACGGCGCGGTACCGCGTCCCATCCATGCCTGCGGTCACCCCGGTCACCACGAGCGTCGTGGTCGTGACGCCGCTGTAGGTCGGCGTGTTCGTCAGGGTCGACCACGTCCCGCCGCCATTTGCAGAAATCTGCCATTCAAACGTCATCGGCGTGCTGCCGACGGCCGCGACCGTGAACTGCGCGTTCTGCCCGGCCGTCACCGACTGGTTCGAAGGCGGCACTGTGATCACGGGCGCCATCTTCACCGTGAGCGCGGCGGCGGTCGAGGTCGCCGTGCCCACGCTGTTGGTGGCCACGACTCGGAACCGCTGACCGCTCAGGGCGCTGGTGGTATTCGTCACCGTGAGCGTCGGCGTCGTCACGCCGCTGTACGGCGTCGTGTTGGAGAGGTCGGTCCAGGTCGCGCCACTATCCGTTGACACCTGCCACTGATAAGTTGGTGCTGGTGCGCCACTCGCGGTCACGGTGAACACCGCGTTCTGTCCGCTGATGACGACCTGATCGGCCGGCGGCGTCGTGAACGTCGGCGCGGCGTTGACGGTGAGCGTCGCCAAGCCATCTGAGGTTGCCGACCCTACGCTGCTGGTCGCGATGGCGCGGTAGCGATTCCCCGTCATGCTGGTCGTCACGTCCGTCAGCGTGAGTGTCGGCGTCGTGACGCCGCCGTACGACGCCGTGTTGGCGAGGTCGGTCCACGTCGCACCACTGTCGGTCGACGCCTGCCACTGATAGGTCGGCGTGGGACTGCCGCTGGCGGCCACCGTGAATGTGGTGTTCTGCCCCGCCGTCACGGTCACGCTCGTCGGTTGGGTCGTGATCGCCGGCAGCGTATTGACGGTGAGCGTCGCGGCGGTCGAATTCGCGACGCCCACGCTGTTGGTGGCCACTGCGCGGTAGCGATTTCCCGTCAAGGTGGTCGTGACGTTGGTCAGCGTCAGCGTCGTGGTCGTCGCGCCGCTGTACGGCGTCACGTTGGAGAGGTCGGTCCAGTGCGCGCCACCATCCGTCGACACCTGCCACTGATAGGTCGGCGTCGGACTGCCGCTGGCCACCACCGTGAACGTGGCGTTTGATCCAGCGCTGACCGTCTGGTCGGTCGGCGGCGTCGTGATCGCC
>JBGPHH010000045.1:0-20839 GCA_041484265.1 Vicinamibacteria bacterium
CGCGCCCGGATGGCTTATAGGCCGGGCGCGCGCTCAGGAGTGCTATCGAACGAAACACAAATGCCGCTCACTTGACAGTCGGTCTTTCCATATCAGTAGACCGGAGGTCACGCTGGGGCCTGCAACTTGACGGATTCACGTGGCGCGCGTAGTCTACCCTAGACTTCTGAGTATGCTGCGCCGCAAGAAGAAACCCGACGCCCTTCAAGGCACCCTCGACCTGCTCGTCCTGAAGACACTCAGCCGAGGCCCCGAGCACGGGTACGGCATCGCTTCCCACATTCAACAGGTCTCAAACGATATCCTGCGCGTCGAAGAGGGCTCGCTGTACCCGGCCCTCCATCGGATGGAACAGGCCGGCTGGATCGCCGCGGAGTGGCAGGTCACCGAGAATAATCGACGCGCGCGACTGTACCGCCTGACGCGAACGGGCCAGAGCCATCTCGAGCAAGAACAGGAAAAATGGGACCTGCTGACCAAAGCCGTCGGCAAGGTTCTGCGTTTTGCGTAGGAACGTGTCACATGGGATGGGGCCGACGTTTTCGTAGCACGGTGTTCGGGTCGAAGGCCAGCGCCGACTTCGACGAGGAGGCACGATTCCATTTCGAGCGGCGTGTTGAAGACTACGTCAAGAGCGGAATGACTCAGGAGGAGGCGACGCGAGCAGCTTCGCGACGGCTCGGAAGTTTGACCTTCGCTCGTGAGCAAGCGCGCGACGTCGACACTCTGCGCTGGCTGACTGACTTCAATCAGGATCTGCGCTACGCCGTTCGGACGCTGCGGAGAAATCCCGGAGTCGCCATCGTGGCGATTCTCACGTTGGCGCTTGGCATCGGCGCGACCACGGCGGTCTTCACGCTGATCCATCAGGTGATGCTGCGAGCGCTGCCAGTGGCGAAGCCGCAGGAGCTCTGGCGGATCGGCGATGCCGTCAGGTGCTGCTATTCGACGGGATACACACAGGGAAACCAGGCCGCGCAGAACGACTGGACGCTCTTCTCATGGGAGGCGTACCAGCGATTCCGCGCCGACACGCCAGCGTTCGAGGAGCTGTCGGCGTTCCAGATCGGCACGGGAAACGGCGGGCTCGCCATGCGCCGAGCGGGTTCCGCAGCGACGGTCCAAGCGCGCCTAGGCGAGTACGTCTCGGGCAATTTCTTCCAGACGTTCGGGATCTCCGCGTGGCGTGGGCGTCTCTTCACCGACGGCGACGACGTGGAAGCCGCGCCGCCCGTGGCGGTGATGAGTTTTCACACCTGGCAGGAGCGCTACGGATCTGATCTATCGCTCGTCGGCGCGACATACGAGATCAACGGCCAGGCATTCACAATCATCGGTATCGCGCCGCCCGGTTTTTTTCGGAGCGAAGGTCGACGCCTCGGGCATGCCGGACCTCTGGCTGCCGCTCACGAAGGAACCGCTCATCGCCGGCGCCACGTCTCGGCTGAAGAATCCCGGCCTGGCGTGGTTGGATCTGATCGGCCGGGTGCGCGCCAGGACGAACCCGAAGACGCTCGAGGCGCGGCTGCAGGGCGAGCTGCGCCAGTGGCTGGCGAGCCATCGCGCAGACATGAGCCCCGAGGACCGGTCGGTGTGGGAGAAGCAGACGCTGCATCTGACGCCAGGCGGCGCCGGCGTTTCCCTGATGCGCGAGCACTATCAGGACGGCCTGCGGCTGCTCCTCATCGCCGCCGTCTGCGTCCTGCTGCTCGCCTGCGCCAACGTCGCGAACCTGCTGCTCGCGCGCGGTTGGAGGCACAGGCACGAAACGGCGATGCGCGTGGCGATCGGCGCGTCGCGCGCGCGAATCGTGCGTGAAGCGCTGATCGACAGCGCGGTGCTGGGCATCCTCGGCGGCGCCACCGGGATCGCGGTGGCGTATGCGGGAGCGCGCCTGATCCTGCAGCTCGCGTTCAGGGACGCCTGGGTCCCGGTGAGCGCCGCACCGTCGACGCCAGTGCTGTTCTTCGCGGTCGCCGTTGCGATGATCACGGGGTTGCTCTTCGGCGTCGCGCCGGCGTGGATGACGTCGCACGCCGACCCGATGGACGCGATGCGCGGATCGAACCGGACGGCTTCGGGCACAACGAGCGCACAGAGGATCCTCGTGATCGCTCAAGCGGCCGTGTCGGTCGTTTTGCTGAGCGCGGCAGCGATGCTGGGCCAGAGCCTGCGCAATCTCGAACATCAGAACCTCGGATTCGCTGCCGACGGTCGCTTTCTCGTGTCGATCGACCCGAAGCTCTCCAACTACCCGGAAGAGCAGTTGCTTCCGCTGTTCCGCGAGATCGAAAGCCGTCTGCGCGCCATCCCCGGCGTGCGCACGGCCAGCGCGGCACTGTATGCGCCGATGGGCGACCTGTACTGGGCGCATGACGTGCGGATTACGGGCCGGGCCGAGCCCGGCGCGAGAGACGATGTCTCATCCGCCTGGACCCGCGTGATGCCAGGGTTCTTCGAAACGGTCGGCGACCGGATTGTCATGGGACGGCCGATCACGGACGCAGACGACGCCGACGCGCGGCGCGTGGCCGTGATCAATGAGGCGTTCGCCAAGAAGTTCTTTCCGAACGACAACCCGATCGGGCAGCACTTCGGTCCCGCGCCGAGGAAGAACGCCGGAATGTATGAGATCGTCGGCGTCGCCGCCGACGTTCATTACTTTCCGTCCACGGTGCGCTCGCCCGAGCCACCGATGTACTTCCTGCCCGAAGCGCAGAGTGCAACGTTCGATGCGAGAGAGCTCGAAAGCCGAGAGGTCTGGTCGCATTACCTGTATAACGTCGTGATCTGGGCGCCCGGCAATCCACCGGGACTCGCGGTAGAAGTGCGCGACGCACTGGCGGCCGTCGATCCGAACCTGGTGCTATACGGCATCGAACCGTATTCCGAAGTCGTTCGCGGCCACTTCGCCCAGCAGAACATGGTCGCAAGCCTGACCTGGCTCTTCGGCGCAGTCGGGCTCCTGCTCGCGGCCGTGGGTCTCTACGGCGTGACGGCGTACGGTGTCGAGCAGCGGACGGGCGAGATCGGCGTGCGTATGGCACTGGGCGCGGACCGCGCCTCGGTCATGGCGATGGTGCTGCGTGAAGCGTTCTCGCAAGTCGGAAGTGGCCTCGCGTTGGGAGTGCCTGTGGCGATCGGCGCAGGGCTGCTGATGGCGAGTCAGTTGTTCGAGGTGACACCGTGGGATCCGATGATGTTGTCGGCGGCCCCCGTGTTGCTCGTGCTGGTCGCGCTGATCGCGGCGGCCATTCCCGCACGTCGCGCCGCCAGTGTGGATCCGGCAGAAGCGCTCAAGGCGGAGTGATCCGTGACCGATACGGCCGCGGACGCATTGTTCACCGCGGAAAGGATGCAGTGACCCGTAGGACTCTATTTGCGTTCACCGCACTCGCAGCGGCGGCGATGACACTCACCGCTGAACCAGCGGTGCCGACCATCGCGGCTCAGGCGTCGCGAGCGCCCCGCGCGATGGCGTTGACCTTCGACGACCTCCCGTACGCGAACGTGACGGCTGGCGACCTCGGTGCACTGACGCAGGCTCAACGCGTCACGTCCGCACTGCTTCGTGTCCTCGCAGCGCACCGCGCACCCGTGGTGGCGTTTGTGAATGAGGCCAAGCTCGGGTCAGGTCCAGAACTGGAGGCCCGCACTGCGATCCTTCAGCAGCGGGTTGACGCCAGCGCCGTGCTCGGCAACCACACGTATTCGCACGCCGACTTGAACGTGCTCACCATTCAGCAGTTCGAAGACCAGATTCTCAAGGGCGAGACAGTGACTCGTCGGTTGATGCAACCACGCCAACCGTATCAGCTCTACTTCCGACACCCTCAGACGCACACGGGCGATACACAGGCCAAGAAAGAAACGGTCGAGGCGTTTCTTGAAGGGCGAGGGTACAAGGTCGCACCTCATACCATCGACAGTTCAGACTACATTTTCAACTCAGGCTACGTCCAAGCGCTCGGCCGCGACGAAGCGACAGCCACGCGGCTCCGCGAGGCCTACCTAGATTTCGTGATTCGCGCCACGGAGTTCGCGGAGCGCGTGTCGCCTCAGATTTTCGGACGAGACATTCCCCAGACGATTCTCCTCCACGCCAATGACATCAACGCGGATTCTCTTGATGACCTACTGAAACGGTTGGAAGGACGGGGGTACGCATTCGTGAGCCTAGACACCGCGATGGCCGATCCCGCCTATCGGACTAAGGACACACTCGTCACAAAGTTTGGTCCCACATGGCTCTGGAGGTGGATGAAAAGCCAGGGCATGTCGATCAGTTTCAGTGAGGATCCCGACCCCCCGCAGTGGGTGGTGGAGCTGTCCAAGACTGCCGCGCGATGAGTAAAGCGGATCAGGAGCAGCGGTCACCAGGTTAGAAGATCTGGGGTTTTCAGTTTCGACTACCTTCGCCTCCAGCATCATTTCGGGCCTACTTTAGTTCGCTAGAACATCGGTCCTGGGGCGTGCTGGCGTCCGGCCTGGCGAGCTACCCGAGTCGATCCGATGACCGTGCTTCGCACCGAATCGCTCACCGACGGAGGCCGTTCCCTGGATGACCTCCGGCCCACGAAACCCGAATCCACGCTCCTTGCCAGCCTTCTCTATTTCGGCTGCCTTGCCCCAGAGATCTTGACATGCTGCTCGTGTAGCACTAGTATGCTACACCTGTAGCATGAAGAGCAGCCGCCGCACGACACCACTGGACAAGTTGACGCGTCGCGAGCGAGAAATCATGAACGTCGTGTTCGCGCTGGCCAATCGCGCCTCCGCCGAGGACATTCGCTCCCGGCTGGTGAATCCGCCCGGCTATTCGGCCGTTCGGGCGATGCTTGTGCGGCTCGAGACCAAGGGGCACCTCCGGCATCAGACCGACGGCGCGCGGTACGTCTACTCCGCCACGATGTCGCCGGCCTCCGCCAGACGCGCGGCCTTACAGCAGCATCTCCGCGTGTTCTTTGGGGGATCGCTCGGCCAGATGATGACCGCCCTGCTCAGGCAGGAAGACTGGACCGACGAGGAACTCGACGCCCTTCAACGGGAGATTCAGCGGGCGCGTGAGGAAAGGAAGCAGCCATGACGGAACTGACGATCATCGTGAAGGTAACCGTCGTGATGGGGGTGGCCCTTGTGGGCGCGTATTTCCTCCGGCGTACGCGGGCCTCCGTGCGTCACCTGTGGCTGGCGTGCACGTTCGGTGTCGTGTTGGTGCTGCCGGTCGCAGCACTGTTGGAGCCACCCCTCACGCTCAAGATCCCGATCACGGGCCCTGCGACTCCGACGATTGGGATGATCGCCCCACTGATCGGAGCGCCTGAGCTGTCGGACACGGCCTCAATCTCTTTTCCTTCCCCCCTCTTGCCTCGTGATGAAGGCCGACATCCTGCCATCTCGACCTTGATTTGGCTCCGGATGGGATGGACCGCTGGCTCACTGCTCTTCCTGATGCCCATCGGATTCGCGCTGTGGTGCGTAGGTCGTCTTCGCCGCACAGGTCTCCCGTGGCTCGAACGCACGGCCCTTATTCGCACGCTCGCGATTCAGGCGGGAGTCAATCGGCAGGTCACGCTGCTGCTCCATGAAGACCTTCAGACGCCCGCGACGTTCGGGCACCTGTGGCCGGCGATCCTATTGCCCGCAGATGCACCGGCGTGGAGTGGCGCAGATATCGAGCGGGCCCTCGTCCACGAGTTGGAACATGTGCGTCGCATGGATTGGCTTGTGCATCTGGTCGCGCGTGTGGTGACGGCCGTGTACTGGTTCCATCCGCTCGTCTGGATCGCCTGGCGGCTCCTCTGCCTCGATTCCGAGCGAGCCTGTGACGATGCCGTGTTGCGTGGAGCCGAGCCAGCGGACTACGCCGAACAGCTCCTGACACTTGCGCGCCGACTCTCACCGAGCCGGGCTCGCCCGCTCCTCTCGATGGCCAGCCGTTCCGATCTCTCGGCGCGCGTGGCGGGCGTGCTCGACTCGGGCCGTCCGCGCGGCCAGGCTAGCCGGCTCTGGGCGGTCGCCATGACATCCGTTTCTCTCGTCGTGGTGCTGGTCGTGTCCCCGTTGCGAGCGGTGAGTCGGACCCATCAAGAGACGCCGAGCGTCCCAGCTGCCCGGACCGCCATTGCGCAGGCGACCGCGCCGCCCAGCGCGAGTGTTTCGCCCTCATTTGAGGTCGCGTCCATCAAGCCGAACAATTCGGGTGATACGCGGTGGAATTATGAGATGCAGCCCGGCGGGCGCTTCCGAGCCACGGGTGTCTCGCTCGCGAACCTCATTTCAATCGCATACGGAGCGCCGTTTCCGCTTTCTGGCTCTCTGGTGCTTGGTGGTCCGGATTGGATGAAAGCGGATCGTTTTGACGTCCTTGGAAAGGCCGAAGGCAATCCGACGCAGGACCAATTTCCGCTGATGTTGCGGCCCTTGTTAGCCGACCGGTTCAAACTACGGGTGCACCGCGAGACACGCGAGCGGGACATTTTTGCGTTGGTGATGGCGAACGGCGACAGAAGACTCGGTCCGCGCCTTCGGCGAACCGACCTTGATTGCACCTTTCAGGGCGCGACACCACCTGCTCCGGTCACTCCAGCCACGACCGTGGCGTCGCCCTGCATCGACAGGAACGATCCGGGTCAGCTAACCAGTCCGTCCATTACCATGCCCATGCTCGCCCGCTTGCTGAGACTGTGGGTTGAAGGGTTTCGTGAAGTGCGCGATGAGACCGGACTGACGGGATCATTTGAGGTGGCGCTCAATTGGACGCCAGACCTTATCGGACGGCAGCCGGCCGATGCTCCACTCGAAATCGGTCGCGCTCCCGTTGTGATCGATCCGAATGGTCCTTCTCTGTTCACGGCTGTTCAAGAACAACTCGGGCTGAAGTTGGCATCACAGCGAGGGCAGGTCGAGGTTGTCGTGGTCGATCACGCCGAGCAACCCACAGACAATCAAACTGAACCAGCGGGCCCTCCGGCACGGTCGTCACCTCAAGCACAATCGCCAACGACCCCGACAGAGAAGGCGCCTGCCTTCGAGGTCGCGTCGGTCAAACCGAACAAGTCGTTGTCGGCGCTCATGGGTCCTCCGTTTCAACCGGGGGGCCGGTTCACGATGACCAACCGAACACTGAAGGCGTTGATCCTGTTTGCGTACTCCGGCTCGATTCCGCTTCAGGATGATCAGATCTCTGGCGGACCGAATTGGATCGACTCCGACCGTTTCGATGTCGTGGCCAAGATGGAAGGCGATCTTCCGCTTCCACTCGGCACCGCGACGGTGCAACGAGTGCGGTTGATGCTCAGGACATTGCTCGCGGACCGATTCAGGCTGACACTGCATATGGAGACCAGGGACCTGCCGGTGTATGCGCTGACGATGGCGAGCAGCGATGGAAGGCTCGGCCCACAGCTCCGTCGGTCGGACATCGACTGCACGAAGCTGCCACCACCCCCGTCTGGTCCACTTAACCCCGATGCCCCGCTGCCGCTGTGTAACTTCTTGAGTGCAGGATCAGGTCTTCTAAACTTCCGCGGTGTGCCGATTGGGGTGTTATCGAGATTGGCGGCCAATGTGGGCCGTCTAGTGATCGATCGAACGGGATTGACAGGAAACTTTGATCTTGACCTTACGTGGACACCCGATCAGTTGACGCCGGGGCCTGCGCTGCCCGCCGCTCTCGCGCGGTCTGCTCCAGACAGCCCGTCGATCTTTACGGCGGTACAGGAACAGCTCGGACTCAGATTGGAGTCCACGCGAGCACCGGTCGACGTGCTCGTGATTGATCGCGCGGAACAACCCACACCGGATTAGAAAGGGACGCGGTCGGCGATGACTGGCCGGTCGAAAACTGATGGTCCGTGATCTCGGGCCTGACAAGCCGAGGATGAGAACCACGGGTGCCTCACTGACCGGAGACTCCACTCCCCTTGCACTTCGACACAAGAGAATGATAGGCTTCCTGTCGAAGCGAGAGGGGACGCATGTCAGACGACCGTTTGGAGCTTCCACAAGGCACGCTCGACCTGCTCATTCTCAAGGCCGTTGCGCTTGAGCCGCAGCACGGCTGGGCGATTTCCGAGCGACTTCAGCAGATGTCTCGTGCCGCGTTGCAGATCCGTCAGGGCTCGCTCTACCCCGCCCTCCATCGTCTTGAACGCCGCGGGCTGATTAAGGCTCGCTGGGACACCTCAGACAACAACCGGCGCGCGAAGTACTACGCGCTCACGCGCCGCGGCCGTGCTCAGCTCGAGGCCGACAGCATCGCGTGGCGGAAGCTGAGCGCTGCCATCAGCCAAGTCATAGAAACGGCCTAGCGGAGAGCGTCATGCTGAGCGACTGGCTCCTGCGGCTCCGAGCGCTGTTCACGCGGACGGAGATCGAGCACGAGATCAATGACGAACTGCGGTTTCACCTTGATCGACAAGTGGAATCCTACGTCAGAGTCGGGCTCGACCACGCCGAAGCGGTTCGGCGCACGCAACTCGAATTCGGTGGCCTCGATCAAACCAAAGAAGAGTATCGCGACGCGCTGGGCGTACGCGTCGTTGACGAGCTTTCGCGAGACCTCCGTCTCGCCGTCCGCTCGCTCCGGGCTACGCCCGTGGCTTCAGCCGTCGCCGTGCTGTCGCTGGCCCTGGGTGTCGGTGCGAATACGGCCATTTTCTCAATTGTCAGCAGTTTGCTGCTGCGCACGCTGCCGGGCGTGGTGGAGCCCGAACGGTTGGTCATCATGTCGTCGGGGAACACCAACGACACCGGCAGATCCAATTCGGACGAGCCGCGCTGGAGCTACGGGTTCTGGAAGCAGATCGAGCAGCGCTCGCACGCGTTTGGCGGCGGGCTCGCGTGGTCGGCATCGCGCTTCGACTTGTCTGCGGGCGGTGCCACAGACATGGTCGACGGCGTATTCACGAGCGGCGAGTTCTTCACGACGCTGGGCGTGCGGGCGAGCGTTGGCCGCACCTTCACGCCGGAAGACGATATCCCCGGAAACGTGACCACCGGCCCGGTGGCGATGATCAGCTACGCTCTCTGGCAACGCCGGTTCGGAGGGTCGCCGGAGGTGATCGGGATGCCCCTGACGATCGAACGCATCCCGTTCACGATCGTCGGCGTCACCCCGGTGGGGTTCTTCGGCACGGAGGTCGGCCGTTCGTTCGACGTCGCCGTGCCGCTCGGCACCGAACCCCTGATCCGCGGGAGCCAATCGTTTCTCAAGGCACCGTTCGACCGGTTCAACTTCTGGCTCGTCGTCGCGTTGCGGCTGAAGGCTGGACAATCGCTCGAGACTGCGACGGCGATCCTTCGCGGCATGCAGCCGCAAATTCGCGAAGGCGCGCAGCCTGAGATTGTGCAGGCTCGCTCGGTCGAGTTCCTCAAGGAGTCGTTTACGCTCACGCCCATCGGCACGGGCATCTCCCAGTTGCGCCGAGCCTATCGGCAGCCGCTGCTGGCGATCCTGTTTGTCGTCGCGTTGGTGCTGCTCGTCGCGTGCGCGAATATCGCCAACCTGCAGATGGCGCGCACCACCAACCGCCGGCACGAGCTGAGCGTACGCCGCGCGCTTGGCGGGCCGCCCTGGCGGCTCGCCCAGCAGTTCCTCATCGAAAGCCTGCTGCTGGCGGCTCTTGGCGCCAGTGCAGGGCTGGCGATTGCGTCGTGGGGCAGCCGGGCACTGGTGGCACAGTTTTCGACGCCGGCTAGCCCGATCACGCTGGATCTGCCACTCGACTGGCGGGTGCTGGGGTTCACCATGGCCGTGACCGTTGCGACGGCCGGCGTGTTCGGCATCGCGCCCGCCTTCCAGGCCGGGCGCGTGGCGCCCATCGACGCTCTGAAAGCGCAGGGGCGCGGTCTGATCGGCGAACGCCGCGCCCTCTGGTCGGGTGGCCTCGTCGTCCTGCAAGTCGGGCTGTCTCTGGTGCTGGTTGTCTTCGCGGAACTGTTCGTCGGCACCTTTCAGCGCTTAGCGGACAGACCGCTCGGCTTCGACAGCAACCGCGTGCTCCTGGCGCGGGTGGAAACGGCTCACGCGCCGGTGGAGCCGTCCACGCGAGGCCCGTTCTATCAGCGCCTCGTCACGGCCGTCGCCAGCGTCGGTGGCGTGGCACAGGCCGCCGGCTCGATGTCGACGCCCATCGACCGCAGCAACTACAGCGCGTTCGTTCACGTGACAGGTATTCCCCGAGAACCTGCAAGCCCAGGAATGAGCTCGAAGTACAACTTCGTCACGCCAAGCTGGTTTGCGACGTACGGGATCCCGCTGCGCGCCGGCCGCGACTTCGATGGACACGACGCAAGAGGCGGGCTGCCGGTGGTTATCGTGAACGACGCGTTCGTTCGGCGATTCTTCCCCGGCAACAACGCGACCGGGAGCACCATCGGCCTCACCGTGGGCCCACGCGAAGAATACTCTCTTGGCACCAAGACGATCGTGGGCGTCGTCGGGGATGCCATCTACTCGTCACTGCGCGAGACGCCGCAGCCGACGATGTACCTGCCGCTGGCACAGTGGGATCTGCCCATCCCCCTCAGTGGATCCATCAATATCAGCATCCGCCCGGCCGCCGGCTCCCCTTCGGCTCTGGTCCCAGTCGTCAATGCGGCACTCACAGCAGTCGAGAAGACACTTACCGTCAGGTTTCAGACGCTCGATACGCAAGTAAATGAGTCGTTCCGGCAGGAACGCATCGTCGCCGTGTTATCTGGATCGTTCGCCGCGCTCGCTCTGCTGTTGGCTGGCCTTGGACTGTATGGGGTGACGGCGTACGCGGTGGCGCGTCGCCGGACTGAAATCGGCATTCGGATGGCGCTGGGCGCCGCGCCATCAGGGGTGATGGGCCTGGTGCTCGCGCGCCTGTCGCTCCTGATCAGTGTCGGCATCGTCGCGGGCGCGGGGATCAGTCTCTGGGCGTCGAAATTCGTCGGCGGGTTGATCTACGGCCTGCCACCGCGCGACCCGACGACGCTCATCGGCGCCACGATTGTGCTGGCCGCAGTGGGACTTTTGGCGGGCTGGCTTCCCGCACGGCGGGCCGCGCGGATCGATCCAGCTGAAGTACTGAGACAGGGCTAAGTCTAGGTCTGGGGTGTCCCTCTCGAGACCAGGTCTCTGCGTCTACCAGTAGCTTGTGACCTCGGGCCTACAAGGCCGGTACTCACCAGTTGATGGGCAATCGCTTGAGGAGAGGTTGACGTCATGCAACCGTCGCCCGCAATTGCTTCAATTGCCATTGAGCCATGAACGCCGGCTCTCGGAGGCGCGTCGCTCGATGGGTTTCTCAACCTCTTATTCGGATCGCAGTGCTGTCACAGGATCGACGCAGGTGGCGCGGCGCGCCGGCAGGAAGCCGGCCAAACCTGCCAGTGCAGCCATCACCAAGGCCGAACCACCTAGAGTTGCGGGGTCGGCTGGACCGACGCCGAACAGCTGACTCGCAATCAGGCGCGTCGCGGCGAGGGCCGCTGGCAACCCGACGACGATTCCACCGAGCACGAGGCGCGCGCTCTCGCCAAATACCATCTGGAGCACCTTCCAGGGCGTTGCGCCGAGTGCCATGCGAATACCGATTTCAGACGTTCGGCGTGCGACGCGGAACGCCATCACTCCGTAAATGCCGAGGCAAGCCAGCCCGAGTGCCAAGAACCCGAACGTACTGGACACCCTGGCCAGCAAGAGTTCCTGCGCCAATGACGACTCGACGAGTCGATGCATCGTGATCACCTCAGGCACCCGCACGTGCGCATCCGCCGCCGCGACTGCCCGCCGCACCGCTGCCGCCAACAAGGCTGGATCCCCTTCAGCACGAACCTCCAAAGATTGCAACCGACCATCTTCCCTTCGAGGAAAGAACGCCAGTGGGACGGCGGGCTCTCGGAACCCATCGTAGTGCGCATCGCGGACCACTCCGATGATCTCCATGAGACGGTCAGGCTCGAATCCGAACGATCGTCCCACCGCCGCGCCACCCCCGAAGTAGTGCCGAACGAAGGCCTCGTTCACGATGGCGGGCCGTACAGTGGCGGCGCTGTCGCGTTCGTCAAAACTACGCCCCGCCGACACCGTCATGCCGACGGTACTGAAATAGTCTGGCGACACATCGTTGGTGCGAATGGCCATCCGTTCGCCGAGCGCAGGGACGTAGCCGGGCACCGTGATGCAACAGATTCTCGATCGGCCTTGCATTAGCCCGACTCCCGATTGGCTCACGGAGCGAACGCCCGGCACGCCGCCAACGGCCGCCAGGAGTCGGCGATTCAACCCGGCCCGCTGCGCGCCTTCATAGCCCGTGGCGGCGACATCCACTCTCAGTAGCAAGAGATGCTCTCGGTCGAAGCCGGCGTCGACCGCTCGGAGGTTCTGCAACGAGCGCAGGAACAGGCCGGCGCCAGCGACGAGCATCAGCGAGAGCGCGATCTGGCACACCACAAGGATGTTCCCCAGTCGACGTCGTGTGCCGGTTCTCGCACCTGCGAGTCGCCAGCCTTCGCTGCGCCTTGTCGCGTGCATCGCCGGAATGACTCCGAACACCAGCCCTGTGGCCACCGAGACGAGGACCGTGAACACCAGAAGACGCCTATCCACGCCGAGTGCCAAAGACAGTGTGCCGCTGCGGTCGGCCAGCAGCGGCAGCAGTGCATGTGTGCCCCAGAACGCGAGTAGCAGCCCCGCGAGGCCACCGAGCGCGGCGAGCAGCAGACTCTCAGTAATAAGGTGGCGAACCAGGCGCTGGCGGCTCGCCCCGAGTGCGACGCGGACGACGATCTCGCGCTGACGTGATGCGGCCCGCGTCAACAGCAGTGTCGCGATGTTCACGCATGTGACCAGGAGCACGAGCCCAACCACGCCCATCAGGATTAGGAGTGGTCGTGTGAAGCGTTCACGCAGTGCCGAAAATCCTCGACTGCCTGGTGCCACGACCACAGTGGGTTGCTCAGGGAGTCCTTGTCCGTTCGCCGTACCCTTCCAGTCTTGTTGGACCTGTTGGAGGACACCGTCCAAGTCGGCTCGCGCCTGCGACAGGGTCGCCCCCGGTCGAAGTCTCGCCATCGGCACGAGCCAATCGACGCTCGCGGTTTCAAGGAAATTCGCTGGGGGTAACAATTGCGGCTGCATCGTCGCGGGCACCCAGATATCTGGCATTTCGCCCACCGCCGTGCCGAAAAACTCCGGCGGCGCAACGCCCACGATCGTGAGGGCCACGTCATTGACCGTGATGATTGCGCCGAGCGCCGAACTGCTCGAACTAAAGTGATTCTTCCAGAAGCTCTCACTCAAGACGGCGACAGCCTGGCCGCCAGGACGTTGATCGTCTGCCGTCGAGATCATTCGACCGAGCCGAGCATGAACGCCCAGCGCTTCGAACATGTTGCCCGATACCATGATGACTTGCGCGGGTTGACTGTCGGTCAACCCCGGTAGTCGGAGCTCCATCGGATTGCGGCCGCGTGTCGCCGCAAAGGCGTCCGCGAGCGTGTGATTACGGGCGCGCAGCTCGGAAAACAGCGGATAGGACACCTCCGCCAGACGCTCACCACGAACATCGCGAAGGGACAACACGACCAGGCGCCCTGGATCCTGTACGGGTAGCAACTTCAGAAGTACGGCGTCTACGATACTGAACAGGGCGGTGTTCGCACCGATGCCGAGGGCGAGCGTAAGGATGGCGACGGCCGAAAACCCTGGGTTCCTGCGGAGCCCGCGGCCCGCATATCGAAGATCCTGTATGAGGTCCTGAAACCACGGCCAGAGCCAGACGTCTCGGACATGGTCCCGTGCGAGTGCCATGCTCCCGAGCGCGCATCGGGCCGCAGATGCCGCGTCTTTCGGCTCCGCGCCGCGCGACTGCAACTCCGCTTCCTTCATGGCTTGGTGAACTGCCATTTCTTCGGCAAGCTCGGCCTCGAACCGACGCCGACGGATGATGTACCCCACGCGCCGAAGAAGCTGCCGCATTACCAGGCCCTATTCGTTTCGCAACACGACGGCCGGATCGATCCGCGAGGCCCGCCAGGCCGGCAGCCAGGCGGCCAGCGCACCCACTGTGGCTAGAACAACGGCGGAGCCGACCAGTGTCGCCCGATCGCGCGGCTCGAGACCGTAGAGCAGCGGCGCCACAAGGCGAGACGCCCAGAGGCTCACCACCCCGCCGATGACCACGCCCAGAGCAACCAAGACGCACACCCGCGACAGCACGAGTCTCACCACGCTGCCGGGTGCCGCGCCCAGCGCCATCCGGATGCCGAGCTCGGTTCGCCTCCGCGTCACGGCGTACGACGTGACGCCATAGAGACCGAGCGCCGCGAGTAGCAGCGCCAACGCACCGAAGAAACCGGAGAGCATAGCTACGACTCGTTCTTGGATAATTGAAGCGTCAACCTGCTCGGCGAGTAGACGAAGAGTCAGGACCAATTCTGAATCCATCGCTGCGATCGCTGAAGCCACGCTCTTGGTTAATAGCGCAGGCGACGCGCCGCTGGACCGTACGCCTAAATTCAGGGACGCCACCAGAACGGCGGGACCGCTAAACTGCGCGAGCGGTACGTACATCGTCGGCGGCACCGGTTCGCGGAGTGATCGGTAAACCGCGTCCGCGACAACGCCGACGATTTCCATCGTACGGGCAGTCGGTCCGGAGGTCGTCGAGATCGTGTGGCCCAGCGGGCTCGCGCCGTTCAGAAACCGGCGCGCGAATGCTTGGTTTACCACTACAACCGACAAGGCTCCTTTTCGATCACGAGCCGATAGGTCTCGCCCGACGACGAGTGGTGTCCCGAACGTACTGAACCATCCGGGCGAAACGAAATTCAGGGAACTGTCGTGCTCAGTCTCTGGGAGCGACACTTCGCCCGACACTTCGATACGAGGCGTAACACTCACGCCGCTTACTGGTGTCACCAGAGAAACCGCCGCCTCGGCGACTCCCGGCAGCGCGCGAACAGTCTCACGGATCCGCTCGAATAGCGACAGGCGCTGGTCTGTGTCCATGTCGATCGCGGTACGGTAACGTTAGCCATCAGCACACGATCGCGGTCGAAGCCTAGGTTGCGGGTCGCGAGCGAGACGAACGTGCGTACGAACAGACCTGCCGCCACGATCAGCACAACAGACAGCGCGACCTGAGCGACGACGAGGCTGTTCGCGAGACGGAACCGCCCACCTGCAGACGTAACTCGACCGTTCTCCTTCAGCGCCTCCATCGGTGGAACACCCGAAGCCCTGAACGCCGGCGCGGCGCTAAAGAGCAGTGCCGTCATGACAGTAATCCCGACCATGAAGCCCAGAGCGTGGTCGTCGAGCCCTAGGTCTAGAAAGACAGTGTTCGCTTGCGTCGACAGCTGCTGCATCAGGAAACGACTGCCCCACGATGCGATGAGTAGCCCGAACACGGCGCCGAGCCCGGCTAGTACCATGCTTTCAACTAGAAGTTGTCGAACCAGTCGCCAGCGGGAAGCGCCGAGCGCGAGGCGCAAGCTGAATTCGGGCCGCCTGGCCATTGCGCGCGCCAAGAGCAGGTTCGCGATGTTGGCGCACGCAATCAATAGAACGACTACGACCACGCCCATAATCACAGACAGTGCCCGCTCGTACCGTCGACGCATTCCTGAATTCCCCGTTGCCGCAGACACCAGCACAAAGGAATCTTTCAGATATCGGTCGAGATACTGCCCAGTCGCGCCCTCAGGTAGGGTCGCTTCCCGAATCTGTGGCTGAACACCGCGCAATCCCGTAGTTGCCGTGTCTAGCGACTCTCCGAGTCTCAGGCGCGCCATGATGTTGAGCCAATACACATCCCGACGCTCAAGCCATGTATCCCGTCCGTGGAGGAGCGGCTCGTCGCCCAATGGCACGACGACGTCGAACGTGCGGCCCACGTCAGCGCCGAAGAACTCTGGCGGTGCCACACCAACGACAGTGAAGGGCACGTTGTCCAGGGTCAACGAATGGCCGATGGCGTTCGCTGCTCCAGCGAAGTGCCGTTGCCAAAAGCTGTAGCTGATCACGACCACTGGGCCATCCGGACCACCCCCGCGGCGATCGTCCACATCCGATAGACTTCTGCCCAGGAATGCCGGTACGCCGAGCGTGTCGAAAAACGAGCCGCTAGCCCAGAACCCGTCCACGAACTGCGCCTCTCCACCAGACGCTAGATTGAAACGAGCCGACGACCAGGCGACCACGCCTTCGAAGAGGTGTGGCCGCTGACGTAACTGGTCCCAGACGGCGAAATTCCATGTTCTGGTGCCGAGAGAGCCGCTGTCGCTGACGAGTACCAGTCGGCCGGGTTCTCGCACCGGCAGCGTGCGTATCAGCAGGCTGTTGATGAGGGAAAAGATCGCGAAGTTAGCGCCTATACCAAGCGTAAGCGACAGCACGGCGACGGCCGACACGAGCTTGTTGGCCCACAACGTGCGAACAGCCAGCCGTAGATCCTGCCCGAGGCCCTGCAGCCAACGAGGCCGCCACACGTCACGGGCGCGATCCTTGGCTAGGGCGACGCTGCCGAGGGCGCGGCGGGTCGCGAAGGTGGCCGCCTTGGCATCCAATCCGCTCTCTTCAAGTTCCCGCTGTTTCAACGCGCGGTGGAACTCGATTTCTTCGGCCAGATCGGCCTCAAGCCGGCGTCCCCGGATGAGATACCACGCGCGGCGAAGCAGCTGTCGCATGGCGGCACACTACGCGGTCTTGAGCACCTTGTGGATGGCGAGAATCAGCCGGTCGAATTCCTGACGCTCGACCGTCAGCTGCTTTCGGCCGGCGGCCGTCAGGGTGTAGTACCGCGCGCGGCGGTTGTTCTCCGACGCGCCCCACTCAGCCTTGACCCAGCCCTTGAGCAGCAGCCGTTGGAGCGCCGGATAGAGCGAGCTCTCCCCCACCTGCAGCACGTCATCGGATACCTGCTGGAGACGCTGCACGATCCCGTAGCCGTGCATCGCCCCGGCGGCGAGCGTCTTCAGGATCAGGAGATCGAGCGTGCCTGGGAGGAGGTCGGAGGCTTCAGCGGTTCCCATCGTTAGACGATGGGAGGATGCTCCAGATTGCAATCGATGTCAAGGGATACGAGAACGGGCCTAAGAGGCCGGATCTCGCTCTCATTTGGTCGCCCCGGCTGGCCTAGCGGTCAGCGAATCGCTGGTATTTCATGTTGGATTCCTGCGCGAACCCTCCGCTGGACCGAAGACGACCAGCACAACCAGGTCTTCGGTGATGTCGTGGAACCGATGCGGCTCTCCGCTCTTCAAGAACAGACAGCCACCCCGTTTGACGTCGACGGATGTATTGAGTGAGGTGAATCGCGCTCGACCCTCGATCACATAGTAGAGTTCGTCCTCTCCGTGCGGCTGCTGCGGGTCCGCATCGCCACGCCGCAGGCGATATACGCCAACAGTCAGATCGGTCGACCGGATGAACTCCTGGTAGGACTGGCGTGTGGGAGAAGGAAGACGGTGAAATTCCATTCTCATCCTTCCTCGGTCCGCTGAGTCCAGCGAAGAGCGATCAGTCCGTCGATGCTCATCTGATTCTTGTCCTGTTGATAATCGAGCAGGCCTTGCTCACCCTTCCGCTCGGACCAGTCTGCCAACTGCGAGCGCTGACCCTCGTACGCGTACAGCGGGACGCCATAGCCGCAGGAATCCGAGATTCGGTGAATCGACACGCGGATAACGGCGCGACTCAATGGCTTGGGTGAAAACATTCGTCGCAGCTCGTCGTACTCCGGGTCTTGGGGCTCGATCACTTGTCCACGACCGTGCAATCGCACAATCTTGGGCAATCCCTGGAATGCACAGACCATGATCACGATCCGCTCGTTTTCCCTGAGATGGGCAATCGTCTCCGCTCCACTGCCGACATAATCCAAGTAGGCGACAGTGTGCGCGTCGAGGACCCGAAGGGTATCCAGGCCCTTGGGCGACAGGTTGATGTGACCGGATGCGGCGAGCGGCGCGGTCGCCACAAAAAACATCTGCTGTGCCTCGATGAACGATCGGAGGCCCGCATCCAGTTCTTGGTAGATCTTCCCCATATTCCTCTTCTTAACTCTTCATGACGACGCCACGGATTCTCTCGACTTGACGAAGATGTACCAAATCGTGACCTGCGCAGATTCACACCATCTGTTCGAGCGTCTGCTCACCACGCTCGACATGAAGGCCCACTCGTTGGAGATCGGCAGGCGACGCGGCCTCAAGCAGATCGAGATTTGACCGTCGGAGGACGCGGAACTGTTCCAGCGCCTGCCGCGGATCGGTCCGCTCGTAGTGCAGGCGCCTCGCCCAGAGATCCTGGTCGTATCCGGTCAGTTGAGGGCGATCCTGCGCGAGGACCAGACGCAGGCGACAACCCCAGACGAGCTCGGAATCCGACAGGTGTTGCAGCACGTCCCGGACGGACCATTTCTCGGCGGCTTCTGGCTGACGGGCTTGTGCAGGCGACAACCCGTGCAGCGCTTGACTGAGAGTGTTCGCCGTGTCTCGAAGCACCACGACTGGGTCCTTATTCCCAAGCAGGTCAAAAACGGCAGCCACATACTTCTGCGCATATCCGGACGCTGACGACGCGTGATTCGTGAAAACCGACATGGCACCTATCTTAAGACTGCGGACCTCGCGTCCGCACCTCATCTAGGAAGAAGAAACCCTGAGACAGTGCCTATAATCGACCACCGACATTGACCGCCGTCATTTTCGACCTGGACGGCACGCTCGTGGATTCACAGCGTGCCATCGCGGCCAGCCTCCGACACGTCCTGCACGAGTGCGGCCGTAGAGGGGCCGACAATGAGGACTTGCGATGGGCGTTCGGGCCTCCGCTTCCAGACGTGATGCGCCGGCTGCTGAACTCAAGTAATCCCGCAGAGATCACGCGGGCCATTGGCATCTATCGAGCGCATCACCGCTCAGTGTGTGTGACGCACGCCACCGTTTATCCCGGGATTCCTGATGTGCTCGGCGGCTTGGCCGCGTCCGGCTGTCGTCTGTTCGTGGCCACGTCGAAACTCAGAACCGTCGCCGAAAAGGTCCTCGGCCATTTCGATCTCAGCCCATACCTCGCATCTGTCAGTGGGTCAGAGCTGGACGGCCGTCTGGGCACAAAGACTGAAGTCATCGGCCATGTGGTTCGGATGCACCGGCTCGACGCGAGGGATACGGTCATGGTGGGCGATCGCGCTGACGACATCCTCGGCGCACGGGCACACGACATCCGCAGCGTGGCCGTGGCGTACGGATATGGCGACCGAGGGGAGCTGGAGGCGGCCCGTCCAAACATGATCTGCAACCGCCCGGATCAACTCCTCGACGCGTTGGCGGGTCTGTGAAAGCCTACTGAGGAGCTGGTGATGCACTATCAACGCATGCAACTACGTTCACAGGATATCTGGGCAGTCGCGAGCGTGACGATATGAGCACCACGGCAGCTGTGATCGAGGCTCTCGATCGCGCCCCGACGATCATCGTGCCCCTTGTCCGCGAGGTGCCAGCCTCGTTGGTCAAACGCCGGCCCACGCCGAGCAAGTGGTCGGTTCACGAACACGCCTGTCACCTCGCGCATGTCCACCACATCTTCGTCGATCGGCTCGAGCAGATGCTCAGGTCACCAGCGCCGGTCATCACGCCCTACGACCCCGCTCACGCGGATCCGGACGATCTCTTGCTGGGCATGGACTTGACGGACTCGCTTGAGCGTTATGTCAGCGACCGTCGCGAGTTGGTCGCGCGCCTCCGCAGACTCGCCCCGCAGGACTGGGCTCAGATCGCTGAGCACGGAGAATACAGTCACTACTCTGTGTTCATCATGTTTCGGCACCTGGCGCTGCATGATTTCTTTCATGCGTACCGGATTGAAGAGCTCCTTCTGAAGAAAGAATGGGCTACGAAAATAGCCAGATGACCGCAACCAGCAACGGTGTGCGGCTGAAGAACTCTGACGTGGGCGACGGCATCCCACGGCTCTGCCTGCACGTATAACAGCCCATGCGCGTCGCGGTTGTCTCAGGACATCGACGGCAACCTGACCGCATTGGAAGCGGTGATCGCGGACCTGCCAGAGGCAAGGCCAGAAATGGTCGTCCATGGCGGAGATCTGGTTGGGGGCGGATCACGTCCAGCGGAAGTCATCGACCGGATACGCGAGTTGAACTGACCCACTACCGAAGCGGGTATTGCGGATCATGTTTGGTCGATTGAGGAAATCGTTGCATTATTAGGTTGAACGGAGCTGTTTATGACACCGACCCCGCTGGTCTTGTTCGTATGGGGTATTGCGATGGTCCTTGGCATTCTCCCCAATCGCATTTTGTGGATCGCGCTCCCTGCGACTGAGTTCTGGTCTCGCACCAGACGAATACTGGGGTTTGCAGCCATGCTTTCGTGTGGCCTTTGGCTCACCCTGGACTTGGCGCTGCCGCTCGTTCTGCCTTCTCGGCCATCCGCGAGTAGATTGGCGGATACGCTCGGATGGGGTTTATTGCTTGTAGCCATTGCGGCCTCCGCGTGGTTGATCTTTTCGCCGCGATCAACTTCAACGCCTAGCCATTCAAACTGACCCACTACCCAAGATTGGGTGTTCGTCCGACACGTCGTCCCCCAAGGCCCGGGCGATGTTCTTGACCGCGACCTTCAGATTGCGCTCATCGATCTGCACGCCCTCGATGGCGAGCAGTTGGCCGTCGCGCTCGATGAAGACCCGGTGTGAGCCGTTCACCATGATCTCGGTGATGTCGGGGTCCTCGATCAGGTGGGCGATCGGTCGGAGGAACGGGAGAATCACGTCGAAGCTCATTCAGAGCGCTCCTCTCGCGGCGTGATCGAAGTAGCTGGTCTGGACCTCGAGATGGGC
>JBGPHH010000046.1:0-20667 GCA_041484265.1 Vicinamibacteria bacterium
CTGGGGGCGCTCGGGGCTGGGAGAGCACGGAGGCTTTTCCAGCCTCGAGCCTCTAGTGGCTTGTACTAACGAGTTGTAAATCATATGATGGCGCATGCCATCGACATCGCTTGTGCTGACGACCGACCAACGATCCGACCTCGAAGCGCGCGTGCGATCGGGACGCGGTCGTGCGGATGCGGCGCGACGCGCGCGGGTCATTCTGCTGCTCGCCGAGGGCTGCAGCTACGCCGCGATCGCCACGATGACCGGCTGCAGTTCGCGGACGATTGCTCTGTGGAAGCAGCGCGTCGCGAAGGACGGGCTGGCGGGATTGGCCGCCCGCCATCGCGGCTCGAAGCCGACCGTGCTGACGCCGGCCCTCGAAGCGCGCATCATGACGTGGACGCGACGGCCGCCGCCGCACGGCGCCACGCACTGGTCCACGCGGTCGCTCGGCCGCAAGCTGGGCGTGCAACACACGATTATCGCGCGCGCCTGGCGCCACGCCGGCCTGCAGCCTCATCGACTCGAGCGGTACATGCGGTCCACCGATCCCGAGTTCGAGACAAAAGCCGCAGATGTGATCGGCTTGTATCTCGATCCGCCGCAGCACGCCGTGGTGTTCTGCATCGACGAGAAGACGGCGATTCAAGCGCTCGATCGGCTCGACCCGGTCCTGCCGCTGTCGCCAGGACGCGCCGAACGGCACGGGTTCGAGTATTACCGCCGCGGGACACTGTCGCTCTATGCGGCGCTCAACACGCGGACAGGCGAAGTGGTGGGCCACACCGCGGCGCGTCACACGAGTGCGGAATTCGTCGGCTTCCTGCAGACCGTCGTCGAGACGCAGCCCCGACGGCGCGAGATGCACATCATCGTGGACAATCTCTCGGCGCACAAAACGCAGCAGGTCCGGACCTTCTTGGTGGCGCATCCGTCCGTCCATCTCCACTACACGCCGACCTATTCGTCCTGGCTCAATCAAGTCGAACTCTGGTTCTCCAAGATCGAGCGCGATGTCACGGCGCGGGGCATCTTCACCTCCGTCACCGACCTGCGCCGCAAGCTGATGCGCTATATCCAGCATTACAACACGACCGCGACGCCCATCCGCTGGTCCTACGCGGACCCGTCGCGGAGAATCGCATGACCGCTGTACAACTCGTTAGTACGGTCCACTAGTCACCGCGCATTTCTGACCTTCGCGAAGATGCGCTCGTACTTGCCGAGCACAACGTCCCAGCGACAGTTGCGGCGGACGTAGTCCCGTCCGTTGCGACCCATCGCCGCCCGCAGCCGCTCGTCGGCGACGAGCAGCTTGAGGCACTCGACGAACTCGTCGCCGTCGGCGTAGTACAGCCCGCCGTTGCTCTTGACGCAGTGCTCGACGAGCGCCGCGCTCCGCGCGTTGGCCAGAATCGGCGTGCCGACCGACAACGCCTCGAGCGCCAGCAGCGACAGGCTGTCGTCCGGCGAGGGGCAGACGACGACCGTGGCGGCTTCGAGCGCCTGGAGCCGCTCGCGATCGGAGAGCAGGCCGGCGAAGCGGATGTACGGCTCCTCGGGCAGCGCCATGAGCTTGACGCCCATTAACGTGAGCGTGGCGGCGCCGCCGTCCTTCACGTAGCGGTCGAAGTATTCGACGAGCTCCTCGCAACCCTTGCCGGGATCGATCCGGCCGCCGTAGAGCACGATGGGTCCGTGCAGCCGATGACGGCGGCGAAACACGGCACCGCGCGCCGTTAGATGCGAGGGGAACTCGCGCACGGTGTCGGTGTCATCGTTTCCAGGGCTCTCAGGGGATCCGGCCGCGGCTGGCGATGAGTCGTCGCCCCCCTCGTCCTCGTCGATCGGCGCCGGCATCCGGGGATAGGGCTGACTCTGCGGAAGATCGACGCCAATCCCGGTGACGTCCTCGAGCGGCGGAAGAGCCGGGAACATCCCGTGGACGAGCCGGCGTTCGCTGTCGGTCAGATAACACAGCGCTGCCGGCCGGCCGAACACCTCTTTGAAGATGTCGAGCTGCATCGCGGGATCGTCGCTGGCCGTGGCCACGAGCACACTGCGCGCGGGAACAATCTCCAACCCCAGCACGGTCGGCGCATAACGATAGGTGAAGAAGATCACCACGTCGTACTGTCGAGCGTGCCGGCGCAGATACTCGACGAGCGCCGGGCACCAGGGCCCTTGCTGTCTGAGCCACTCCATCTCGTCAGCGCGGCTGTGGGGATTGTCGTAGATGCGGTCGGACGAGCGCTTGAACGCGGCGGCGTCGCGTGTGCGCGTGTTCGCAAACCGCCGCACCGTGACGCCGCGGACGCGATCGGCGCCCTCGGGATACTCGTTCTTCCACGTCGTCTCATCCCGCGCGCACGTCGTCAGCACCTCGACGTCGTGCTGGGCTGCGAGCCGCTCGGCGACGAGACGGCACAGCTGCTCGGATCCGCCGGTGACTTCCGCGCCGTACCGCTGAATGACGATGCCGAGCTTCACCGGTCGCCGTTATCGGGATCGCTCGGCCCTGAGCCTGTCGTCCCTCGACTGGGCTCGGAACGACCCTGAGGCTCTCGTCCCTCGACTAGGCTCGGGACGACCCCGAGCTTGTCGAGGGGTCGAAGGGTCGAAGGGCCGGGGTCGGCCCCGCCGGCATCTTCGGGACCGGCATCTTCGCTGAATGCTTCGGCATGCGGCTCGTCGTGTTCGTGTCGGGCCGCCTCCGCATCCAGTAATGTCGGATTCGGTTGAGGCGCACCCATCGATGCGGCCCCTGGGCCTCCCGGACTTCCCTGACCGGGCTGCGAGCCGGCGTTGACGCCTCCTGATCCGCCGCCGCGACGGCCCCTTCGCCGACGGCGTCGCCGGCGGTGCTGGCCGTCGGGCCCAGCGGACGGCCCGAGACCCATCGGGCGTGGCCCCGGCGCTACCGGTTGCCCCGACGACGATGCGAAGGACGGGGCAAAGGATGGCGTCGGTGCCGGCGCGGATGACGGAGGCGGCTGCACCTGTTGCGGCGGAGGCGGTGGCGACCACGACGGTGACGCCGGTGGCATCGATACCATCGGGGGCGCCGGACGCTCTTCGGCCGGCGCCTTGTAGACGATCGTGCTCTCGAGCGTGCGCACTCGCCGTTCGCTGAACTCGAGACGGCTGGCCAGCGATTCGACGCGCATCTTCAGGCTCTTGGCTTCGAGTCCGAGCCGCGCGCCTTCGATCACGAGGTTGTAGATCAACTCGTCGTAGAGCATGTGGCGGCTGGCTTCGAGCTGGGCCTGACGCGCGTTGAGCTGCGATTGCATGTGCAGCGCGTCCGCGAGCACGTTGGGATTGATGAAGAGTTTGAGGACGGGCCGCAGCAGCTTGCGGACCACGCGCATGAGGCCGGAGCCAGATTCGAAGAGTGTGTCGGCCTCGAAGGTGTAATTGGGCGGCGGCTCAGGTGGCTTCGCGCGGCGGAACTGCTCGAGCAGCTTGTCGAGCTTGGTCGCCGCCAGGTCGCGCACCTGCTGCTCGGAGTAGTCCACGCCGCGCTTCTCGCGGATGCGGGCGCGGATCTGCCCCATGATCTGCTCGACGTTTACCGAATCCGATCGGACGTTGAAGTCAGGCATGGAACCTCAGCAAGTTGGTCGCGGCGGGACCTCCCGACACCCCGCCTGGGCGAGGCGCCGGGGGCGTCGAGCGACGCTAGACCTTGGCCGAGGCGGAAAAACTCTTGACGGCGTCGTTTTCCGAGTCGAACGTTTCGAACACGGTCAGGAGCTTCGTGATGGACAGCAGGTCCGTGATGCGCTTGGTCAGGTTCAGCAGCTTCAAGCTGCCGCCCTGGCGGCTGACGGTGGTGTACGTCCGGACGATCTCGCCGAGGCCCGCGCTGTCGATGTACGGCACGCCCCCCAGGTTCAGCACGATCTTCTTGTGGCCCTGGTTGACCATGCTGTTGACTTTGTCTTTGAGGAGCTCGTCGCCTTCACCGAGCGTAATCTTGCCCTTGAGGTCGAGCACCATGACGTCGCCCACCATTCGTTCTTCGATCTGCATGCAGAGGCCCCCCGATAAACTGAAAATTGAAAACTTAGAAGTTAAAAAGTAGCGAGAAGCGGTTTCGAGAGTCTACTTCTTCGTTCTACCTTTATAGTTCTCACTTCAGGCTGCGCAGCAGCCTGTCAGACGCCGCCGGCCCCGGCAAATTTCCGGGACTGGAAGCACTCCTTGCAGAACACCGGACGCCCTTGTGTCGGCTTGAAGGGCACTGTCGTTTCCTTGCCGCAGGCCGAGCACGTGGTGATGGTTTCGACGCGTTCGCGTGGACCGCCGCCGGCCGGGCGGCTGGCCCGCTTCGACTTGCAGTCCTTGCATCGCTTGGGCTCGTTCTTGAAGTTCTTGTCGGCGAAGAACTGCTGCTCGCCGGCCGTCCACACGAACTCCGCGCCGCAATCCACGCACCTGAGGATTCTGTCCTGGAACTCCATTGGTCACTACCTCGTCGCGTCGGGCCTACTCCAGCTCGCGCCGGAGCTTCTTCCGATTCCGCTTCCGTGCGAGCGCCTGCTTGGCTCGCCGCTTGTCACCAGGTTTCAAGTAAAAGGAATGCTTCTTGATGTCCTTGATGATGTCTTCCTGCTGCACCTTCCGCTTGAACCGGCGAAGGGCGCTTTCAATCGACTCGCCCTCCTGAATCTTCACTTCAGCCACGCTCCGACACCCCCCTCACGACCCAAATCGAGTGTGCTAGGCTAGCACGGGTAAGCGCGGATTCTAGGCGCAATCTTCGTCTAAGGTCAAGAAATAGTCCCTACGCCCTAAATCCTTTCGACAATGCGAGTTCTCGTCATCGGCAGCGGCGCGCGGGAGCACGCCCTGGTGGCCCGTCTGGCGGCCGATCGCGACGTGGGCGAGCTCGTGTGCGCGCCCGGGAATCCCGGGATTTCGCGCCTGGCGCGGACCGCCTCGGTCAATCCTTCCGATCCGGAGGCGCTACTAGCGCTCGCCGATCGCGAGCAGATCGACGTCACCGTGGTCGGACCCGAGCTGCCGCTCAGCCTCGGCGTCGCCGATCGCTTCGCCGCTGAAGGGCGGCTGCTGCTCGGGCCGACCGCGGCCGCCGCCAGGCTCGAGTCGAGCAAGGCCTTTGCGAAGGCCTTTATGGCACGCCACCACGTGCCCACGGCACGTTTCGTGACGTGCGACTCACACGACGCCGCCTTGCGCATCGTCCGGTCGGGCGAGTACGGGTGGCCGGTGGTCCTGAAGGCCGACGGGCTCGCCGCCGGCAAGGGCGTCGTCATCGCGGACGATCGCGCGGCGGCTGAAGTGGCGGTCGCGGCGGCCATGACCGATCGCAAGTTCGGGGCGTCTGGTGACCGGCTCGTTATCGAGGAATGCCTGTCCGGCCCCGAGGTCTCCTTCTTCGTGGTGTGCGACGGCCGGCGTGCGGTGTCGATCGGCACAGCGCAAGATCACAAGCGCGTCTTCGATGAGGATCGCGGGCCGAACACGGGCGGCATGGGCGCGTTCGCCCCGAGTCCACTGCTTGACGCGGCCCTGACCGCGCGCGTCATGCGCGAGATCGTCGAGCCGACGATCGCGGGCATGGCCGAGGAGGGGCATCCGTTCCGTGGCTTCCTGTACCCGGGCTTGATACTGACGGCGGACGGTCCGAAGGTGATCGAGTTCAACGTGAGGCTGGGCGATCCCGAAGCGCAGGTGATTCTGGCGCTCATCGACGAACCGCTGCTGCCTCTTCTAGTCGCGGCGGCGGCAGGCCGACTCGTCCAGTCCGCTGTTCGCATCGGTCCGGAGCGGCTGGTCGGCGTCGTGCTGGCTTCGCGCGGGTATCCTGAATCATCGGGATCCGGCCAGCCCATCAGCGGGATTGATGCGGCCGAGGCCGTTCCCGGCGTCGCCGTCTATCATGCGGGAACCGCGAGACACGATGGACGCGTCGTCACGGCCGGCGGACGCGTACTGACCGTCGTCGGCCGAGGCGCAGATTTCGCCGAGGCCATCGCACGCGCGTACGCCGGTGTCAGGAAGATCTCCTTTGACGGTATGCAGTACCGCAGCGACATTGGCCGGAAAGCTCTTCAATCTAAAATCTGAAATCTACAATCTGCAATGTTATTGAAGTACTCCGTTATCACCTTCGGTTGCCGCGTAAACCAGGCCGACTCGCTTGGGTTCGAGGAGGAGTTCCTCGCGCGCGGCGGCGTGGCCGTGGCGCCGGAGGCGGCCGACGTTGTCGTCGTGAATACCTGTTCGGTGACAGCGAGCGCCGATCAGGCCGCGCGCCAGACGGTCCGGCGCATTGCGCGAAGCAATCCCGAAGCGAGGATCGTCGTGACCGGCTGCTACGCGACGAGACGCCCAGAGGAGGTTCGCGAGCTGCCTAACGTCATCCGCCTCGTCCCCAACGACGACAAGCCGCGGCTGCTCTCGCTCGTCGATACAGTTGCCATTGAGGGGCGTAGTGTCCGGCTTCAGCCGGACCTTTCTACGGCGGAACGTTTTGGGAATGGCGAGGGGAGCTGCGGCGCCCCGATCGAACCGGGCGTCGCCGGCCGGACGGCGTTCACGCTGCGCGTGCAAACCGGCTGCGCCGAGCCCTGCAGCTATTGCATCATTCCCACGACCCGCGGCGGGCCGCGCAGCGTGCCGATTGACGACGTGCTGGTGGAGGTCGAACGCATCACCGCCGCAGGCTTCAAGGAAATCGCGCTGACCGGCGTCCACCTCGGCTCCTACGGCCGCGACCTGTCTCCGCGTTCTTCGTTGATTGAATTGCTGAGAGAGTTATCGGCCCTTACCCGAGCCCGAGAGTCTACGCTCGAGGGCGAGGTCTTAGAGCGATCTGGGGGTGGGGCCCCAGCGAGCGGGGTAATTAATGCTGACGTGCTGTTTCGAATCAGCTCGTTGGAACCGATGGACTGCAGCAGGGAGATCGTCGATCTCGTCGCGACCTCCGACTGCTTCGCTCCGCATTTCCATCTGCCGCTCCAGCACGCCAGTAATAAGGTGCTCGCCGCCATGCGCCGGCCCTACACCATCGAGCAGTACGCCTCGCTCGTCGACGAGATCCGTTCGCGCCTGCCACACGCCGCCATCGGCTCCGACATCATCGTCGGCTTCCCGGGCGAAACCGACGCGGACTTCGACGAGCTCGCCGGCTACCTCGAGTCTTCGCCTCTGACTCATCTCCATGTGTTTCCGTATTCCGATCGACCCGGAACCGCCGCATCGGCGCTGGGGGGGCGGGCCCACGGCTCGATCGTGCGGGAGCGCGCGCGTCGTGTGCGCGAGATTGGCCAGCAGCTCGCGACGGCCTTCCGCGCGTCGCAGCTCGGCACCGTGCATCGCGGTCTGACGCTCGAAGACGGATCGCTCGTCGTAACGGGCAACTACCTGAAGTTGAGGATTCCACCGGGCCGCCCGCGGAATGAATGGGTCGACGTGGCCATCACTGGAGCGGATCCGCTGGCAGGAACCGTCGTTCAAGCCTGAAACGAGCGAGGCGTCCACTTCGGGAACGCCACGCGAAGCGCGCCACATCAATCCAACGTGCGCGGCCTCGCATGATTCATGCTCCTGATTCGAGCGCGTTGTCGCCACCGACGAACCGACACGACGCATACGGAATTGGGGCCGCGATCACCGAATTGCCATCGGGACCACCCGGATTCTCCATTTGCTGGCCGCCGGAGGGCCTCCTGCGGCCGGTTCCATCGTGGCATTGCGATTGCTCACCCCTCCCCCCGCCCCCCCTTTTCGTGGGCTTGCATTGCCCGCTCAATCGCAGTGTCAGTGAAACGAGGAACGCCGTGGCCCGACGCAACCGGATCATGAACACACGCGCAGCACGCACCTTCGTCATTGCCCTCCTGCTCTGCCTGGGCAGTGTTCACGGCTGGGCGCAGCAAAACGACCAAAAGAAGAACGACCAGAAGCAAAACGACCAGAAGCAAAACGACCAACAGCAGATGAGGGGCCTCGACGAACAAATTCAAGAGATCAAGTCAGACGCCCTTAGCATTGCGGCGGAGCTGAGCCAGCTGGAGGAGAAACTGCTGTACCCCTCGGGGACGCAGGTCGCGGTCTTCATCGCGCTAGCCAAGGGCGACCAGATGCGCCTCGACGCTGTGCGGCTCCAGATCGACGGCCAGCTCGTTGCGCACTACATCTACAGCTTCAAAGAGCTCGAGGCCCTGCGCAAGGGTGGC
Organism: Vicinamibacteria bacterium; assembly: GCA_041484265.1. Classification (GTDB taxonomy): domain Bacteria; phylum Acidobacteriota; class Vicinamibacteria; order Vicinamibacterales; family CAVVIG01; genus 2-12-FULL-65-11. The sequence goes on from JBGPHH010000046.1 coordinate 8,196, forward strand.
GTGCAACGGATCTACGTCGGCAATGTGGCGACGGGGGATCACCAGCTCGAGGTGCTTGTCGACGGCAAGCTGAAGGGCGGCGCGGACTTCAGCCGCACAAAACAGTTTACCTTCCGCAAGGAAGTGAAGCCGAAGCTGGTGGAACTGACGCTGGCCGGATCAGATTCCGGCAATACGCCGATCGCGCTTGGGGAACGGTAAATGCGAGCGCCACACCGTTGGCTCATCGGACTCGGCCTGGCCCTGGGAGTGGCCACCCGTCCGGTCACGGGCGGCGACTTGAGGGACCTCTATTTCGGCGAGGCGCTCTATCACGCCTACCAGGGACAGTATTTCGATGCACTCCAGCGGCTCGACACCGAGCTCGCCCAGTACCACCGTCTGGACGAGCCCAAACTCGATACGCTGCACTATCACATCAACGACGCTGAATTCTCGGTCGGCGACTTCGAGCTCAACTACCGCATGCACCTCCGCGCAGGGCGGGCCATCAAGGCGGTGCTCGAAGGCGCCGTCGATGAAGCCGTCCGAAATGAGGCCGCGTTCAGGCTCGCCCGCATCCACTTCCAGAAGGGTCAGCTCGACGATGCGCTGCACGCGCTCGGGCGGATCGAGGGTACGGTGCCCGCGCAGATAAAGAGCGACGTCGAGTTCCTGCGAGCGAACATCTACATGGCGACAGGCCGGCCGAGCGAGGCCGTCAAGGTGCTCGAGCCGCTGCGGAGCGATCAGAGCTTGGCCGGATTTGCCGCTTATAACCTCGGCATCGCGCTGTTGCAGGACGGTCGACAACACGAAGCGATCGAGCAATTGGACAAAGCCGGGCAGCTGCCGGCCAGCGATCCCGCCGGTCTTGCGATCCGCGACAAGTCCAACCTGGTGCTTGGCACGCTCCTGTTCGAATCGGCCAACTTTGAGCGGGCCAAACAGTCGCTGGACCGCGTCCGCCTCGAGGGACCGTTCTCGAACCAGGCGCTGCTGCGGGCCGGTTCGGCCGAAGCCTCGGCCGACCACTATGACCGTGCGCTCGTGCCGTGGAACATCCTGGTGGAGCGCGAGCCGACCGATGTCGCGGTGCAGGAAGCCATGCTGGCCGTGCCGCACGCGTACGCCAGCCTGAACCTGCACGGCCGCGCCGCACTCATGTACGGTCGCGCGCTCGACCTGTTCAGCAACCAACTCGAAAAGGTGGACGCCTCGATCGACAGCATCAAGGAAGGGCGGTTTCTCAAGGCGCTCGTCCGCGAGGAGAGTCGGGAGGACCAAAACTGGGTCATCGGCCTGCGCAGTCTGCCCGGTGCGCCGGAAACCTACTACCTGATGGAGTTGATGGCCTCTCACGACTTCCAGACCGCGCTGCACAACTACCTCGACGTCGAGGACGTGCGGTCGAAGCTCATGGCCTGGCAAACCGGCCTCGCGGCCTTCGACGACATCATCCGACTCCGCAGACAGAATTACGAGCCGCTGTTGCCGGGGGTCGACGCCCAGTTCCGGGAGCTGGATGCGCGGATGCGCCTGCGCCTCGAGCAGCGCAAGCACCTCAGTGAGCGCCTGCAGGTGATCCTGACCGCGCCGCGGCCGGATTATCTGGCGACCGCGGACGAGCGGATCGCCGGCGAGCGCGTCGCACTCATCGAGAAGCAGCTCGGCGACGCTGACAGCCCCGAATCGCTCGCGCTTCGGCAACGCGCGGCACGCCTGCGCGGCGCGCTCACATGGCGCCAGGAAACCGAGTACCCCGAGCGGCTGACCGCGGCCTATCAGCACCTCGCCGAATCGAAGACGCAAGTCGACGCGCTCACTCGGCAGTACGACGCCTTCGTCAGGACGAGGCAGGCGGCGACGCACAGCTATGCCGGCTACGACGTCCAGATTGCACGGCTCCGCGAGCGCGTCGGCGACGCACTGCAGCGTGTCGACATCTTGATCGCCCGGCAGGGACAGATGATCGAGACCGTCGCCATCAACCAGCTCGAGGCCCGCCGGGAACGCCTGGCGGCCCAGCAGACCGAGGCGCGCTTCGGCGTCGCCGATAGCTTCGATCGGGCCGCTCGGGCCCAGTCCGGCGCGGAGGGACGCTGATGCGTCGCTTCACCATTCCGACGGTGCTCGTGCCGGCCCTCATCGCCGGCTGCGCCGCGCGTGCCGACAAGACGGTGGGGACGCTGGCGGAGCTGCGTAACATACGCCCGGACGTGCAGGAGGTGAAGGTCGAGCAGGGCCTCGATCAGGCCATGCTGCAGTACCGGCGCTTCCTCGAGGAGTCACGGGAAACCGCGATGACTCCTGAGGCGATGCGGCGTCTCGCGGACCTGCAAATCGAGAAGCAGGTCGGGATACACACGGGCGACGCCAAGCCTCGGGAAATGGCCGCCCCGGAGCCCGCTCGGGCACTCGCGGGCGCGCCGGGCCACGCGCCCGATCCGGCGGCGGCGGTCGTCGGCGCCGGCCTGCGGGAATCCGATCAGGATTTCGAGCGACGCACGACCGCAAAGAGCGAAATCCTGGCGGGCAGCAACGCCGACGCCTCGCCGACCAACGCCGCGCGCGCCGACATCGATCCCAAGGGGCTGCTCGAGGCGATCGCGCTCTATGACAAGCTGCTGAGCGAGCACCCCAATTACGAGCACCGAGACAAGATCCTCTATCAGAAGGCGCGGGCGTACGACGAGCTCGGCCGCACCGAAGAGGCCGTCGAGACGATGCGCCTGCTTCGCGCGACTCCGCAGTCCGAGCACTACGACGAAGTGCAGTTCAGGCTGGGCGAGTACTTCTTCACGCGCAGACAGTACGTCGACGCCGAGGGCGCCTATTCGGCGATCCTCGGCCGGGGCGCCGCCTCCCCGTACTACGAGATCGCGCTCTACAAGCTCGGGTGGACGGCCTACAAGCGGGAGTTCTACGAGGAGGCCCTGCACAAGTACATGGCCCTGCTCGACTACAAGGTGTCGATCGGGTACGACTTCGATCAGACGCACGAAGAGGATGACGAACGCCGCGTCGCCGATACGTATCGAGTCATCAGCCTGAGCTTTAGCAACCTCGGCGGGCCGGAGGCCGTCCGCGAGTACTACTCCACCTTCGGGCATCGCTCCTATGAGGACCGCGTTTACAACAATCTTGGCGAGCACTACCTGACCAAGCTGCGCTACGACGACGCGGCGAAGACCTACAAGGCGTTCGTCGCGCTCTATCCGTTCCACCGCGCTGCGCCGCGGTTCAGCATGCGCGTCGTGGAGACGTTCACCCAAGGCGGATTCCCCAAGCTCGTGCTGGAGTCGAAGCGCGAGTTCGCGGCCAAGTACGGACTGCAGGCCGAATACTGGCGACACGTCGAACTCAAAGAGTCGCCGGAGGTCCTGGCCTATCTGAAGACGAACCTGAACGACCTGGCGACGCATTATCACGCCCAGTATCAGAACAAGGATCTCGAGAAGGAGAAGCTCGCGAATTATCGCGAGGCCCTCCAATGGTACGGCCAGTACCTCGACTCCTTCCCGACGGACGCCGATTCGCCGCCGATCAACTACAAGCTCGCGGAGCTTCTCCTCGAGAACAAGGATTTCGGCGGTGCGGCCAGGCAGTACGAGCGCACGGCCTATGGATACACGCCGCACCCCCAGTCCGCAGCTGCGGGCTACGCCGCGATCTACGCCTACCGCGAGCAGCTGAAGGTCTCGGGCGAAGCGCAGAAGGACGCCGTCAAGCGCGATACCGTCACGAGCTCGCTCAGGTTCGCCGACTCGTTCCCGGAACACGAACAGGCCGCAGCTGTCCTTGGCGCGGCCGCCGATGACCTGTACGAGATGAAGGACTACCGCCCCGCCGTCACGGCGGCCCAGCGGGTCATCGATACCTATCCGGGCGCGGAGGCGGCCATCCGGCGCTCGGCATGGATTGTCGTGGCGCACGGCTCGTTCGACCTCGCCGAGTACCCGCAGGCCGAACATGCGTACGCCCAGGTGCTGGCAGTCACGCCGGAGAGTGACGCGTCGCGCGTCGCGCTCGTCGATAACCTGGCCGCCTCGATCTACAAGCAGGGAGAGCTCGCCAATCAGGCGCAGGACTATCGCGCGGCCGCCGACCACTTCCTGAGGATTCGCTCGGCCGCACCGACGTCCAGCATCCGAGCGGCGGCCGAGTACGACGCGGGTGCCGCCCTCATCCGGCTGGAGGACTGGACGGCGGCGGCGGCCGTGCTCGAAGCGTTTCGCAGCACCTACCCCGATCACCAGTTACAGCCCGAGGCCACCAAACAGATCGCGTACGCCTACCGGCAGAGCGGCCAGTTGTCGCGCGCCGCCGGCGAATACGAACGGATCGCCTCACAATCCGGGGATCCGGCATTACGCCGCGAGGCGTTGCTGGTCGCCGGAGACCTCTACGCGCAGTCCAACACCCGGGATCGCGCGTTGGATCTGTACATCCGCTACGTCAACGAGTTTCCCCGGCCGGTCGAGACGGCCCTCGAGACCCGCTTCAAGATCGCCGAGATGTACAAGGCGGCGCACGACGAGTCGCTCTATCACCGGACAATGGAGGAAATCGTACGCATCGACGCGGACGCCGGGAAGGAAAGGACCGGTCGCACCCGGACGCTCGCGGGACGTTCGGCACTGGTCCTCGCGGAGCAGCTCTATCAGGATTTCGTGGCCGTGAAGCTGCGGCAACCGTTCGAGGTCAGCCTGAAGAACAAGCAGCAGCACATGGAGGACACGATCGAGGCCATGAGCCGGCTGGTGGAGTACGAAATCGCCGACGTGACGGCGGCCGCCACGTATTACATGGCCGAGACCTACTTCAACTTCAGTCGCTCACTGGCGGAGTCGGAGCGGCCGACCAACCTGAAGCCCGCGGAGCTGGAGGCCTTCGAGATGGACCTCGATGAGGCAGCGTTTCCGTTCGAGGAGAAAGCCATCACCGTACACGAGAAGAACCTGGAATTGTTACACGCCGGCGCCTTCAACGCGTGGACCGAGAAGAGTCTCGCCAAGCTCGGCGAACTGAAGCCGGGTCGCTACGCAAAGCACGAAATGAGCAGCGGCGTTCTCGGCGGGATCGACAGTTATGTGTACCGATCGCCGGTGTCGCAGGTCTCCAGCCCGACATCGGGCAACGCCGACACGACGCCCGGCGAGCCGGCCCAGACAACGCATCCGGCACCGATAGCCGTCGACGACGGAGGAGCGGAACATGCGAAGCCATAAGACCCGCTCCCTGAAGGCGACTTGCCGCGGCATACCGTGGCTGGCCTTGTTCCTCGCCCTAGGCTGTGCGCCTGCTGCCCGACGCACGGCTGTGGCCATGCCGACGACGAACCAGCCGGTGGAACCGGCGGTCGGGGTCGTGGCGGTCGAGCAGGACGCAGGCGGGTTCACGATCACGCAGCGCGTGCTCGTCACCGACCAGGTGCGCGCCGACTACGAGGCGGCGGTGCGCATGCTGGAAGCGGCGCAGTACGAGCCGGCCATCGCCTTGCTGCTCAAGGTGACCGAACAGGCGCCGGCATTCACGGCAGCGCACATCGATCTCGGCATGGCGTACGCGCGCACCGACGACCTGGACGGCGCCGAGGCCAGCCTGCACAAGGCGCTGGAATTGAATCCACAACACCCCGCCGCCAATAACGAGCTCGGTCTGGTGCAGCGGCGCAAGGGAGAGTTTGCGAAGGCGCGCGCCAGTTATGAGGCGGCGCTGGCACAGTTTGCCGACTTTCAGTATGCGCACAGGAACCTGGCCATTCTGTGCGACCTCTATCTCGGGGATTACAAGTGCGCGCTGGAGCACTACGAGGCGTACAGCCGGATCGTTCCCGACGACGCCGAGGTCCTCAAGTGGATTGCCGACCTACGCAACCGCGGAAGCCAACAGGAGAAGCCATGAACCGAAACGTGTTGTTCGTGCTGCTGCTGGCGCCCTGTGTCGTGCTGGCCGATGGCGCGCCCGAGGCCAAGCCCGTCGCCAGTGCCGCCGAGGCGCAGGCGCCCAAGCAAGATGACGCGAAACCAAAGATGGACGATGTGAAACAGAAGGGAGAGGACGCGAAGCAGAAGGAAGAAGACGTGAACAAGAAGGAAGACCCGAAGTCGCTCCTCGGCATATCGATTCTGGGCAATCAGGAAGCCCCCAAGGCGCTGGTCATCGTGCCCTGGAAGAGCTCGGAGCTCGGCCAGTCGCAAGGCATTTCGACGATGCTCGACGACTCCAGGCAACCGATAGACAAAGACGTATTCATGCGGATGCTGAGTTACTACGAGATCAGGTCAAAAGGCGACGCCGCGCAGCCCGCTGCGGCGCAGAGGAGGTAGGTAGTCATGAGCTTGACGGAGCTGCTGTTAAACGTCGGTCCATTCGGCCTCGCGGTGATGGTGTGCCTCGCCGCGCTCTCCATCTTTTCGGGTGCGATGATCGTGGACAAGGAACGCCGCTTGCGATCGGCCTCGCGCCAGTCGCAGAAGTTCAAGGTCGAGTTCGGGAAGTTCCTCAAGGGGGGAGAGCTCCAGGAGCTGATCGATGCCGCGGCGCAGCACGAGAATTCCTACGTGGCGCGGGTGGTCTCGGCGGGCATCCTCGAGTACGACGGTGTGCGCCAGACCGGCGGCGATCCGGTCGCCTCCCTCGAGCTCGTCACGAGCGCAGTCAGAGACTCCATGTCCGAGACGCTGATCCAATTGAGGGGGGGCCTCGGGTTCCTGGCGACCATCGGCTCCACGGCCCCGTTCATCGGCCTCTTCGGCACCGTGGTCGGGATCGTCAACGCGTTCCGGGGCATCGCGGCCACGGGGTCCGGCGGAATGGCTGCGGTCTCGGGCGGTATGGCCGAGGCCCTGATCTCCACGGCCCTGGGCATCTTCGTCGCCATCCCGGCCGTCGTCGCCTTCAACCACTTCACGGGCAAAATCGAGACGTTCCACGTCGAGATGAACCGGGCGTCGTCCCAGCTCGTGAACTGCCTGTTCAAGATCCCGGAAGCCAAGGCGCGGGCGATCAAGATGACCGAGGTCAAGGTGCCGAAGGTCAACGTACAGGAGGCGGCCCATGCGGCTCGGTGAGCCAACCAGGATGAACGCGGCCATCAACGTCACGCCGCTCGTCGACGTGGTGCTGGTGCTGCTCATCATCTTCATGGTGATGGCGCCGCAGATGAGGAAGGGACCGGAGGTCGACCTGCCCGGCACGGCGAAGCCGGCCGAGCAGGGCGATGAACGAGGCCGGATCCTCGTCACGATCGACGAGTCGGGGGGGCTGTGGATCGACGATCAAGCGGTCACAGTCGACGAGTTCGGCGACGCGCTCCGCGTTGCCGCGAGCGCCCAGAAGGAACCCAAGGTCGTGATCCGCGGCGCCGCACGGCTCCGCATCGGCGAGGTCCGGCGGGTCATGCTCGCGATCGAGGGGGCCGGCTTCCGCGGAGTGGGGCTCATCTCTAAGCCCGCCGGCGCAAAGGCGGGGGGAGTTTAGGTCATGCAGTTCGACCGAGGTGAGGGATCCGAGTTGCAGTCCGAGATCAACATCACGCCGCTCGTCGACGTGGTGCTCGTGCTGCTCATCATCTTCATGGTCGTCGTGCCCCTGCTCCTGAAGGGCTATGACGTCGACATCCCTAAATCGTCTGCCAATCCCGCGGCAGCGCAGGCTGAGGAATCGCGGGTGGTCCTGAGCGTCAGGCCCACGGCCTGCCAGATTCTCGAGCGGCCCGCAGGGGACGGGCTCCCGGCCGACTGTCGCGTGACCCTGGCCGATCGTGAGATCCCTGTGGCCGACCTGCCCGCGCGCGTGGCGGAGTTGTTGGGCAGCCGGGCCGCGGAGAAGCGCGTGCTGTTCCTGGCCGCCGACGACCGCCTGAACTACGAGGGGATTCTACGCATTGTCGATCTCGCGAAATCGAGCGTCGAAGATGTGACGATCGAATTCGTCACGGCGGATTGAGAGGGTTCCTTGGTGACAACGATGGAATCCGGAGGAAACTTGGTGGCATACGGCGCGCCGTCCGCAGGGAGCATGCTGAAGAGCGTGGGGCTCCACGTCCTCGCGCTTCTCGTACTGCTGTTGCTGCCGGCGGAGGCGCTGCGCCATACCACGCCTCCCAAAGCGGAGGTCGACGTCGTCTTTTATCGTCCACCGCGGATCGAGGTCCCCGCGCCCGCAGTGCCACCTTCGATGCGAGAGGGAACTGCGGTCCGGCCCGGGCCGGGGGCCGCGGGGCCTGGGCGCCCCGCGCCCGAAGCGAGACCGTCCGCACCGGGAGCTCCGGGAAACCCGGGCCCCCTCGCTCCAGGAGAGAGTTCTCCCGTGGTGGAGGAATCACCACAGGAGAAGGCAGGAAAAGCCGGCATCCTCGCGTTCCGGGACAAGTTCGCGAGCATGGCACAGGGCAGGGTCGCACCGCGCCTCGGAGCCGATGCGCGCGTCAATGCCGCGGCTGACGCGGGCCAGCCATCGTCACGCTCCATGTTGGCCACCAATACGCCGGGCTCGAGCGGCGGGATCAACGTCGCCACGCTGAGCCGCAGCGTCGGAGGCGGGGGTGGCGGTGGTGGTGGGGCCGGTGGAGGCGAGGGCGGTGGCGGCGGGATCCCGGGCGTGCCGGTAGGCCGCGCGACCAGCACGATCGCCTCAATTGGTGGAGGCGACCGACCGCTGGCGAACGGCCCGGGGCCTGCCCGCACCGACGAAGAGATACAGATCGTGTTCGATCGCTACAAGGCGTCGTTCTACCGGCTCTACAACCGGGAACTGCGCAATAACCCCGCCTTGAAAGGCCAGATGGTGCTGCGCCTGACGATCGAGCCTGACGGCAGCGTGTCGATGTGCGTGCTGCAGTCGACCGACATGACGGCGCCGGATCTCGCCGATCAGGTCGTGAGCCGCGTCCGAACGATCAATTTCGGCGCGAAGGAAGGCGTGCGTGCCCTGACGATCGTCTACCCGATCGACTTCCTGCCGGCGGCGTGAAGCCGGCGGCTGAAGCGGAATGGCACGGAGGCCAGGAGGTTTGAAGAAGCTGCGAATCTGATCAGTTCATTTCAACGCGATTTTGACAAGGGCAAAGTCATCGAAAGATGGCGACGCAAAGTCACCGGTCTAACGGGCCCCGAGGCCCCACGATAGCGGGACCGCCGAAATCCAGTCCACCCTGTGTGACTGCCTCGGTTCCCCTTGAGCGAAATCGCTTGGCGAGTGGAACGAGGGCGTAAATGACTTCGAGCGACACGAACAATGCGAGGCGGCGCGGCAACTGGATCACAACCCTGCTGCTGCCCCTTGCGCTGTTGCTGCTCAGCGCCGCCCCGGCGCGGGCGCTGTCGGTCGATTGCGTCGCCGACGCCGGCGGCGTCATCGACGGCTTCGTCAATTACCCCGTCCCTCCCGCGCAGATCAACATCGACGGCAACTGCACGATCCGGAACTACACGGCGTCCAACCCGCTGACCTCGAACATCAGCTGGTTCGGCAACAACCCCACGAGCTGGCTGCTCATCTTGGATAACGTCGTGATGACCGGCAACATGTCGTGCAACCTGCAGTCTCAAGGGAACAAGATCTGGCTCGTCAACGGCACGTCCACCACGCTCAGCGCCAGTTGCCTGAGCCTCCTGATCCCGGTCGAGAAGATCGACAAGGCGAATCCGCCGGGCCCGCCGTTTGTCACGATCGGCGTCCCGTTCACCTGGACGCTGAAGATCCCGGTCCTGTTCGACCCTGCCACCGGCACCGTCATCAATAACCAGGGGTCGGTGAACGATCTGCACAGCATCTCCATTACGGACGACCTCAGCGCCGCCGCCACCGGCGTGGACCTCACGGTCGTGAGTCACACGGCCACCTGGCTCGACGACGGGACACCGGTCCCGCACACGTTCACGAACGTCGGCAACGTGCTGACCTTCGCCAACATCCCCATCGTCAACGCCGGGCGGCAATTCGTCATCGCGCTGACAGTCGTGCTCAACAACACGGCGACGAACGTGTCGGGGAAGCAGTTCATCAACACCGCCACGTGGGAGTTCGGACGGCTCATCGGTGGCGTGTTCTATCAGCCGTTGCCGGGTGAGAACGGCGTCACCTCACCCCTGACGATCGCCGCGCCGGCGCTCGTCGTCACTAAATCGGGCCCGGCCACGATGAACTTGGGACAGTGGGGCAATTTCGCGCTCGACGTCCGGAACGCCGGCCTCACCGACGCCTGGGACGTCACCCTTCGCGACCTGTTGCCGCAAGGCGCGCCGGGTGGCATGTGCAATCAGACGCCGCAGATCCTGAGCGGGCAGGTCTTTGCCGCCGACGGCGTCACCCCGGTGCCGGGCAAGGGCCCGCTCACTTTGGGCATCGACTATTCGCTCGGCTACAGCGCCGCGCCCAACTGCCGGCTCGACCTCACGATGCTGACAAGCGCGGCGAGGATCGGCCCGACTGAGCGTCTGATCGTCAGTTACCGGACCCGGCTCGACGCGGGCACTCAGAACGGCATCACGCTCACCAATGTGGCCGGAGCCACTCAGTGGTTCAACGGCAGCAGCAGCAATCCCGCCCGCGTGGCCTTCAACCGCACGCTGACGAACGGCACGGTCGGCATCCTCGATCACGAGGACGCCCACACGGTGACGGTGGCGCTCACTGGGTACTTCTTCGAAAAGACCGCCGCGGACCTCACGAGCGGCGTCAATCCCGCCGCCACGGCCGCGCCAAGTGACAGGCTGCGCTACACCCTGACCTTCCGCACGACCGATACCGCGCTCAGCAATTTCAGCATCGTCGACGATCTGGACGCGCTCAACGCCCCGGCGCGGTTCGTGCCTGGCACGCTCACGCTCGTCACGGTCCCCGCAGGGGCCGACATCAGCGCCACCAACGCCACCGGCGGCACCAAGGGTACGGGTGTTCTCGACATTCGAAACATGAGCCTGCCGGTCAACGCCCAGGCCGTGATCCAGTTCGACATCACGGTCGCCTCGACCCTCACCAACGGCACCATCGTCACCAACCAGGCGACGCTCCTCCGCAGCGATGGCACGACGCTGGCCGTGAGCGACGACCCGAACGTGAACGGCGCCGCAGATCCCGCGGTCGTGGGCGACGAAGATCCGACGAGGGTGAGGATCGTGTCGTCACCCGTCTTCGTCGTGCAGAAGACCTCCACGGACCTGACCGGGAATCCGAACATCCTGCTCGCCGGCGAGAGGCTGCGCTACACCATCACCGTCAGGAACACGGGCAACGCCGATGCCATGAACGTTCTGCTGCGCGACGCAGTGCCGGTGAACACCACCTACGTCGCGAACAGCACGAGGCTGAATGGCACGCTTGTCGCGGACGTCGGGGGCGTGTCCGCGCTCGTGAACGGCATGCTGATCAACTCGCCGGCCAATCCGACACCGGGCTCGATGCCGGCCGGCGCCGCCAACGCGACCATCATGTTCGATGTGGTCGTGGATCCGAGTGTCCTCGACGGCACGATCATCACCAACCAGGGCTTCGTGACGGCTGTCGCCAGCGGGATTATCGACCAGCCCTCCAATCCGGTGTTCAACATCGTGGGTAACTTTCCGGTGCTCTACGCAGAAAAACGCGTCCAGCTCGTCGTCGATCTGGGTACGCCGGGCATCGTCGACCCGGGCGATGTGCTGCGCTACACGATCACGGTGAGGAATTTCGCCGCGATACCCGCGACGAGTGCGGTTCTGACCGACTCGGTTCCAGCGTTTACGACCTATGTCGCCAATTCCACGCGGTTGAACGGGTTGCCGGTCGGCCAGCCTGATGGCGGCGTCTCTCCGCTGGCCTCGGGCATCAATATCAGTTCAGCCGACCGCACGCCGCCGCTGCCCGGCCCGGGCGCAGGCACGATCTCACCAGGTGCCACGGCGACGCTTCAGTACGACCTGCTGGTCACCAACGGCACGCCGACGGGCACGCTGATCAGCAACCAGGCCGTCGTGAGCAGCGCCCAGCTGCCGGGCGTGCCCACCGACAGCGACGGCGATCCCAGCAATGGCAACCAGCCGACGGTCGTCGTGGTAGGAGCCGCACAGCAGGTTTCCATCACGAAGCAGGTCGCGGTGGTTGGCGGCGGCCCTGCCATCCCCGGCGCCCTGCTCGAATACGTCGTCCAGGTAACGAATATCGCGGCTGTGCCCGCCATCAATGTTGTCATCACCGACAACCTCCCCGGTCAACTTGCCTACGTGAACGGATCGGCGACGATGAACGGGGCGTCGGCGGGCGTGAGCTTCGCCGGCTCGACGATCACCGCTGATTACGGTGCAGTCTACGGTTCGCTAGATCCGGGCGCCGTCGTGGTGCTCAGGTTCCGGGCCACTCTCGACCCCGCCCTTGCGGCCGGCACGATCGTGACGAACACCGGCGTGGTCGCGTGGAACTCGCCGGCGCAAACGGCAAGTGCCAGCGTTCCGATCGTCGTCGGCGGCACCCCCGGCTTCGCCGTGCTGAATGGGTCAGCCTGGCATGA
>JBGPHH010000047.1:0-20480 GCA_041484265.1 Vicinamibacteria bacterium
AGTCTGATTCTCGTTGCGCGATCCCTGGAGCGCGTGGCCGACCATGCGACGAACATCTGCGAGGAAGTCTTCTACCTCGTCGAAGGTGCCGACATCCGGCACCAGACCTGAATCTCGCGAAGACCCCGATCGCGATCGCACGAAGAACGGCCGACCCGTCTCCCGCGCCAAGGCGCCACCACACCCAGACCAGTGTCACGCCGAACGCCAGCATGCAGCCGCTGACGGATCGATGAACTCGCGAGTCGCGGCATCCTCATTCGAAGTCCTTCGTCGCGAGGAGTCGCTGGGGAGGCGCCCGGTGCCTACAAAGACGTGACGGCCGTGGTCGATACCGCTGAGGAGGCGGGGCTGTCAAGAAAGGTCGCGTGGCTCGAACCACTCGTGTGCGTCAAAGGCGAAGGACCTGGTCGCAGGGCCTCGAGGGCGTTCGCCGTCAGTTGCGGCTCAATTTCATGTGTTACCCCACCGGAGCGTCAACAGTCCGTCTGGCGTCAGGTCAACACGGGATCCGTAGGGCTCGCTGACTCGCTCAAGAGTATCGCGGAGCCATTGCGAATCGGCCTTCGATGCCCTGTTCAGTCTCATGTTCCTGAGTTGCATCGGCGTCATCTGAAGGGCGGTCAACGTATTGGTGGCGCGAGACAGGGTCGCGAAGTACATCAGCACGAGGTCGTCTCGGTACTGTTCGTATCCCTTGATGCCTTCATAGTCATCGATGAAGTCGCCGCAGCCGTACAGGATAGGTCGATCTCGGTATACCTCGATGGGACGCGGATGGTGAGACGAATGGCCGTGAACGACGTCGACGCCGCCATCGATCAGCCCATGGGCGAACCGCACGTGCTCGCGCGGAATATCGTAGCCCCAGTTTGCTCCCCAGTGAATCGAGGCGACGGCGATGTCGTGCTGACCTTTCACGCGCCGAACTCGCTCCGCAATGCCGACGGCCGTTGTCTCCGAGAGGTCGGGCAGCAACTCGACACCGGGCCTATCCTCCCGAGCGGCCCAACCCGGCGGAATGCCGCTGGCTTCCGTGCCGAATGCAAAGACCACCACTCTGGTTCCGCCGGCAAGAGGCACGACAGCCGGCACTCGTGCGTCAGCCAGGCTGTGCCCTGCGCCGACCGGTTTCAGCCCTGCCCGCGTCAATACATCGAGCGTCTCAGCGAGTCCTGCGTAGCCGTAGTCCAGCACGTGGTTGTTGGCGAGGCCGCACACATCGATGCGAGCGGCGGTCAAACATTCTACGTTCTCCGGATGCATCCGATAGTTGATGCCCTTCCCTCTCCAATAGTCGTCACTCACCGTGACGCTCGTCTCCAGATTGATGATCCGTGCGTCGGGCCCGACGCGCACCAACTCGGCCAGCGCATCTCCCCAGATGTAGGAGCCTGTCACAGGCTTGGCAATAGGACCGTTGAGCGATTCGGCGAGCTTCACGTACTCACGCGCGTCCTGGACGTAGGACTCGAAAAGCTGGTGACCGCTCGGATGGGGCAGGATCTGATCGACACCACGGCCCGTCATCACATCGCCGCACAAGAACAGCGTCACACGGTCGGCGTTGGCTATCGTACGGTCACCCCTTCGCTTGTCCGCACGCGATGGAGTCCGAGTCCCTCAATGACCACCTGTCTTTTCTCGACGGTGCCACGCGCGCCGAACTGCCCGATGAGCCAGAGATTGGTGGCCAGATGCTCGGTCTCGCGCGGGACGATGTAGCGCGAGGTGCCGTGGGCGAGCGCGGCGAAGAGCACCAGCTGGTCCGCCACATGTCGATCGACGGTCGCGCCACTTCGAAGATCTTGGAGGAAGGTCTTCGCCACGAATTCTCCGATCGCCTCTGAGCTCCGGCCGAGGGCCCCAGCGCGATCCGCGCCCAAACGACAGCCGGTCGTGCTCTCCGCCCAGATTGCGAGACTTGCGCCGGCGTGGTACGCGGTCTGATCGTCGATGCGCTCGATCGAGCACGACAGATCGGCCGCCCTCAGGTGGTCTTCGCAGGCTGAAGCCATCCGCTCGCTGACGCGCCGTTCGGCCAAGTGGCTCGAGAGGGCGATGCCACGAACCTCATGGTACGCGCCCGGTTCGGCCGAAGCCACGGATTGAAGGCCTCGGGGAGCAGGGGTGACGGTCAGCTCAACGATGCCTGCGCCTCGTGGAACGTAGCCTGGCCGCCTGACGTCGAGGTTCATGGCCACCCCCATCCGCCGAAGGTACGCGGCGAGCACATGCTTCGAGTGATAGGGGGACGGCGCGGAATCCTGGAAGACCCCGCCCTCGATCCGTGCTCGAGTGGGACCATCCGCCAAGCAGGCCAGCGGAAGAACGCTGAATGCGAGCATGGTGGTCGATCCCGCCGTCCCGATGTCCCACTCATAAGTCCCGCCGGCGATGCGCGAGCCGGGCACGAACGTGAAGTCCGTGCTGTCGGTCGAGACGCCTCCCGTCGTGGCGCCGCACATTGCCGCACACGCACGAATGCTCGTCACGTGTTGTGGCCGCAGTCCCGGCGAGCGTCGCCTCTTCCGGGCATTGAACACCCGCACCGGCCGGCCCAGCAGTGCTGCGAGCGCGACCGCATGACGGACGATGGTGCCACTGCCAGATTGCTGCGCGCCGTCGATCGCGATCATGGATGTCTGCTCTCACCCGTCGAGCTCATGACGCCCCGGACGGCGTGCAGCACCGCGTCGTGCAAATGGCCGTTCGAGGCGATCACGCCGTGATTGGAGGTCAGTACGCGGCCCGTTCCAAAATCGAGAGTGGCGCCTCTCAGATCAGTCACTCGTCCACCAGCCTCTTCGATGAGGATGGCGCCGGCCGCCTGATCCCAAATCTTCTCGCGCATGTCCTGCGTCGCTGGGATTCTCATGAGCACGTCGGCTCGTCCTGCCGCAATCATGGCGTGCTTCGCCTGGCTGTCCATCGGCATCGGAGCGGCCTTGATGTCCAACAGCCGGACGATCGCCTGAAACGGGCCCACAGCAATGTGCGCGTCTTCGAAGGAGCGAAGGATCCGGGCCTCGCGTGGCTCTCGACAGGAGGAGACGTGAAGCGGCTTGGACTCGCGGCCGGGCGCCAGCGGCGTCTGGAACGCCCCGCCATTCCGGACCGCGTAGACGACTGAGCCGACGGCTTCGTGCCCCCCATCACTCAACGCCAGCTGAGGACACCCGAGCAGCCCCACCGTCACACGTCCTCGCACGATGCAGGCCAGCGCCACGGCGTAGTGACCGCCGCGAACGAATCCCTTCGTGCCGTCGATGGGATCGAGCGTCCAAAATCGATCCCCCGGCGACCCGCCGCCGCGATCGATGGCTTCGAGCACGCGATCGGGCGCCAAATCCGGGACCGCGCGATGGAGTACACCGAGCACAGCCTGCAGAATCGGCTGCGCCTCGGGAGCCTGCAGCAACGCCGAGTGCTCTTCGGCGACCAGCGGATCGTCTGGGAACGCGAGGTGTAGGTGATGAGCGACGAAAGCTTGTACCGCGAGATCCGCGGCGGTGACGGGAGACCGGTCTGCTTTCAGCAATGCCTGCTGACCGAACTGTCGACGGATCTCGCGCGCAAGTATCGTGGCATCCCGCACTACGCGGAGTGCCACCTCGACTTCGCGCCGCCACGTCTCCAGACTCATCGGTCAACCATCAGACTTGCTCTTTGATTGGGCGCGGCTTTTTCCATGGACCATGAGGGAAAACTCGCAGCTCGTACCGGCTCTACCGGTCAATTCGGGCTGATTCATCTGGATTGGCGCTGGTGCAGAGATTGCATCCTTCGGCGACAGCCTGGGTCATGTGACGCGTGGCCGCTGACGCGGCTTCTGAGAACGCGACCACCAGGACAAGGAGGCGGGTGACCGACCTCCCGGTGCCGCATCCGGAAGATAATGCACGCGGTCGCATGGCCCAGCTTCACCGATTACCTCGCATAGCCGCCGAGCAAGCCAACCGTCGCGCGCGTGCTCACACGTCGAACAACGCCGTGAGTGATTCGCCGCTGTGCATCCGACGAACGGCTTCTGCCACGAGCGAGGATCCATCCAGAATATCGAGAGGGAGATCGCCGAGCGCTGGATCCAGATCGAGCGGCGGAATGTGATCGAGTACGGCAAGACGATCGAGAGGAGCGCTCGCGAGTGCGCGCGCGGCTCCGGGGGCGAACACGCCATGGGCCGCGGCAGCGATCACGCGCGTGGCGCCCGCCTTCCGGCACGCATCAGCAGCGCGCGACAGCGTCGTCCCGCCGCAGACCATGTCATCGACGAGCAGGACGACGCGTCCCGATACGTCGCCGACGACTCGATGACCGCTCACGACGTCCTGGCTGCGCTCCTTCTCCAGAACCGCGCTCGGGAGTTCCCGCCCGAGCCGTCGCTCCAAAGCCCGCCTGTAGCGCGTGGCACGCTTGATCCCGCCGAGATCGGGAGACACGACGACCGCGGGCGCATCGGCCACCTGCGTGGCGAAGTAGTCGGCGAAGACATGGTGAGGTTCGAGATGTTCGGTCGGGCAGCGGAAGGCATTTTGGAAGGCGGCCACGTTGTGGACTTCGACCGTCGCCACGCGGTGGACGCCGACCGATTCGAAGAATCCGGCGACGTACCGGCTGGTGACCGGATCGCGAGCCTTCGTCTTGCTGTCCTTGCGCGAATAACAGAGAAACGGCACCACGGCGGTGATTCGCGCCGCCGACGCATCCCGCAGCGCGCCGAGAAAGAAGAGGAGCCGGCACAGCCGGTCGTTGACGCTGTGCCTGAGATCGCCGTGGAGCGACTGGACGACGTAGACGTCGCGCCCTCGGACGTTCTGGAGCGGCCGCGTCTTGTGGTGCCCCCATTCGAACTCCCGCTCTTCGTGTGTTGCGAGGGAGAGTCCCAGATGCCGGGCGACGCGCTCACCGTATGGGCGACCCGCCTCCATCGTAAATAAGAGCAGGTCGTCGCTGGCCATCAGTGCTGCCCCCATCCTTGCCCGCCGGGCGGCCGTACGTATCGTCACGTTCGAAGCCGCCGCGACGCGAAGCGCGCGCGCCCGGCCGGGAAGGGCATCGATTATGGCATGGAGCCCGCCGGCTGGCCGCGACGCTGAGACGCGAAGGTCACACGGCGGTCAGCTCGAGATAGCGTCGTGCCTTGGAGGCAAAGCGCTCGCGATCACGCACGGCCGAATCCTTCAATCGCCACACAGCGATCTTCGCCCGCCGGAGGGCGCGGTAGTTGCGGTAGAAGTGCAAGAGGTCTGAGGGCGGCGCGTCGCCCGTCGTCCGCGTATACACCTCAAGAAACCATTGACCGACATGCGGCTGGCCGAGTCTCGTGCATTCAAGAGCGAGAAAGCTGAGCTCGTCGGCCGGATCGACCTGCCGAAGTTCCTCGCAGAATTCCAGACAATCGATGATCGCGGCTGGCGGGAAAAGACACATGTGCTCCGGGCGGAGATCGCCGTGGCCTTCGACGATTCGTCCGGCGCGCGCCCGCACATCGAAGAGGGCGGCTCGCTCCGCGAGAAACGCGCGCTGTTGCTGTACGACGCGTTCGATCCGTTCGCGATTCAAACCGAACTCGGGTCGAACCAACTCCTCGAGGTCCGTGTGGAGCCCGCGCGCCAGTCGTTCCCGCAAAACCTGAGGAGCTATCGAGAGGGCTGGAGCCTGCGCGTAGAAATCCGCCAGCCTGCGGGCGATCTCATCCACCTCCCTCGCGTGGACAGGACGGCGGGCCATGATCGCATCCAGCATATGGGCGGCGGGAAGCCGCCGCATGTGGACCATCCAGTCGACCGTCTCGCCCGCTCCACCGAGCGCGAGCGTTCCATCGCGTTCCTGTGTCAACGGAATCGCGCCTAGGTACACGTCGTCGGCCAGGCGACGATTCAGTCGAACCTCTTCAGAGCAGTAGTAGCGGCGCCGCTCGAGCGTCGTGAAATCGAGCTGTTCCTGTCGGACCGGTTTCTTGAGCTTGTAGGCGAAGGCGCCTGCCAAGAACACGTACGACATGTGCGTCTCGACGATGTCGACGTGGGTGGGCTGTGGCGAATAGGCCTCGGGGCATTTGAGAAACGCCACCTTGGATGCGAGTTCCAGCACCATTGAGGTTCCGCCTACCCAGGCGCAGCGTGCGTCTTTCGCACGTCCCGGAGCGTGGCGATAACTTCCTCATCAGATACCGGCGAGAAGTCATGGAAGTGGTACCCGATTGCGAACAGCAGCTCCGGCGTCTCCAGGCATATGACGTCGTCCGCTTCCCCGCGAATCAGGCGCAGGGCGTCGGCCGATGCCACTGCAGTGGCCGCGACGAGCTTCGAGGGCCGCCTCGCGCGCGCCGCTCTCAGCGCGGCAATCATGGTCGAGCCGGTGGCAATGCCATCGTCGAGCACAATCGCGACACGACCGGCCGCATCAATGGGCGACCCGGCGGGATCGTACCTTTGACGCCGCCGCCTAAGCGTGTCCAGCTGGATCTTCTTCTCGTGAACGAGATAGCGCTCGTCCCAGAGGCCACGTGCATCCGGATCCAGATACACCGCGCCGGTTTCGTCTATTGATCCGATGGCCAGCTCCGGATCTTCGGGCGCGCGAAGCTTCCGTACAAGAACGACGTCCAGCTCGCCGCCGAGCGCCTCGGCCACGACTCTCCCCATCGGCACGGCGCCACGAGGAATAGCGAGCACCAGGGGATGCTGGTTTCGGTACTCGTCCAGTCGGCTAGCCAGCAGCCGTCCGGCGTGCGCCCGATTCTCAAAGGCCACTGATCTCCGCGGTCAAGCGGAGCAACAGCCGTACCAGGAACTTGCCGGGCTCTGGCCTTACTCGAGAAGTTCGGGACACCCCGTTTACCGAGGACTGACTCGGTCCGGCTGATCGCGGCACCCGCCCTAATTGGCAACCGCTCGCCGCTCCACGCGCACGAACCAGCCCGTTCCCAGCGCGACACCAATCCAGAACAACCAGGCAGGAAATTCCCTCGACAGCTGCGGGTCGAGGACAAGTCTCCACTCAGCGAGGAAGGCTCCGACGACAACAAGTGTCGACGCGAGCAGCAGGGCGATGTCCTTCTTGCCGTACAGGCGCGGGCGTTCCGGGGTCCAGAACAGATAGCTGCCGGTCATGATGAAGATGGCGGCGACTGTCGCGGGCGCCCACACGGGCCCCACCCAAGGCAAGGGAATCAGGAAGAGGACGTCCCACGTCGCCAGGCTGCCTGGCCATCCAACCAAGAGTCTGAGAACCGCGTAGTAGATCAGATCCCAACTGCCAAACAACAGCAGGAATGCGCCTATCCGATCGGCCCACCGGCGTCCCGCCAACCAGCCGACGGTTCCGAGCATGACGATGGTGCAGGCTTCACGCACCACCTCGATGGCGATCAGGCGGGTGGGAAGGGAAACAAGCGCGAAGGGATAACTCACGACAGTGTTTCCGACACGGAGGTAGATCTCGCGCAGGTAAACGACGGTGGACGCTTCGTTCCAGCCGAACACGAGGGCGAAAATCCACAACCCGACATACCGTCCGCCACGTTGCATTCACCGTGACCTCAATCACGCACTGTCGATTCTAGCCGCGGAATTCTTCCCTCATTTCCGGAAATTTCCCGCGACCGGCCGGCGGGTGCGGTCGCTAGGGCCTGCTTTCCGGCCAGATGGCGCGCACGCCCAGGAAGAAGCGCAGGCACGGTGCTTGCGGTTTCAGTTGGTCTGGAAGGGGTGGGACGGGGTATGAAATCCACGAAACGAATGGGCGCGATGGCCGTGGCGACAGCATTGTTCTGCCTCATGGCATCCAGCTCGTTCGGACAGGCACAACCGAAGCGCGTCGAGATTCCGGCTGGCGCGACGGCACTCGAAGGCCTCCCCACGGTGAGAATAGACTCCACCCAAGGGCGGACCGCACGACTGGTGCTCGGTGCAGCCGAGGCCAAGAACGAGCGCCTCCTCATCAGGGTCGTCGATGGAAAGTTCTATTGGACGAGTCGAGGGGATCGTCCGCTGCAGTTGACCTCATCGGGGGAGTTCACGTACTTCTCGTCGGAGCCGGGCAGTTACATCAGACTGACACGAGTCGACGACAAGGTTACATATGTCGAGCACATGGACGCTGCACTGTTGTCCTCGACGACGAGACCAGCGCTTTTGCCGTTTGGAACCGTCACTTGGTGGGGAGAACTGAAGATTGTTCTGGGGAAATAGGGGCATCGTCGTTCGTAAACGTCTTCAAGAGGCCTATGCCCACGGCCACGAGCGTTGGGCCCAGGACGAGACCGAGCGACCCGAACACGGCCAGCCCGCCAATCAGACTGATGAAGACCAGCAACCCGTTCATGCCCGACTTGCCGCTGATGAGCGCGGGGCGGAGAAAGTTGTCGACGGCGCTGACGATGCCGACGCCAACTCCTGCGAGGATGACGCCGCGCCACACCTCTCCGCCCGCGGCGAGGAGAATGGCCGCCGGCAACCATACGACCCACGCACCAAAGGGCAACAAGCAGAAGAAGGCCATCACGACGCCCCAGAAAGTCGGGGCGTCAAGCCCGAGGGCCCAGAACGCCAGGCCGCCGAGCAGACCCTGCACCGCCGCGACCACCGCCGCAGAGATGACGCTGGCCGACACCAAGTCGCCCGTCTGCACGATGAGGCGTTCCCGAAGGTGCTCGTCAAGGGGCAGCGCCTTTCTGATCGCCTCCATGATCGCGTCCCGGTCGCGGAAGATAAAGAATGTCGCAAACAGGGTGGCCGTGAGATTGAACAGAAACAGCACGATGTTCTGCAGCACGGTCCCGGCCTGCGCGGCGAGGGCCGAGGCCCCCTGCCGCGCGATGTCCACGGCTGTCGAGGTCAGGTCGAAATGCGTGGTGCCTATCGAACGGCGCTGGAGCCATGTCCATGCCCGATCGAGCCATCCCAGACGGCCTTCGGCAACAGCACTCTGAACGTCGCTGGCCGCTTGAATGGCTTCCGCGACGAAAGCGGTCAGCACCATCAACAGGGGTACGACCACGATGAGCCCGACAGCGGCGGTGCTCAGGATCGCGGCTCGAGACTGGCCCCAGCGCCGCTCCAGGCGAATGTGCACGGGATGAAAGACGATCACCAGCACAGCGGCCCAGCCGAGCGGCACGAAGAACGGCTGAAAGACGAGGAAGATGAGGTAGAGGAAGAGCCCCGCCACCATGAAGTACAGGGCGGTGGTGAGACGTTCGCGGTCAGCTTGTCGCCTGATGAGCATGAGTGGCACATCATAGCGCCGGTCTGGTCGAGTGTCGCGACGATCCGTTAGGATGCCCAATGCCTCGAAGCCTGGAAGACAACGTCAATTTCTACTTCGATCGCGCCGCGGCGGCGAGCGGGCACGCCAAGGGACTGCTTGATCAAATCCGCGCCTGTGACGGCGTCCACGCCTTTCAGTTTCCCATCCGCCACGCCGACGGACGGATCGAAGTCATTCGCGCGTGGCGCGCCGAGCACAGCCACCACCGGCTCCCCACCAAGGGCGGCATTCGCTTCAGCACGGCCGTCGATGAATCGGAGGTAAAGGCGCTCGCGGCGCTCATGACCTACAAGTGCGCCGTGGTGGACGTCCCGTTCGGCGGCGCCAAGGGTGCCGTCCAGGTCGATCCGCACACACGGACCAGCGAAGAGCTGGAGCGCATCACCCGCCGCTACACGCATGAGCTCGTGAAGCGGAACCTGATTGGTCCCGGCCTGGACGTGCCCGCACCGGACGCCGGCACCGGCGAGCGGGAGATGGCGTGGGTCGTCGACACGTATGCGGCGCTCAACCCCGGGCAACTCGATGCCATGGCGTGTGTCACAGGAAAGCCCGTCACCGAGGGCGGCATCCGGGGCCGGAAAGAGGCCACCGGACGGGGGCTCCTGTACGCGCTCAAGGAGGCGTGCTCGCAGGCCGACGACATGAAAGCCCTCGGCCTTCCAACCGGGATCGAGGGCAAGCGGGTCGTCGTCCAGGGCCTTGGCAACGTCGGGTACCACACGGCGAAGTTCTGCCGCGAGCACGGCGCGCGAGTGATCGCCATCGCCGTCCCTGAAGGCGCCATCGCAGACCCCAAAGGGCTCGACGAAGAAGCGGTCGCCGCGCATCGGAAGGGCACGCGATCGATTCTCGGCTTTCCCGGCGCGACCCCCCTCCCCCGGAGCACCGACGCGCTGGAACTCGACTGCGACGTCCTCGTGCCGGCGGCGCTCGAAAATCAACTGACGGCCGAGAACGCCTCGCGCATCAAAGCCCGGATCATCCTCGAGGGCGCCAACGGCCCGACCACGTCTGAAGCTGACGAGGTCTTCCGCGCCAAAGGGACGCTCGTCATCCCGGATATCTATGCCAACGCCGGCGGCGTGACGGTCTCGTATTTCGAGTGGCTCAAGAATCTCTCACATGTGCGTTTCGGACGGCTCGAGGGACCCGATGAGCTGAGCACCGTGAACTCAGGGCTCGAGCGCACGATGACCCTCGCCTATCAGGAGATTCGCGAGACCCTTCGGCGCCAGCCTGGCCTGCAGGATCTACGCACGGCGGCGTTCTTGACTGCCATCAACAAGGTCGCGCGCGTGTACCTGGAACTGGGAATCTTCCCATGAACAAGGTCCTATGAAGTTTTCTGCCCTGGCCCTCGACTACGACGGCACGATTGCCGGAAACGGCGGGATCGATCCGGCCGTGCGCGCCGCCATCGCGGACGCCCGGCAACGGGGGATCGTCGTAGTGCTCGTCACCGGGCGCCGCCTCCCCGACTTGCGGCATGCAGCCGGTGACCTGTCGTGCTTCGACGTCGTCGTCGGAGAAAACGGCGCGGTCCTCGAGTTCCCGTCGACCGGCCGTCACGTGCGGCTCGGCCACCCGCCGAGCGAGCTCGTCCTCGATGAATTCAAGCGACGGGGCATCGACGTCGTGGCCGGCGAGTCCGTCATCGAGGCGAGAGCGAGCGCCGCCGCTCCGATCCTCGAAGTCGTTCGCGCACTCGAACAGCCGCTGGTCCTGCTGTTCAATCGCAGCCGGTTGATGGTCTTGCCGCAGGCGATCGCCAAGTCCACGGGATTGAGGCAGGCGCTTCGCGCGTTGCGCGTCTCGATTCACAATGCGGTGGGTATCGGTGACGCCGAAAACGATCACGATCTCCTCGACGCCTGCGAAGTAGGGGTTGCCGTCGAATGGGGCAGCCCCGCGCTCCGCGCGGTGGCCGACGAGATCATCCACGGAACGGCTCCGGCCGCAGTCGCCGACTACATCATGCGCATCGTACGTCAGCCGAGGTTGTCGGCTGGACAGATGGGCCGGCGGCGGCTGTACCTGGGGCGGCAGCACGACGGCGAACCCGTGAGTCTGGCCGTCCGCGGGCGCACGATCGTCATCGCCGGCGAACCCGGCACGGGAAAATCCTGGCTCGCGGGTCTGATCTGCGAACAGCTCATCCTCCAGAGCTACTGCGTCTGCATCATCGATCCGGAGGGCGACTACCGGTCGCTCGAAGCGTTGCCGAGCGTGATCGCGTTGGGAGGCGACGATCCGCCGCCGAGCCCCCGCGAGCTCGAGCAGGCGCTGCGCTATTCGGACGTCAGCGTGATTGTCGACCTCTCGAAGATGGCTCACGAGGACAAGGTCGAGTATCTCGGCTCGCTTTTGCCGGTGCTGGCCCAGCTTCGACGCCGAACGGGATTACCGCACAAGATTCTGCTCGACGAGGCCCACTACTTTCTTGGCGCAGGCAAGGCGCATCTGCTCGATCCCGAGCTGGCCGGCTATATCCTCGTGACGTACCGGGTCTCCGCTCTTGATGAGTCGATTCGCGCCACGAGCGACGCGGTCGTGATGGTCACCCGCGAGAGCACGGTTCAGGAGGCCCTCGCGTTGCAGGAGATGTGCAAGGCCTGCGGCAAGATGATGCTGCCGGCGGACATCTTCCGCGATCTGCAGACGACGGAGGCCGCCCTGCTGCCCGGCAGTGAAGAGGCGCATGGCCAAGTGCGCCGGTTCCAGCTGGCGCCCAGGCTGACGGGCCACGTCCGCCATCGAACGAAATATCTCGACATGCCGATCCGAAACGCTCAGGCGTTCGTGTTCACGCAGGATGGACAGACGGGACCGCGCGCTCAGTCCCTCCGAGCCTTCGTCGGACTGCTCGCCGCGCTCCCAGCTGAGTCGCTGCAGGGACACCTCGCCCGGCACGATTTCTCCCGCTGGCTCGAGGACGTGTTCCGCGACCGGCTGCTCGCGGCCCGCGTGATGGAGCTCGAGCAACGCGCCGACGCGCTTGGCGCCCAACACGCGTGTGAGGCGATCGCCCAGGCCATCCGCGCGCGGTACGAAGTCGCCGGCGGCGAGGAGTAACGTCACCCGCCCGATTGCCAGCGATGGATCGCATCGAACTGATGGATGAAATTCAGGATGTTGAGCGTCAGGTTGTCGCGAATGGCGTAGGCCAGCCCGCCCTCCAGGCCGAGGCCAAGCGCGATGGTCGCCCATACCGGTAACATCCGTGCGAGGGCAAAGCCCAGCATCATCGAGAACGTGTCGGAGATGGAGTTGATGATGCTGTCCCCCACGTAGCCCTGCGCCAGCGCCTGCTTTCGATACGCCTGGATCACCCAGGGCGTGTTCTCCGCGATCTCCCACGTCGCTTCGACGCCGATGGCAAACACCAGCCGCGAGCCCACCGACCAGCGCGGGAACAGCCACCACGAGAGCGCGTAGAACAGCAGCCCGTGGACGATGTGCGAGAACGTATACCAGTCGGTCAGATGCTGCGAGGTGCCCGACGACAGCACCACGCCCTCCCACGCCTTGACGTACCCGCACGTGCAAATCGGCGGCTGCCCGAACAGGAACAACACCGTGGCCTGCAGGAGCAGCAACGCCGTCGCCCTTGTCAGAACGTCGTGATCGCGAATCACGCGCATACACAGGTCCTTGGCTAAGACGTTCGCAGGTGCGTCCAGAGCTGGCGCTTGGCGATATCGACCAACGCGAGATACCCGAGCGTGGCCGCGACCAGGAAGGCGAAATACGTCGCCGGCAACCTCGTGAATCCCAGGAGCGACGCGAGTGGGGTGACCGGAAGCAAGGCGCCAATCGCCACGATGGCGCACGTCATCAGGGTCAGCGAGCGGCTGGGCCGACTCCGAAGCGGGTTCCCCATCGTGCGAATCACGAACAGCACCAGCGTCTGCGTCGCCAGCGACTCCACAAACCATCCAGTGTGAAACAGCCGTTGGTCCGCCTGGAACACCCGCAACAACACGTAGAACGTCAGGAAGTCGAACACGGAGCTGATGGGCCCGATAAACACCATGAAGTTGCGAATCACGCGGAGGTCCCACTTTTGCGGCCGCCGGAGATACGCGGCGTCGACGTTGTCGGTGGGGATCGTCACCTGGGCCAGGTCGTAGAGGAAGTTGTTGAGCAGGATCTGCGTCGGCAGCATCGGCAGAAACGGCAAGACGAGCGACGCGGCGGCCATGCTGAACATGTTGCCGAAATTCGAGCTGGTGCCCATCAACAGGTACTTCATCAGATTGCCAGACGCGCGGCGGCCTTCGAGAATGCCGCGATGCAGCACGCGAAGGCTGGCCTGGCCGAGGACGATGTCGGCCACTTCCCTCGCCACGTCGGTGGCCGTCACGACCGAGATGCCGACGTCGGCGGTGTGGAGCGACGGCGCGTCGTTGATGCCGTCGCCCAGGAAACCGACCACGTGACCGCGGCGTTTCAGCGCCAGGATGATCCGGTTCTTCTGCGCCGGCGACACGCGCGCGAACACCGACGTCTGCTCCGCCACATGACCGAGCGCCGCATCATCCAAGCGCCCAATCTCCTCGCCGGTCACGATCTTCTCGCCATCGATCCCGATCGACTGGCAGACGTGACGCGCCACGAGATCGTTGTCTCCGGTGAGAATCTTGACCGTCACGCCGTCGCGCGCGAGCTCGTTGAGCGTCGCGGCGACGTCCGGCAAGAGCGGGTCCGTAAAGCTGACGAAACCGGCCAGGACGAGATCCGATTCATCGGCACGCGAATAAGCGTCGCGCGGCTCAACGTAGCGGTACCCGACGGCCAGCACGCGCAGCCCGTCGGCACTCAGTGTCTGATGCACGGCAGCCACGGCGGCTCTCGACGCGTCGTCGATCGGCGTCACCGTTTCGCCGGCTTCAATGGCGGTCGCGAGCGCCAGGATCGACTCCGGGGCGCCTTTGGTAATCAACAACCGGCGGTGGCCCTCGCCTTCAGGCGTCTCCACGACCACGGAGATGCGACGCCGATTGAAGTCGAACGGGATCTCGTCGAGCTTGCGGTAGGCAATGCCGTCGGGGGTGTCGTGCTGAAGAATCACCGCGTCGAGCGGGCTTCGAATGCCCGTCTCGAGGCGGCTGTTCAGACACGCCAGCTTCAGCGCCCGGTCGGAGGCCTGGCCGAGCGGATCGATGGCGCGATCGAGCTGCATCACCCCTGTCGTCAACGTCCCGGTCTTGTCGCTGCACAGCACATCGATGCTGCCGAGGTTCTGGATCGCCGGCAGATGCTTGACGATGACCTGCTCGCGCGCCATGCGGAGCGCACCCTGCGTCAGCGTGATGGAGGCAATCACCGGGAGGAATTCTGGCGTGAGACCGACGCCGAGCGCTACGGCGAAGAGCAGAGTTTCGAAGCCATCGTGCTTGAGGGCGAGTCCGACCAGCACGATGAACAGGACCAGGACGATCGTCGTTCGAAGAATCAGCAGGCTGAATCGTCGGAGGCCATGTTCGAACTCGTTCTCCGGCACACGCGATCCCAGACGCGCGGCGACGTCGCCGAATAACGTGTGCGTCCCGGTGGTGACGACAATCGCCGTGCCGGTGCCGCTGACGACCGACGTCCCGAGAAAGACGAGACGGCTGTCGTCGGGGCTCGGATCGCCGGTCACCTCGCTCGTCGCGGCCATTTTGTCGGCCGGCAATGACTCTCCCGTCAGCATGGACTGCTGGACCGAGAGATCGCGCGACTCGAGCAGCCGTCCGTCGGCGGGTACGAGGTCCCCTGCCGACAGGCGGATCACGTCTCCGGGCACCACCGTTCGCGGGGGAATTTCCTGCCAACGGCCGTCACGCAGGGCGGTCGCCGTCGGCGCCACCGAGGCGCGAAGCCTTTCGGCGGCTTGCTGCGATCGATACGACTGCCAGAAGTTGATCGAGACGCCGAGCACGACGATCGTCACGATGATGCCGGCGTCGACGGGCTGACCGAGCGAGGCCGAAATGCCGGCCGCCACCAGCAGAATGGCGACAAGCGGATTGGCGAACAGGTGCAGGAACTGCACGGCCGCGGACAGGCGCCGGCTCGGGGCCGGCTCGTTGGGGCCATATTCGGCGAGCCGCCGCGCCGCCTCGGCCGAGGTCAGTCCTCGATCGGTCACGCGGCGGACTCAGGCCTGGGTGGGCCGCTCGAGCTTGAATTTCTCGACACGATACCGGATCTGATCGCGATTGAGGCCGAGAAGGCCGGCGGCCTTGGTCTGGTTCCATCCGCTGCGTTCGAGGGCCTGCACCACGAGCGAGCGCTCCAGCTGCTCGAGGTCGACGCCCGTGGCGGGCAGCTCGAAGCCCTCGGTCAGCCGGGCCAGGCCGCCGCCGAGGGGGAACTGGTCGACGCCGAGCACCGGCTCCTCGGTCAACAGCATCGCGCGCTCGATCGCATTTCGCAGCTCGCGGACGTTGCCCGGCCACGGGTAACTCCGCAGGCGGGCCATCGCGTCTGGGGTGACGCCGCGCACGCGCTTCTTGAATTCGCGATTGAAGATGTCGATGTAGAAGTTGATGAGGAGCGGCAGATCCTCAGCCCGGGCTCGCAGGGGTGGCAGCGCGATCGGCAGCACGTTCAGCCGATAGTACAGGTCCTCTCGAAATTTCCCCTGACGCACTTCGTCTTCGAGCTTCCGGTTGGTGGCGGCGATGACCCGCACGTCCACTTTGATGTCGGCGGAGGCGCCGACACGCTTGAAGGCCTTCTCCTCAAGAAACCGCAACAGCTTCGCCTGAAGCACGGGCATCATCTCAGCGATCTCGTCGAGGAACACCGTGCCGCCGTCGGCCGATTCGAGGAGCCCTCGCTTCTGGCGATCCGCACCGGTAAACGCGCCGCGCTCGTGCCCGAACAGCTCGCTCTCGAGCAACTGCTCGGGCAAGGCTGAGCACGTGATGTTCATGAAGGGCTTGTTCGCCCGGTCGCTCGCGTAGTGGATGACCTTGGCGGCCAGATCCTTCCCGGTCCCGCTCTCGCCGGTCAGCAGGACGGTTGACGCGGGGCTCGCGGCGATCTTCTGCAGGAGCGCCCGGATACCGACCATCGCGGCGCTGTCGCCAACGATGCGGTCGAGACTGTAGGGCTGGGCCTGCGTGGCCCGCAGGGTGCGCACCTCCCGACGGAGCCGCGTCGTTTCGAGCGCTTTCTCGACCAGGAGCACGATTTCATCGACGTTGAACGGCTTGTTGGCGTAGTGATACGCGCCCTGCTTCATCGCCTCGACGGCCAGGTCGACGCTGACGTGCGCGGTCAGCAGAATGACCAGCGTCTCGGGATCGTGTTCCTTGATCTTCTTGAGGACCGCCAGACCGTCCCCATCGGGCAGCTTGTAGTCGAGCAGGACGAGGTCGACACCCTCTCGCACGCGATCGAGAGCTCCTGCGGCCGTCTCGGCCTCGAGCACACGGTACCCTTCCTCGCTCAGGCGGGTGGCCAAGGTCCAGCGAATCAGCTGTTCGTCATCAACAACGAGAACGGTCGGCGCGGGCATGGCTCTGTAGTATACGGTGCGGACGTGCGACGGTGCGAAGGTGCGGGCGTGCCGCCCTAGTGCGGGCGTGCGTCGTAGGCCTGGAGGACGAGCGCGGCCATATCGTGCATTTCGAAGGGCTTGGCCACGACACGATAAGCGCCAAGATTCAACGCCCCGTTGGTCATGTCCGGCGTACCGAAGGCCGTCATCATAATGATCTGACTGAAGGGCGCGAGGCGCCGCAGCGTCGACAGCAGGCTCAGGTCGTTTGAGTCCGGGAGACGATAGTCAAGCACGATGACATCTACCGGCTCCTTGCCTTCCGACAGAGTGCGAAGAGCAGTTTCGCCATCGCACGCCTCGATCACGGAATGACCGGAAGCCAACAGCGTCTCAGACAGGGACCAACGAATGAGCGGCTCGTCATCGACGATGAGAACCCGCAACGATGGTAATTTTTTCGCCATGTGGGAATTTTTCGGCGTGGCTTCTGGCCCTGCCCCTCCAGCCTTTGCGGTTGTCGCTTCGGTGATGAACGAGGTCTGTTCGCTCACGTTGTTCATCCCTTTTCAAGAGTCGCGCCAAGGCTGGAGGCTAGAGGCAACCGCACTGTAATTGTGGTTCCGCCACTAGCCGGACACTCGACCGTAATGGTCCCGCCGTGCGCCTCGACGAATCGCTTCGTGGTTGGCAAGCCCAGCCCGGTGCCCTTGGACTTGGTGGTGAAAAACGGCGTGAACATTTTCTCCCGCACCTCTGGAGAAATTCCCGGACCGGAGTCGATGATGACAATCTCGCAGCGACCCTCAATCGACGTCACCGACGCCCCGATGACGCCCCGGCCTTTCATGGCCTGAGCACTGTTCAGCAGCAAATTCTCGAACACGACGCCGAGCAGGCTGGCATCGGCCATCACGGGTGGAACCGATCCCGAGACTTCCACGCGCAGGTCCTTGAAGGCCGTGTCTTCGTGGAGGAGACCGGCGGTCATTTCGAGCAAAGACACCAGGTCCACCGGCGCCGGCTTCGGCTGCGGCGGCCGCGCGAACAGCAGCAAATCCTTCATCAAGTCGTTCAGTCCATCGATGCGCCGGATGACTTCCCCCATCACGGCCGCATCCCGACTGTCTGACGGCAGCCGGCCGGCGATCACCTGAATCGCCCCTCGAACGGCGGCCAGCGGGTTCTTCACTTCATGGGCGAGAACAGCCGCCATTTCGCCGAGTCTGGCCAGGGCAGCCTGCTCGCGCAGCTGCTCTTCCAGGTGCACTCGCGACGTCAGGTCGTGGATGATCCCCGAGAACTTGCGCTCGCCGCCGACCGTCATCTCGGCGACCGACAGGTGGATGGGAAACGTCGTTCCGTCCTTACGGCTACCGAAGACCGAACGACCGATGCCGATAATCTTCTTCACGCCGGTCGTGAGATATCGTTCGAGATACGCGTCGTGCTCCTCGCGATACGGGGACGGCA
Organism: Vicinamibacteria bacterium; assembly: GCA_041484265.1. Taxonomy (GTDB): domain Bacteria; phylum Acidobacteriota; class Vicinamibacteria; order Vicinamibacterales; family CAVVIG01; genus 2-12-FULL-65-11. The sequence goes on from JBGPHH010000047.1 coordinate 18,245, forward strand.
TCAGCACGCTGACGTTCCGGCCGATCACTTCAGCGGCCGCATAACCGAACAGTCGCTCGGCCGCCGGATTGAATGCTTCGATGCGACCGTGAGCATCGATGAGGACGACGCCATCGACGGCGGATTCCACGACTGCCCGCCAGCGGGCTTCGCTGTCGCGGAGTTGCTCCTCGACTTGGACCCGCGACGTGAGATCGTGGATGATCCCCGTGAACTTGCGCCCACCGCTGACCAACATCTCGCCGACCGACAGATGGATGGGAAACGTGCTGCCGTCCTTGCGGCGGGCGGAGACTTCGCGACCGATCCCGATAATCTTGTGCACCCCCGTCGCGAGGTAGCGCTCGAGATACCGATCGTGCTCGTCGTGATAGGGGGCCGGCATCAGCATGTTGACGTTTTGGCCCATGACTTCGGCGGCCGAATAGCCAAACAGACGCTCCGCGCTGCGATTGAACGCTTCAATGCGGCCGCGGGCATCGATCACGACGATGCCGTCGACGGCAGATTCAACGATCGCCGCCAGAATGGCGCTGTTTTGAAGATTGGTCGTCTGCGACATCCACGGCGCCTCCGGGCGCCAAGTGCGTGGCAGCTTACCGCAGCTGACGAGGAATCCGAAGAATTGGGGAATTTCACCCGATAGGGGAAATATCCCGCCCATTCCAAGCAGCCACTGGCCCGACCGCGGGCTGATTTCTCCTATCTGGAAGGCCGTGCAGAACTACGCTTGTGGCACAGAGCGTGCTATTTCTCTGGCCATGCATACTGCCATCTCCGCGGCGAGGACCATTGCCGATCGCATCGCGTCCCTGGAAACAGGTCCCCAACTCGACCGAGCGGTCGGCGAATTTGCGGATGTTTTGAAGGCGGTCCCCAACCTCGGAGTGGCCGACTTGACTCCGGCCGATCACGACGCCCTCACGACGCTCGCCGAGCTCGTCATCGACCGCATCGAGGACCGCCTGGCCGTGCATCACGATCGGGCATCGATTCAACAGAACCTCGCCGCGGCTATCTACCGCATCCGTCGAGAACTAGAGGAGATCGATCGCTGGCTGCGTCATCGCCATTCCACGCCGGGGCCGATCTCGGGGAGGGCATCATGATTCACATGAAGAACATCCTGGTCGCCACCGACTTTAGCGAAGCCTCAGATGCCGCGCTGGCCTACGGACGCACGCTCGCCCGCACCTTTGGCGCCACGCTGCACGTGATCCACGTCGCCGAGAACGTGATGATGAGAAACGCCGGCTTCGGCGGCGAGAGCTACGTCATGCTGCTTCCTGATCTGCAGCGCGACATCGAAGAAGCGGCGCAGAAGCAGCTCGACGAACTGCTGATCGACAACGACCGACCCGCCACCCCGACCAGGAGCAGCGTCATCACCTCGATCGTGCCGGCCCAGGCCATCGTCGAGTACGCGAAGACCAACACCGTCGATCTCATCGTGATCGGAACGCACGGGCGCGGTGGCGTCGCCCGCCTGATCCTGGGGAGCGTCGCCGAACGAGTCGTCCGCACGGCCTCGTGTCCGGTGTTGACCGTGCACCATCCGGAGCGCGAGTTCGTGCTGCCGGATGCGCTTGTGGCCACTGCCAAGGCGTGACGTGCTGCCGGCCGCGTCACCGCCGCCGCTCGAAGCCGCCGCGACGTCGCTCGGCCCATTGTTCCGTCCGCGAGCCGTCGCCGTCATCGGCCCGTCGCACCGCCACCCGAACATCGGCAGCCGCATTCTCGAGGCGCTGGTGTCGGCTGGCTTCACCGGTCCCATTTATCCCATCAACCCACAGGCCGTCGAGATCGGCGGTCTGCGGGCGTTCGCGTCCGTGCGGGACGCGCCCGCGGGCGTCGATCTCGCGGTGATTGCGGTTCCGCCCGCAGCGGTCGGCGGCGTCGTGGACGACTGCGCCGCGGCCGGCGTCACGGCGGTGATTGTCATCACCGCCGGCTTCGCCGAAATCGGTGCCGAGGGCCGAGCCCTTCAGGAACGCCTGGTCGAGAAGATTCGCGGCTACGGGATGCGCATGGTCGGCCCCAACTGCATGGGCCTCGTGAACGCGGATCCGTCAGTGCGGCTGAATGCGTCGTTTTCGCCGATCATGCCCCGCAGCGGCACCATCGCCCTCTCGTCGCAGAGCGGCGCGCTCGGCCTGGCCATCTTCGAGCTCGCCGTGGAACGGCAGCTGGGATTGTCAACCTTCGTCAGCGTAGGCAACAAGGCCGACATCTCGGG
>JBGPHH010000048.1:0-20471 GCA_041484265.1 Vicinamibacteria bacterium
AAGAGGCCATCTTGCGGTAAGTACCCGACTGTTAGGGAGGCTGGCCGGAGAATGGCGCCCGAGTCGGGATCCTCGAGGCCGGCCATCATCCGCAGTAACGTGGTCTTGCCAGCGCCGTTTGGACCACACAGCCCGATCCGTTCGCGGTCGCCAATCTGCCACGTGACGCAATCGAACAGCACCCGGTCGCCGAACGACTTCGTCAGTTCAGAAAGCTGGATCATTCTCCAAGAGCTTTGGCGGCGGCAGCAAGGACCTGTGGCACGCGGAATGGCTTCGTGAGATAACCGGCCACACCAAGATTCACGGCCTCGATCGCGCTCGACTCGGTCGAGAAGCCCGTGATGATGATGACGGGCAGATCGGCCTTGTAGCGTTTCGCTTCGCGGATCACGGTCAGTCCGTCCATGCCTGGCATCTTGAGGTCCGCGATCAGGAGATCGTAGGGATACATCCGCATGCGCTCGAGGGCCGTTCGCCCATCAGGCGCCACGTCCACGTCGTACTCGGCGAGCGCCAGCGTTTTCGCCAGCAGATCCCGAATGCTGGCCTCGTCGTCGACGACGAGTACACGCGGGCGCGCGGCGCCGGAGGCGGGTCGGACCGGCGCTGCGGGCGCGGCCGGCCGCGCCCCGCCACGCGGGCGCTGACTGTCGAGCCATGCATCGATGTCTCGCTTCCGGAAGCGCCACTGGCGCCCGACCCGCACCGCGGGAATCTTGCCGGCCTTGATCAGGCGGTACACCGTCCGCAGATTGACTTGGAGGTATTCCAAGACCTCTTCGGTCGTGAGAAACGTTTCATCCATCATGCGATCGGCGTCCCGGCGCCGGCTTCAGGGGCAGTTCGACCGTAAACACGGCACCACCGCCTGGATGGTTCGAGGCGCCAATCTGCCCGCCGTGTTCCTGCACGATCCCGTAGGCGATGGCCAGGCCAAGTCCGGTTCCCTGGCCAACATCCTTCGTTGTGTAGAACGGTTCGAATATGCGCGACAGCACGTCAGGCGCGAGGCCAGGCCCCGTGTCGCGGATGCTTGCGACGACCATGTCCTTTGTCGGTCGCACGGCGGTCGTAATCTCGATACGGCCGCCGCGGCCCGTCGAGGCAATCGCATGCTCGGCGTTCATCAGAATATTGAGGAGCACCTGGTGGATGAGCAGCGGGTCGCTCGGGACACGCGGCAGCTTCTCCTCATAGTGTCGCACGACTTCGATGTCCGCGGCGCGGCATGCGGACGCCCGCAGGGCCACCACCTTCTGAATCACTCCGTTAAGGCTGACCGCGCGACGCGAGAGACGCCGCGAGCCGGCAAAGACCAGCAGGTTGCGCACGATCTTCGCAGTGCGGTCGGCTTCACGGTAGATCGTCTGCATCTCCTTGCGGAGATGCTTGGGGAAGGCCCCGGTCGTGCGGAGCAGTTCCAGGTGTCCAAGGACGCCCTGGAGTGGGTTGTTCAGCTCGTGGGCGATCCCGGCGACAAACTGTCCCAGCGCTGCGAGCTTTTCCGACTGCGTGAGCCGACGCCGCAGTTCCTCCCGCTCGGCCTCGAGCTGGGTCTGCGGGGTGAGGTCGCGAGCGACGATGACGCTGCCCACGCGCTCGCGCTCGTTGTCAAGAAGGTCGGTCACCGTCACCATGAACGGGCCGTCGAGCCTTGGGTCGACGATCTCACGCGTCGCCGGCCCTGATTGCCCGTCTGGCCGCGTCGTCTCCGATTGTTCGGCAAGCCAGGTGGCCAGTTCGGGTCCGATGAACTCCGACAGCGGCTGATCGATCAACTGCTCGCGCGAGCGCCCCAGACGCATGGCAAAGGCTTTGTTCGCGTGCACGATGCGGCCCCTTCGATCGAAGACGGCGACCAGGTGCGCAATGGAATCGAAGGTATTCTCCAACTCGCGGCGCGATCGCATGACGTCGTCGAGCAGCTGCATGTTCTCGATCGCGCCGGACAGCTGCCTCCCGAGTTCGTCGGCGCGATCGAGGATGTCGAGCTCACCACCGGGTTCGACGCGCACCCCTTCGAAGACAATCGTGCCAAGTGCGCGGCGGCGACCACGCAGCGGAACCGTCACCGAGGAGGTCACGGTGACGTCAGGGCCAGCCACGCTTTCAGCCCGACTGCTCCGCATACCCGCCGCCGCCGGCGAGAGAGGATCGTCCGCATCCACGTGCGCCCCACGCGCGGCATGATCGGCGTCGGAGGACGCCCGCAGCACCAAGTGCCGCGCGCGGCGATCATGAATCCAGACCGAGGTGCGATCCGCGCCGAAGAGACGGTTCGCGCCGTGACAGAAGATGTCGAGGCCGGCTGCCAAACTGAGCGTGGCCGAGAGGCTCTCGGAGAATTCATCGAAGAGGTCGCGAAGGTCGCGTTCCAGTTCGTCTCGCTGACGAAGACGGCACAACTCCAGCGCGGCCAGAAACGCGTCGGCCGCCTGTGTGGCCTCGCTTCGCACCGACGTGACCGACACCGGTCCGGCGAATCCGATAGCCAGCAACCCCACGCGGTCGTTACCCTGTGCGAGCGGCAGCAGGAGTATCGCCCGCGTATCGAGACGGCTGGCCAGGTCGGGCATTTGTTGATGGGCGTCGACGACGAGCAATGGCGCGCGCTCGGAGAATGCCTGTGCTACAAGCGCGGCTTCATCGGCTGCGGGCAGCCAGGGGTCGGTATGCAGCACCTCGAGGCCAAACCCCGATGTCGCCTGCATGGCGCCGTTCCTCGGATTGTGTTCAAAGAGCAGCGAGTGCGAGCCGCCCGTCAGGTCGAGCGCGTGCTGATGGAGATGTGGGAGAAGCTCGATTAACCGCGGTGTGTGGGCGAGCAGCGAGACGAGGAGCACCGGAGCCGTCACGGTGCCGCTCGGCGCTTGCCCGTCTGACGGACGGGTCAGTCGCCGTGTTCGCGTCGCTCGGGGCATTGGGTGACCGTGGGCGAAGGCTGGGGACCGCTCGGTGGCCGATTGTACGCGATCGATTGACGGACCGCCAGCTGTTCAGGTTGCAGGGCGCGCGGCCGATGTTCCTGTAAGTTACTCATCTGACAATAGTTATGGCATCTGGAGATCTCGCCGGATGCCCCGGTGACCCCTCCGGCCATCCCACGCCGTTTGCCGTCTAATTACTCTCAGCAGGGGGCTTTCTGCACTCCGCATGACTTGGACGGACGAAGAGCTCGTCGCGCGATCCATTGGCGGCGATGCCGACAGCTTCGGCGAACTCATCCGGCGATGGGAGCGTCCGATCTTTGCCCTTGCGTACCGAACGATCGGTCGGGAAGAAGATGCGCGCGACGTGTGTCAGGAAACGTTTCTCCGGGCGTTCCGGGCACTGCCCGGCTTTCGCGGTCAGGCCAAGTTCTCGTCGTGGCTCTATCGAATCGCTCTCAATCTGTGCCGCGACTGGATCCGGCGCGAACGGCGGGCACCTACCGTGCAAGCGCCTGAGGATGTCGACCTGATGGATCTCGCGGCTGCGGCTGCGCCGTACGAGTCGGTGGAAGATCTGGTCGTCCGCAAGGACCAGACGCGCGCGGTCGAACGGGCGATGGCGCTGCTGCCGGACGAACAGCGCACGGCGATCGTGTTGAAGGAATATCACGACCTGACCTTCCAGGAGATCGCGGACCTGGTGGGTTGCCCGTTGAGTACGGTGAAGACGCGGTTGTATCAGGGCCTCACGGTCCTTCGCCGCGAGCTGGCGAAGAGTGGCGCGTCCGAAAGACCTAGGCTGAGGTCAGTGGCAGGCCGGACCTCTTGAGGACCGGCGGGATTTGAGATCATGACACACACACATTGCGATTACTCGGGCAGTCGAGACGAAGTGCTCGTCGCGTATCTCTACGATGACATCGAGCCAGCCGTGCGTGCTGTGTTCGACGCGCATCTGACGATGTGCTCGACGTGCCGCGACGAACTGTCGGCGCTCGAAGGTGTGCGCGGGCGGCTCGGGCGGTGGCTGCCGCCAGAGCGCCAGTCGGCAGTCGGCAGTCAGCAGTCAGCAGTCGACGGTCGGCAGTCGGCAGTCGGCAGTCTGAAGGCGCCGGTCATCGGTCGAAGATCGTGGTGGCGGGAGGTGCCGGCGTGGGCGCAAGTAGCTGCCGCGTTCCTGTTCCTTGGGGTGGCCGCAGGCATCGCGAACATCGACGCGCGTTACGATTCGAGCGGGTTGAGCGTGAAGACGGGTTGGTCGAAACGCACTGATGCGGCCGGGGCCGCGGTGCCCGCGCGCGGAGTGGAGATTGTGGCTCCTTGGCGCTCGGATCTCGCCGCGCTGGAAGAGCGGCTGCGGGCGGAACTCCCTCGCGCAAACGCACAGGCGACCACCATCGAGTCGGCTGCAGCACGGCCGAACCGCCCGGCGGCTCCCCTCGATGCCGAGGCGCTCGGGCGCGTGCGAGCGCTTATCGGCGAGAGCGAACGCCGCCAGCAGAGCGAGCTCGCGCTGCGGGCCGCCGAGATCATTCGCGAGGTCAACACGCAGCGCCAAGCCGATCTTGTCAAGATTGATCGGAGCCTAGGCCTGATTCAAAACAATAGCGGCGTCGAAGCGATGAGGCAGCGCGAGTTGATCAACTACCTCGTGCGTACATCTCAAAGACAGCAGTAGGAGGTTCTCGTGAGGGTCATGGTTTCGATAGTGGTCGGCGGACTGATGGCGAGCGCGGGCGTGGCGGCCGCGCAGACCACGGCCGACGCGAGGGCCGCCGCCGAGCAACGGCAGTCGCGCTATCAGATTGGCGTGATGGAGCGCGTGCTCGAAGGCGCCGTTGAGCATGGGGCGTCGGAAATGCGGAGCCGCTGGCAGGCGGTGATGCAGACCGAGATGCTGATCCTGGACAACGCGCGGGTCCGTGGCTTCAGGCTCGAGGGCTACGGTGTCTTCTTCGACGTCGTCGTGCCGTCCGTCGAAGGGACGCTCGCCTGGAGTCTCCGGGTGCTGGATCAGAACGACCTCGGTCTGAACAGCGCCCTTCAGGTGATCAAGACGTACGTTGCCGCCGCCGGCAACGCCGACCTCGAACAGGCGCTCAAACGCATCGAACTCCAAGTCGATCCGGCGAGTCTGGCGCGCGCGGCGTCGTCGGCTTCGGCCTCTGGAGCGCGAAACGCCGTGGGGTCGGCGGCGTCGGTCGGCACGAATCGGGATCCAGCCGATCCGATTCTCAATGATCCGTTGGAAGTCTTTCGGACCGAAGTGAAGCAGGCGCTGATGGATGCCATGCTCGATCACAGCAGTTCGCTTGGGCTTGGCGCGGACGAATGGCTGACCGTGGCGGCGCGCCGCAACGACGACCGACCGCAACTCGCGCCGGCCGACAGCGACGCCCGGACCATCGTGATTCGGGTCCGTGGCGGCGATTTATTGGCGTTTCTGGCCCGCCAGATCTCGCGCGAAGAGGCCCTCAAGCGCATGGAGGTGCGGGTGTTCTAGAATAGCGCGCATGCGCGCACCGCTCGGGTCTGTCCTTCTCTTCATTCTGCTATCGGGATTGGCGGCCGCCGGCTGCGGCGGGCCCATCGTCGATCTCAAGCAGGGCCTGCAACTAGAAGTTGTTTCCTCCGGCTGGTTCGATTCTGGCATCGTGGACGGCAAGAACAAGCTGGTGCCATCCGTCGTCATCAAGCTGAAGAACGTCTCGGACCAGAACCTGGTCTCCTTGCAGGTCTTCGCCATCTTTCATCGCGTGAACGAGACACAAGAATGGGGCACGGGGTTCATCACTGCGGCTGGGTCGGGGGGGCTTCAGCCGGGGAACACGACGTCGCCCCTGACCCTCAAGTCGCACCTCGGTTACACCGGTACCGAACCGCGCGCCGAGATGCTCAATAACTCAAAGTTCGTCGATGCGAAGGTCGATCTGTTGGTCAAGTACGCATCGACCCAGTGGACCAAGGTCGGCGAGTCTCCCATCTCGCGTCAGCTCCTTACCCAATGACAGTCGCGCGGCGCCCGTGACCCGGACGCCCTTGCCCTCACTTGACCGTCGTCTCGGTCCGCTGGACGCCGCTGCCATCGTCGTCTCTAACGTGATTGGCGGAGGCATCTTTTTCGTCCCGATTCTCGTTGCGCAGATCCTGCCCGACGCCCGATCGATTCTGATCGTCTGGGTCGTCGGCGGTGGATTAGCCTTCGCCGGCGCCATGGCCTATGCGGAGCTCGCCGCGCTTCGGCCTCACGCAGGCGGCGAATACGTCTACTTGCGCGAGGCGTTTGGACCGTCGACGGCGTTTCTGAGCGGATGGACGTCGTTTGTCGCCGGATTTTCCGGGGCGATTGCGGCCAGTGCCTTGGCGCTGGCCGACTACGTCGGGCGATTTTCGCCGGCAGTGGCTGATGAGACTCCGCTCTTCTCTCTCCCAGTGCCAGGCGTCCCGCTGGTCGTGTCGCGCAAGACGCTGGTCGCGCTTGCGGCCATTACTGGATTGGCGCTCGTGCACATCCGCGGATTGAGGCTCGGCCGTGTGGTGCAAAACGCGTTGACTGGCACAAAAGTCGTGGCCCTTGTGGTTTTCGTGGCGCTCGGTTTCGCGATCGGCCGCGGAGCCCCGATGTCGCCTGTCAGCCCGGCGGCCGCCGGGATTACGCCGATGCTCCTAGCGCTCATCCCGATCATGTTCACGTATTCGGGATGGAACGCGGGCGCATACGTGGCCGAGGAGGTGCGATCGCCGGAACGGAACTTACCGCTCGCGCTGGGACTCGGAACGGTTTCGGTCATCGTCATCTACCTCGGTCTCAATGCCCTGTACTTGTACGCCATCCCGGTCACCGAACTCGCAGCCGTTCCCGGTGCACACCTGATCGACACGGTCGCGGAGCGGTTGTTCGGCGTGGTGGCGGGCGGTCTGCTCGCCGCATTTTCGGTCGTGAGCCTCGCTGCTGGCGTGAGCGCGATGCTCATCGCGGGACCGCGCGTGTACTTCGCGATGGCGCGCGACGGGGTGTTCGCGGCGCGAGCCGGCGACATCCATCCGCGCTCTCGCGTGCCGGCCGGCGCCGTGATCGCGCAGGCGATGTGGAGCGGAGTACTCGTCCTGTCGGGATCACTCGCCGAGCTCGTGAGTTACACGGGATTTGCCGTGGTGCTCTTTTCGGCCATCGCCGTGTCGGCGGTCTTTGTGCTGCGGCACCAGCAGCCGGACACGCGGCGACCCTTTCGAGCCTGGGGATACCCGTGGGCGCCGGCGATCTTTGTCGCCGCGAGTGTCGCGATGCTCGTCAACGAAGTCTGGCGGAGCCCTGGGACATCCGCGGCGGGACTTGGGATTATGGCGGCAGGCGTGCCGGTCTACTGGTGGATGCGCCGATCGGGGCGAGGGTCGAGCCAGATACTCGAGCACGAACGCGAGTCAGTGATACAGTCGGAAAATCGATGATTCACGCCACGACGATTCTCGCGGTCCGACATCGTGACCGCGCGGTGCTGGCCGGCGACGGACAGGTGACGTTCGGCCAGACCGTGGTCAAGCAGCGGGCCCGCAAGATCCGGCGACTCTACAACGATCGAATTCTCGCGGGCTTTGCCGGCTCGGCAGCCGATTCATTCGCCTTGTTCGCGCGATTCGAGTCCAAGCTCGAGCAGTATCGCGGCAATCTGGAGCGATCGGCCGTGGAGCTCGCGAAGGACTGGCGCACCGATCGCATCCTCAGACGGCTCGAAGCGATGCTGGTCGTGCTCGACAAGACATCGATCTTCCTGCTGTCGGGCACCGGCGATCTCATTGAGCCAGACGATGGCATTGTCGCGATCGGATCCGGGGGGCCGTACGCGCTGGCCGCTGCAAAGGCACTCGCGAACAGCACTGACCTGGACGCACGCGCGATTGCCGAGCGCGCCATGGCGATTGCGGCGGAAATCTGCATCTATACGAATGCGAACATTGTGCTGGAAGAGTTGTAGTGGCCATCTCCCTTCCTGAAACCACGCAGACCTCGGCCGACAGTCTGACGCCGCGGCAAATCGTCTCGGAACTGGACAAGTTCGTCATCGGCCAGACCGCCGCCAAGCGGGCGGTGGCCATCGCGCTGCGCAATCGAATGCGGCGACAGAAGCTGCCGCCTGACCTGGCCGAGGAGATCGCGCCGAAGAACATCCTGATGATCGGGCCAACGGGCGTCGGCAAGACGGAGATCGCCCGGCGCCTCGCGCGCCTCGCTCAGTCGCCGTTTCTCAAAGTCGAGGCGTCGAAGTTCACCGAGGTCGGCTACGTCGGACGCGACGTCGAATCGATGGTTCGCGATCTGGTCGAGCTCGGCGTCGACATGGTCCGCGCGGAGCGCCTCGAGGAAGTGCGCGGGAAAGCCGGACAGAACGCAGAAGACCGCCTGCTCGACATCCTGCTGCCGCCTACGCGGCCAATCTCGCCTGATGAGGACGCCTCGGCCTCGCGCGAGCAGCAGCAGCAGCAGACGCGCGAACGGTTCCGCGACCAGCTCCACGCCGGCCGCCTCGACGCGCGGGTCGTCGAAATCGATGTCCGGGAGAAATCGTTCCCCTCCTTTGAGATCATCGCCGGATCCTCGATCGAGGAGGTCGACGTCAACCTGAAGGACATCCTGCCGGGCCTGTTCCAGGGCAAGACGAAGCGACGACGGATGAAGGTGTCCGAGGCCCTCGAGTTCCTGACGCAGGAAGAAGAGCAGAAGCTCATCGATATGGACAGCGTGGCGCGGACGGCGGTCGTCCGGGTGGAGCAGGCCGGCATCATCTTCATCGACGAGATTGACAAGATCGCTGGACGCGAGGGCAGCCAGGGCCCGGACGTGAGCCGCGAAGGCGTGCAGCGTGACATCCTCCCTATCGTCGAAGGCACGACGGTGAATACGAAGTACGGCATGGTGCGCACCGATCACATTCTGTTCATCGCGGCTGGCGCGTTTCACGTCTCGAAGCCGTCGGACCTGATTCCGGAGCTGCAGGGTCGGTTTCCCATTCGCGTGGAGCTCGAGCCGCTCGGCAGGGAGGAGTTCGTCCGCATCCTGACGGAACCACGCAGCGCGCTCGTCAAGCAATACATGGCTTTGATGGAAACCGAGGGGATCGCCTTGACGTTCACCGAGGATGCGATTCAAGCCATCGCGGACTTCGCGACGAGGGTCAACGAGCGCACCGAGAACATCGGTGCCCGCCGCCTGCACACAGTTATGGAAAAGCTTCTCGATGTGATTTCGTTCGAGGGGCCGGATCTCGCCGACAAGACGGTGACGATCGACGCGGCCTACGTGACGAAGATGCTGGCCCACATCGTCAAGGACGAAGACCTGTCACGGTACATTCTGTAACGAAGAAGGGTCGGGAGTCTTTTTCGGATTTGACCATCGAGCACGGAACAAATGAAAGAGACTCCCGCGCGCCTTTTCGTCCTGCTCCTGGTCGCGGCGCTCGGCTCGGCATGCGGCAAGCGCGGCGCGCCGCTTCCGCCGCTGGTCAAGCTCCCGGCAGCGCCCGCCGGGCTGATGGCCGATCGACGCGGCGACACGGTGAACCTGCGGTTCACCGTGCCCCGCGTGAACACCGACGACACCCGTCCCGCCAATGTCGCACGCGTCGATGTCTATGCGTTCACCGGGCCACTCTCGGTCACCGACGAGGAGTTGATCAGACGGGGCACACGAGTGGCGACCGTGGCGGTCAAGACGCCACGCGATCCGAACGACACGATCGAGCCCGGCGAGCCTGAAGACGCGCTGACGCCGCTCGGGGGCTCAGGGTTGGATCAGGGAGCGGTCGCCGACGTCCGGGAGACCTTGACGCCGCCGCCAGGCTCGCCTCTCTCGCCGCCAGGCCCGCTCGCGCGCACCTACGTTGGCGTGGGTGTGACGGCGAAGGGGCGGAGGGGCCCTGTCTCCATGCGCGTGTCGGTCCCGATCGGGCCGCCGCCCTCGGCGCCCACAGGGACGAGCGCGACGTACGACGAGCGGGCCGTCACGATCGTGTGGCAAGCCGTGAGCGCGCTGGCGCAAGAGGCCGGCGCTATCGCGTACCACGTCTACGAGGTGCCGCCGCGCTCTGCGCCTGGAACGTCGGACCCAAGCCAACAGCCACCATCAGTAGTCGCAGCTGAAACGCGACTGACGTCAGCGCCTCTGACCGACACGCGGTACGTCGACACGCGCCTCGCGTGGGGCGCGACGCGGTGTTTTGTCGTGCGCGCCGTGCTGAGCCTTGACGCGCTGGCCGTGGAGGGCGACGAGGCCGCGCCGGCCTGCGTCACCCTTATCGACACGTTCCCGCCGGCCGCGCCGACCGGATTACAGGCGGTTGCCGGCGAGGGGACGATCAGCCTGATCTGGGACGCCAACGCCGAAATGGACCTGGATGGTTACAGGGTGTTGCGCGCCGCCCGGCCTGGAGATGTCCTCATGCCGATTACCGCCAGTCCGATTCACGAGACGACCTTCAGGGACTCTGTCCAGGCGGGAGTCGTCTACGTCTATGCGGTCGCGGCGGTCGACAGAGCCGGCAACGTGAGCCCGCTCTCGAACCGCGTGGAAGAAACGGCGCGGTGAGTTAGTATGGTAGCGGATTGTTGATTGTTGATCGTTAGGAGCATCCATGAAGCTCTTCGTCGACACCGGCAGCATCAAAGAGATCGAAGCCATCGCCGCGCTGGGCATTCTCGATGGCGTGACCACCAATCCGTCACTGCTGGCGAAAGAACCTGGCGACTTCCGTCAGAATCTGAAAAGGATCTGTGAGATCGTCAAAGGCCCGGTGAGCGGCGAGGTCACAGCCACGGACGCAGTCGGGATGCTCCGAGAAGGACACGAGATTGCGAAGATTGACGACCATATGGTGGTGAAGGTGCCGTTGACACAGGACGGCATCAAAGCGTGCAAGACGCTTTCGGGCGAAGGCATTCGCGTCAACGTGACGCTCGTATTTTCGGCGGCGCAAGCCATCCTTGCCGCCAAGGCGGGTGCCACCTTCGTCAGCCCGTTCGTCGGTCGGCTCGATGACATTGCGACCAACGGGATGGATCTGATTCGCGACATCGTGGACATCTACGACAACTACGAGTTCACGACCGAAGTGCTCGTGGCGAGCTGCCGCCATCCGATTCACATCGTCGAGGCGGCGCGGATCGGCGCGGACATCTGCACGTGCCCCCCGGCGGTGATTCAGCAGATGTACAACCACCCGCTGACCAGCATCGGGCTCGAGAAGTTCCTCAAGGACTGGGAAAAGTCACAGGCGGCACGAGTCTGACCACCCTACAATAGAGGTTGATGTCGTCCTCCTGGCCCCGAGGGGGCAGCGCTTTTGCAGGAGTCGGCGGATGCCCTTCAGAAGTGAACGCCACGCGCACTGGTGCGCAAGATAGTGTCGCTCTTCGGGCACACCACCGGTACAGGAGCCACAGGGGGCGTTGAGGGGACGTGGGCGGACGCGAGTCCGCCGCTTGTTGTGATCCAGTGAACCTGTTCAATCGAATTCACCTCCGAAGGCTTTTCCGGTACGCCGGCCTGAGCGTCATGCTGGCCGTCGCGATCCTTGTCGCGTCGATCGTGGCATCGTTCACCATCGATCTCGGGCCTTCGGTGCGCGCGTACGCGGAGTCGGCTGGATCCAAGTACCTCGAGCGGCCGCTTCATATTGGCAAGCTGTCCATTCATCTCCTGACGGGTCGCGTCATCGTGGAACAGTTGTCGATTGACGGCCTGCATCCTGGTGATCGCCCGTTCTTTACCGCCAAACGTATCGCCGTGTCCTTGGACTGGCTCACGGCGATTCGGCGTCGGCCCGACATCACCATCGCATCGGTTGAGATGACCGACTGGGAGATGCTGGCTGAGAAGTGGGAACACGGACACAACTTCCCGAAGTTCACGCGCAACGATCAGCCTCAGGGTCCCAAGCGCTTCACGACCACGCTCAAGTATCTGCACGCGTCGCGCGGGCAGTTCACGTTCGAAGATCATGCGGCGCCCTGGAGCATCGTCTGCCCGAATCTTGATATCACCATCGGTAACCTGCCGAACTATCACGGTGACGCCGTGTTTACCGGCGGCACGGTGAAGATCCAGGATCACCTGCCGATGTGGACGAACATGAAGGCTCGCTTCGTCATCGACGGCAGCCTGATTCGTCTTGATCGCATCGACTTCACCACCGACGGCGCGACCAGCGTCGCGCGGGGCGCCGTCGACACCGCCCACTGGCCCGAGCAGAGCTACGACGTCGAGTCCCGCGTGCATTTCCAGCGCATGCGCGAGCTGTTCTTCACGGACGAAACGTGGCAGCTCGCTGGCGACGGCGACTTCACCGGCAAGTTCCACATTATTAAAGGCGCCGGCGACGTGGGCGACAGCTACGACCTGAACGGAGCGTTCAAGAGTGATCTGGCGGGCTATAACGGGTACGAGTTCCCGGGGCTGCACGGATCATTGCGCTGGACGCCAACGGCATTCGAGGTGTGGGACGCGGGATCGAAGTTCTACGGCGGCAATGCTCGTTTCAGCTACTCCATCAAGCCACTTGGTCGCGACATTCGTCCGACATCCCGGTTCGACGCGAGCGTCGCCGATGTCAATCTCGCGGCCTTCACTGATCTCGAGCGCTTGCCGGGCCTTCGCTTTGCGGGCGCCGCGTCGGGTCACGTGCTGCTCGAATGGCCGCTCGGGCTGTTATCTGAAAGTCGCGGCAACGCCTCCTTGAGCGTCGCGCCACCACCAGGCGTGCGGCCGATGACGGCGTCGCTCGAGGCCCTTGAAGGCGCAGATGCTCATCACGCGAAACACGAGTGGGGGCCGTTCGCGCCGGCACAGCTGCCGACACATCTACCAATCGCGGGCGAGTTGACGTGCGTGTTCGGGCCTGATGAGGTGGAGATTGGTCCGAGCCGCTTTGTGACCGAACGCACGCACATCGCATTCGAGGGTGCCACGATGTGGGGCGATCGCTCGACGATCAAATTCCACGCAACAAGTGCCGACTGGCAGGAAAGCGATCAGGTGCTAGTGGGCCTGATGCACGATTTTGGATCGCCCGCCACAGCTGTTGTCCTTGGCGGGCGAGGGGAGTTCGACGGCGTGATGTCGGGTGCGTTCCGCAGCCCACATATTGAGGGTACCTTCAGCGGCGACGATATCCGCGCGCTGGATACGATGTGGGGCGCTGCCACGGGACGGATCGTCTACGAGAACCGCTACCTGACGGTCGCCAATGGCGTGGTGCGCCAGGGTGAGTCGGAGATTCTGGCCGACGGTCTGTTCTCGATCGGCTATCCGCGCGACGATGGCGGCGAGCAAGTCAACGCGCGCTTCAAGATCACACGACGCGATCTGGACAGCCTCCGTCACGCGTTTGCGATGGACAACTATCCGGTGTCCGGTCGGCTGTCCGGTGAGTTCCACCTGGCGGGCGACTACGAGCGGCCCATCGGTTTCGGCGCCATGACGGTCGAGGAGATGGTGGCGTACGGCGAGCCCTTCGGCAAGGCGACGGCCTCTCTCCGATTTGAGGAGCCGGGCGTACGGCTCGACGACGCCGAGATTGCCAAGGCCGGCGGGACTATCACCGGCGCAGCCTTCCTGGGCTGGGATGGTACGTACTCAGTCAACGCAGACGGCAAACGGATTTCAATCGATCAAATTACCCGGCTCAGCTATCCGCGCGTGCCGTTAGCGGGCACGGTTGAATTCTCGGCAAGCGGCGCCGGCACGTTTGATGAGCCGCGCTACGACGTCAAGTTCCGCGCGAGCGATCTCTTTGTCGCCAAAGAGAGCGTCGGACAGGTGACGGGTGCGCTGGCCGTACGCGGCACGGAACTGAGCGGCCAGATGGACGCGGCGTCTCCGCGGCTGGCAGTGACGAGCACCGGGCGGGTCGCGCTGACGACCCGTGGCGAGGGAGAAATCACGTTCCGGTTCCACGACACAACGGTCGATCCCTACGTGCGCCTGTTCGCGCCGAACTTGTCACCGCTCATGACCGCCGTCGTCAGCGGATCGATCCGTGTGACCGGGGGGCTTGCCGAGCTCGATCGGCTCTTTTCGGACGGGACGGTCGACGATCGGCTGTCGGTCGCCGTGACGGTCGACCAGCTGGACATGCGGGTGCTCGACTACGCGGTCAAGAATGCCCGGCCGATTCAGCTCGTCCTTGAATCTCAGCAGCTGAGAGCCGACGACCTCGAGCTCGTCGGCGATGAGACGAGGCTGATCGTGTGGGGCATGATCGGACTCAACGACCGTCGGGTGGCGCTCGAAGTCTATGGGGAGGCCAACCTCGGCATCGTTCAGGCTCTGCTCCCCGATGTCCGCGGCTCCGGGTACGCCGAGATGAACGCGACGATTGGCGGTCGACTGGACGACCCGATCTTCCTGGGGAGCGCGTCGGTCACGGACGGCCGCATCCGTCACCTGGCGATGCCGCACTCCTTTGAAGCGATCAATGGAACGATCTATGTCGACGCGCGCGGCATTCATCTGGACGATGTGACGGCGACGGTGGCCGACGGCCCCGTGCAGCTCGGCGGGCGCATCGGGTTCGACGGTTTTGTGCCATCCGAGCTGAACGTCACTGCGCACGCCCAGGACATGCACCTGCGGATTCCGGAAGGCGTGCGATCGACGGTCGATGCGGACTTGACGTTGCGCGGCACCCTCAAGGCGCCGGCACTCGGTGGATTGGTCACCGTGAAGAGCGCCGTGTGGACGACGCGCCTGGATGCGCCGGGCAGCATTCTCGATCTGATGCGGTTGCGATCGTCGAGCGAGGCGCCGGCCAGTGCCGTCCAAGCGCCGCCGGCGTTGCCGCTCACGCTCGACGTCCGGATCCTGGCGCCGTCGACTCTGCGTGTCGAGACGAATCTGTTTCGGCTGTGGGCTGACGCCGATCTGACCCTCGGCGGCACGTACGCCCAGCCCGTTCTGACCGGTCATGTAGACATCGAGCGCGGTGACGCCAACTTCGAAGGCCGGAGGTACCGATTTGTCCGCGGGACGATCGATTTGGCCGATTCAACACGCAGCGGGCCCTTCTTGGACGTCGAGGTCGAAACGAACGTGCGGGTGCCGGCACAGTCCGGACAGCCGGCCCAGACGTACCGCATCACCGTGGCCGTAGCGGGCACGCGGGCGCAGCTCCAACCCACCGTCAGTTCGGATCCACCGTTGCCGACGGCCGACGTGCTGGCGCTGCTCTTCAGCGACGTGCGTCGCAACCAGGACGTCGAGTTCCGGGCGCTTCAGAATCCGAACCAATCGGAAACCGACGTCCTCACGGCGCGTCTCAACCAGGGGCTCGCGGCGCCGCTCTCGGCTCAGGTGGGAAAGATCGCCGAGCAGGCGTTCGGCGTCGACACGTTCCAGCTCTCGCCGACCTTCATCGATCCGTTCAGTCAGACGTCGCGTCTCAACAGTCCCACCGCGCGCCTGACGATCGGCAAGCGGATCTCGGATCGCGTGTACATCACGTTCTCCCGCAGCCTCGGCACCACGATCAACGACCAGATCGTCCTGCTCGAGTACGAACAGACCGAACGCCTGTCGTGGCTTCTTTCGCGCAACGAAGACCAGCAGACGTACGCGCTGGAGTTTCGCGTACGGCACACCTTCTGATGCAGCGACGGTCGTCCCTGGCCGGTGCAGCAGCGGCCCTCCTGACGCTCGCTACAGCCTTGCCGGCACGCGCCGAGATCGGCGACTACCTGGGAAAGCCCGTGGCGTCGGTCCGTCTGGTCCTGGATGGCCGCGACACGACCGACCCGGCGTTCGTCCAGGTCGTCGAGACGCGCGTCGGTCGGCCCCTCTCGATGATGGAGGTGCGCGAGAGCATCACGCACCTTTTCAGCCTGGGACGTTTCGAGAACGTGCAGGTCGACGCCAGCATGGTCGCGGCCGGGGTGGCGCTTCGATACGACCTCAGTCCAGTCCACCTGGTCTCGAAGATCGAGTTCACCGGCAAGCTGAACGTGCCCGGTATCGACACCGGTGATCTGCGGCGGGTCGTCACCAGCCGATACGGTGGGGCGCCGCCCGTCGGCCGGGCTGGCGACGTGTCGGCGCTCCTCGCCGACACACTGCGTCAACGCGGCTATCGCCAGGCCGTCCTGAAGCCGCGCGCCGAGCTGAGCCGCGAGTCGGAGCAGGCCGTGCTGATCTTTGACATCGATCCCGGACCGCGCACGGTCATCGGCTCCATCGAAATCGTCGGGATGCCGACGGTCTCTCGAGCCGAGCTGCTCGACCGTCTCGATTTGGGGCCCGGTAAACCGTACGAGCCGGATACACTCGACGCGCGCATCACGAGCTACGTCGACTCACGACATCAACGCGGGTATTACGAGGCGCGAGTCACACCGACGGTCACGTTCGCCGACGCTGAGCGTGTGGCGAACCTGACGCTGATGGTGGCGCCTGGACCTCACGTGAGCGTCAAGTGCGTTGGCGATCCCCTGCCTGATGACGTCTGTACCGAGCTCGTGCCAATCGAGCGGGAGGGATCGGCCGACGAAGATCTGCTGGAGGACTCGAGCAATCGGATCGAGGAGTACCTTCGCGGACAAGGCTACCGAGAGGCGACCGCGCCCCATACGCGCAAGGAGGCAGACGGCGAGCTGCTCATCACGTTCGCCGTGCACAAGGGACCGCAGTACCGGATCGCCAACCTCGAAATCAGCGAAGGGTCGATTCCACGCGCCGACTTCCAGTCCGCCTTGCGGTTGCGGACGGCGGCGCCGTTTTCGTCTGCGAGCCTTGACGCCGACGTCGCGACAGTTGAGAGCGTCTACCGCCGGCAGGGATTCAGGGCGGTCCAAGTGCGCCCCACGGTCGAGCCCTTGGCATCGAACGCGGGCGGCACTCAAGTGCCGGTCGTCGTGCGGATCACCGTCGTCGAAGGCGTCCGCACCGTCGTCGGAGACCTGCGCATCGAAGGCAACTCGTCGGTGTCCGCAGATGTGCTCCGTGAGGGATTGCAGCTGCAGCCGGGCGCGCCGTTCTTCGAACCGCAGTTACAGAACGACCGCAACGCGATTGCTCTGCGGTACGCGAATCTCGGGTTCCGGACGGTGACTGTGGATGTGGTGCCAGGTGTTTCTGACGATGGGACGCAAGCCAACCCGATGTTCACGATTCGAGAAGGGCCGCGTCTGCTCCTGGACCACGTCTTGATTTCCGGCAACGTGCGTACGAGCGCGGACACCATCGAACGTGAGCTGCAATTGAAGCCGGGCGATCCGCTGGGTCTCGCCGCCGTGAATGAAAGCAAGCGCCGGATCTCGGCGCTGGGGTTGTTCCGGAGCGTGGAACTGACTGAGCTTCGGCACAACGCCGAAGATCAGCGGGATCTGCTCATCACGGTGGAGGAGGCGCCACCGACGACCGTCGGCTACGGCGGTGGCTTGGAAGGGCGGCTACGTGTCGTGCGAACCGAGCAGGACGGTGGCGTCGCTTCTGAGAAGTTCGAAGTGGCGCCGCGTGCGTTCTTCGAGATCGGCCGGCGCAATCTATTCGGCAAGAACCGATCGGTGAACCTGTCGACGAGCGTGAGCCTGTACCCGAAGGACTCGCCTTTTTTCGGCAATCAAGTGGCCCCCACAGCCGGCACGACCGGGGGCTTCGCATTCGCCGAGTACCGCGTGCAGGGCACCTTCCGCGAGCCGCGATTGTTCGACACGGCGGCCGTCGGACTTCTGACTGGTACGATCGAGCGGCAGATTCGGTCGAGCTTTAACCTCGCGCGACGTGGGGTCGGGGCCCAGGTGGCGCGGCAGCTGACCAGAAGCATCAGCCTGACCGGTGGCTACCAGATCCAACGCACCGAGCTACTTGACGTCAGCATCGACCCGGCCGACCAGCCGCTGATCGACCGAGCGTTCACGCAGGTGCGCCTCTCGTCGTTTTCCGCCTCCGGCAGCTACAACACTCGTGACGACGCGCTGGATCCGTCGACCGGCGAGTACTTGAGCGCGAACGGACAGATCGCCGCTCGTGCCATCGGATCGGAAATCGGCTTTGTGAAGTCGTCGTTCATGGCGCAGGCATTTCGCACGGTGCCCCACACCCGTCGGGTCGTGCTCGCCGGCAACGCCAGGCTTGGGCTGGCGACCGGCTTCCCGCGCGACGTTCCGGTGACCGATGCCCAAGGCAACCCGGTGCTCGACGCCAACGGCCAGCAGATCGTCCAGCAGGGTGTCCGGGATCTGCCCCAGGCCGAGCGCTTCTTCGCCGGCGGCGATTCGACCGTCCGCGGTTTCGCGCTGGACCGGCTCGGCACCGCCGACACCATCTCCCAGGATGGCTTCCCCATTGGGGGCAACGCACTCGTCATCTTCAACGGCGAGGTACGCGTGCCGCTATTCTCCTTTCTGGGCGTCGTCGCCTTCATCGACACCGGCAACGTCTTCGTCCACGCCGTCGACGTCGACTTGGGGCAGTTGCGCAGTGCCGTCGGCTACGGCGTGCGCGTGAAGACACCGGTCGGTCCGATTCGGATCGACTGGGGCTACAAGATGGACACGAGAGATGGCGATCTCGCGCGGCCCGATTCGTTCCTGGCGCTGGGCGGCTCGGCTGTCTATCTGAGCTTCGGACAGGCGTTCTAGTGAGATGAGATTGCGGATTGCGAATTGCGGATTGTGGATTGGCAGAACGGCGCTGGGGTGTGCCCTGACGCTCGGAGCTGGGGCCGGCGCGGCTCACGCCGAGGTGGTAGACCGCGTCCTCGCAGTGGTCGGCGGCGAGTTGATCATGCTGAGTGACGTGAACGCCGCCCGTGATCTTGGGCTGGTGATGCCGGGATCAGTTGGCGACCCGATCCGCGAGGTGCTGTCGCGCCTAATCGATCGCGAGTTGCAGGTGACCGAGGTCGAGCGGTACGCGCCGAGAGAGCCGACCTCGGAGGAGGTCGACGCCGAGGTCCGGATCGTGCGGACCAGATTTGCCTCGCAGGAAGCGTTTGACGCGGTGCTCGCGCGATCGGGCATCGACCTGCAGCGCCTGCGGGAGCGGCTGCGAGAAGACCTCCGCATTCGCGTATATCTCGATCAGCGGTTCTCGACCGCGGCCGACCGTCGTCAGCGGCTGATTGACGAGTGGATTGCGGGGCTGCGGCGACGGACGCCCACAATCGATCTCTATCTGCTCGGAGGATAGGGGCGGCTACCGGCCGCCGATCGCCTGCACAATCTGCAGCAAATCGAACCCCGCGTGGCTCACCATTGGCGCGATGGCCGACCGCCGGCGCAGGTAAACGACGCCCCAGAACACGCCGAGCAACCCCGTCGTGATCGCAGCGTCGGCGCCTTGCAGGAGGTGCCCGGCGCCGAATGCGGCACTGGTGACGAGGACGCCGACCTCGGCGCCACCGAGCCAGGTCTTGAATCGGTTCAGCAGGAATGCGCGCTGGACCTCTTCACGCACGCCGCCGGCGACGATGGCGACCAGCACGAAGAGCCACCGGTCTCGGGTCGAGCCCAGCAACGCCTCCAAGGGATTGGTCTGGACCGTGTGGAGGGAAGGCATCACAAGCCGAATCATGACGAGCACGCCGATGCCAATGGCAAGCGCGGCAAGAGCGAGCGGCACGCCAAGCGCCGCGTCCTGAGCCGGCCTTCGCCCGAAGATGACGTCGCGCGGCCGTTCGCCATGCGTGTGGAGAAACAGCAGCACGAGTCCCACGAGCAGTACGGTGTCGATGAGCGACAGCCCGACGACATAACCAACGCGCAGCTGGCCGGTCGGTTGGAGGGGACCGTAGCCGAACGCCGTGAAGGTGGCCCCGAGCGCCAGTTGAGTGGGATAGTCGGAACAGAGCAGCACCTCGAGGAGGGCCACGACGTGTCCGACCAGGGGCTTGTCAGGCCGTGATTGGTGGCTGGTGGCTGGTGGCTGGGTCTGATCTGGAAGCACGCGCGTAAGAGTACTTGATCGATCAATCCTGCGATCGGAACGGCTCGTGGGGGACCGACAGAAGTGTCCACATCTTGCGATTGCCCTAAAAGGTACGCACAATATATGGTGTTTACATGCTTGACAAAGGCTTGGTCAGGGCGCATATTGGTCCGCCGTAACGCGACACCGACGGGCGAGAACCTCCCAAGCTTCTCGCTAGGCGATCACACCAGCCTTAAGACCGAGGCGCGACCGGGGGCGGGAAGCGACCTCATCCGGGGACACGTTCCCGGCTTCTGAATATTGGTCCCGGGGTACCCCGGAGTACTGGAGTTGGGACATGGACGACATGAAGGAGCGCGCTGCCTACCAAGCCGTGAGTGCCGGACAACAAACGGCTGAGATAAGTACGGGTGCGCCTCTTCCAGCCAGTCCAGCCAACCCAGGTCCGCTCGGGGGCGCAGACGCCTCGCGCGCGAAGGTTAAGAGCGCCGCGGCGGCGCCAGGGTTGACCTTCCCTCGCTTCTTTACGGAGGCCGGTGTCGATCCGTTTGACGAAGTGGAGTGGGAACTGCGTGCCGCCCTCATCGGCAACGATCGTGGCGAGCTCGTGTTCGAGCAGCGCG
>JBGPHH010000049.1:0-19731 GCA_041484265.1 Vicinamibacteria bacterium
ACACAATCGCCGACGCGCGCTATGCCTTCAAGTTGCCGGCCGGTTACAGCGATGCAGAGGCCGCACCGCTTCTGTGCGCCGGCCTTATCGGGTACCGGTCGTATCGGATGGCAGGGGATGGGCATCGCCTTGGTCTCTACGGATTTGGCGCTGCCGCGCACATCGTCGCACAGGTCGCCGTTCATCAAGGGCGCGAGGTGTTCGCGTTCACGTCACCGGGTGACGGCGACGCACAGGGCTTTGCGCGCAGCCTCGGCGTCTCATGGGCGGGCGCGTCGGACGAGTCGCCGCCCCAGCCACTCGACGCGGCGATCATCTTTGCTCCAGTTGGTCGTCTCGTGCCGGAGGCGCTATCGCGCGTTGTGCCAGGCGGGACGGTTGTCTGTGCCGGCATCCACATGAGCGACATCCCGTCATTTCCGTATCGACTGCTGTGGCAGGAGCGGACGATTCGCTCCGTCGCCAACCTGACGCGCCAGGATGCGCGGGAATTTCTTGCACTGGCACCGACGGTGCCGGTGAGGACTCACGTCGAGCGTTACGCGCTGTCCGACGCCAACCGCGCGCTAGCGAGTCTCCGCGTCGGCCGCGTGCGAGGAGCGGCCGTTCTAGTGCCGGAGCCATGAAATTGCAGAATTGCAGGATGACAGGATTGCAGAAAGTAATTGCAGGAAGTTCTGCAGCCCGGCAATTTCAGCGATCCTGCAATTTCTCCGTCCTGTGTCTATGACACCCCAGGAGCAACAGGTGGCGGCGCACCTGACCTCGCTCGGGATCGCGTTCACGCGTTATGAACATCCGCCCGTCTCGACAGCTGAGGAAGCCGAAGAGTACTGGGCTGGGATCGACGCCTTCCACTGTAAGAATCTGTTTCTGCGGAATCAAAAGGGCGATAGGCATTACCTGGTGATCGTGAAGCACCTGAAGCGGGCGGACCTGCGCGCGGTGGCCGCTCAGATTGGTGACGGCAGGTTCAGCTTCGCGTCACCCGAGCGCCTAATGAAGCATCTGGGGCTGACGCCTGGGTCGGTCTCGCCGTTCGGATTAATTAATGATGCTGACCACGACGTCCGGGTCGCGCTGGACCGCGACCTGAAGGCTGCGAAGGTCGTCTCGTTCCACCCGAACATCAACACAGCAACGATCACCCTGACCTTGGCCGACTTCCTTCGCTTCCTCGACTCCTGCGGAAATCCGGTTCAGTACGTAACAGTCTGACGGCGGCACCCCGCACTCCCGCACTCCCGAGAGTGACCTAACCTGTCACACCCTCAAGCCACACTGCTGCTCATGAACGAGAGAAACCAGCAAGTCACTGAAGAAGAGTGGGTTAGCTTTCCAGGCGGCGAGCTTGAAGGCAAACGCCCAAAGGCCCTGTGTTCAGCCTGTCGGAAGAAGGGCCATCCCGCTCACGCCCTCTGTTTTCAGTGCTATCGCGCCGACGTTGACCGTGAGCGCGCCCTCAGAGTTTCGGGCCAACTAGACACGGCCTCAGCAGCGCGTTTCCAAGGCGCATTGCCGTTCGAGCCGGTCAACAGGCCCAGACTGGCGGCGCTCAAGGCCGAGCGAGTGGTCGCGCGCGCCATGCTGCGGCAGGGTCTCGGACGATTCGAGGAGAGGCGCAGGCAAGCGCAGATTTCCGCGCGTGGTGCGCTGCTGCGGATCGACGCAGCGCTCGACGCGCGCCAAGTCGAACCGGCGATAGGTCAGCGCATCATGGCCTCGGCCATCCACGCCGCCGAGCTGCAGCTCCCCGAAGCATGGCTCCCCTTCGTTGTGAGTCGGTGACGTTCTGTTCTCATGCGATACTGAAGTGCCGTTGGATCCCTCGCTGATCCTCATCATTCTTCTCAGCCTCGCGATGGGCGTCCTCGTCGGCTGGCTCGCGGCGCGCCCGGCGCATACGCGCCTTCGGGCCGAGCTCGACAAAGATCGTGCGGTCCACGAAGAACGGCTGAAGACCTACCAGACCGCCGAAGCCAGACTGCGAGAGACATTTCAGGCGCTGAGCGCCGAGGCGCTCCGGGCCAACCACCAGACATTTCTGCAGCTCGCCGAGTCGCGCTTTCGCGAAGCGTCCACCGAAGCGACCGCCGACGCCGAACAACGCAAGAAGGCAATCGAGGACCTGCTCTCGCCGATCGCCCGGACGTTGGCGGCGGTGGACCTGGACATCAAGGATGCCGAGCGGCGGCGCGTCGAGTCAGGCGCGCAGCTCGTCGAACGAATCGCGTCGCTCGACACGGCGGGCCGAGACCTTCGCGACGAAACACGTCGGCTGGTCGACGCCCTGAAGCGCCCGGGTGGCCGCGGTCGCTGGGGCGAGCTCCAGCTCAAACGGGTCGTGGAACTGGCGGGCATGGTGGAGCATTGCCATTTCACCGAGCAACAGACGCTTGACGGCGACGAAGGACGTATCCGTCCTGACGTGATCGTGCAGCTGCCTGGCGGCAAGACCATCGTCATCGACGCGAAGGCGCCGCTCGATGCGTACCTGCGAGCGCTCGAGGCCACCGATGACGAGGCGCGCGCGAAGCTGCTCGTTGACCACGCGCGTCAGGTTCGCACGCACCTGATGCAATTGGGCACCAAGGCGTACGCGGCACAGGTGCCGGGCAGCCCGGACTTTGTCGTGATGTTTCTGCCGGGGGAGATGTTCTTCAGCGCCGCACTCGAGCAGGATCCAACCCTGATTGAGTACGGTGTCGACAAGCATGTGATTCCGGCGAGCCCCACGACTCTGATTGCGATCCTGCGAGCGGTCGCGTATGGCTGGCAGCAGCAGGCGATGGAGGAGAACGCCCGCACGATCAGCGAGCTCGGTCGAAGCCTGTACGAATCACTGCGCGTGCTCGGCGGCCATTTCGAAACGCTTGGCGTGAAGCTGAAGTCGAGCCTCGATGCGTACAACCAGGCCGTCGGCTCGCTCGAGGGGAACGTCTTGAGCAAAGCCCGCAAGTTCAAGGAGCTTCAGGCGGCCAACGGCGTCGAAGACATCAAGGTGCTCGAGCCTGTCGTCCGCGTGCCCCGGCTGCTGAACGCGCCGGAACTGACCGACGGCCTGCCGTTCCGTGCCAGCAGTGTCGACGATGTGAACGAGGTTGCCGAGGCCGCGGAAGAAGTCGAGCACGTCTGACCACGATGCCGACGGTTCCCGACCAGATGCAGCAGGCCTTGCCGTTCGAATCTGCACCGGGCACCCTCACATCCTCGAACGCTAGCGGCACTCTTGCACCCTCGCGCGCCGGCACCCTCGCACCTGCGCACTCTCGCACCCTCGCACTTGTATTTGTGCGCCATCCTCGCGCTCGCCGCTACATCCTGCGTGTCGCCGACGACGGTACCGTGCGGGTGACGATTCCACGGCGAGGCTCGAGGCGGGAGGCGTTCGCGTTTGCGGAGCGTGAGCGTCGATGGATCGAGGATGAGCGCAGGCGCGTGGAAGAGGAGCGCTCGCGCCGTCTACCGGATGAAATCGCGCCGGACGTCGAGCGAGAACTGCGCGAGCGGGCCGGGCGCGAGCTGCCGCATCGGCTGCTGGCCTTGGCCGCCGCGCACGGCATCGCAGTCAGCCGTGTCAGCGTGCGGAATCAACGATGGCGCTGGGGATCGTGTTCGCCGAAGGGGCACATCTGTTTGAACTGGCGGTTGGTGCAGATGCCGGATCCGGTCCGCGACTACGTCCTGATCCACGAGCTGATGCACGTCAAGCGGATGGACCATTCGCCGACATTCTGGAAGCTCGTGGCCTCGGCGTGCCCCGACTACATGGCGGCGAGGAAGTGGCTCAGTGCACAGCCCCACTCTGCCGGTCAGCGCATGATTGGCACACGCGATCCTCGTACAGCCACTCGGGCGCCGTGTTCTGACCGCAGTACTGACACACCTGAAACTGCTCGAGCCGCGCCTGCCGTGCGCCCTTGAGAAGCGCCGCGAGCGCGTTCCACAGGGCGGTCTCCGGCAGCCGCCGCCACTTAATCAGCCCGATGCGCCGCGGTCTGACGACGAACTTGAGCGGCGTCTCCCAGACACCCCTGAACTCGGAGACCACTACGCTCGACTGCGTCAGCACCACGACGACTTCCGGCGGGTCGCCGCCCACAAACTGCATCGCGCCGTCCGCGCCGATCTCCTGATCGACCGGCGCGGGCAGTTGCGATCCGAGAAACGCGATGAGCTGTTCGTACCTTTCTGGAGCGTCTAGCGACAAGGTACGTGTTGGCAATCGCACCGGAGCTCGATGGAGTTGCCCTTCTCCTTACAGTGTTCGCTGCAGTACTTTCCGTGGGGTCCACCCTTGGTGACCATACACGAGCAGGCTGGATGTGCGCACTTCTGAGTATCTGCCATCGCGAACCTCCTCGCACGAATCTACGCCTGAACCTCGGGCCGAGCAAGCGCTCCTCACCTTATGAACGCTCTTCCCAAATCCGACACAAATGGACGATGACCTCGACCGCTTTCTCCATGTCCTGAACCGACACCCACTCGAGGCGCGAGTGGAAGTTCTGCTCGCCGGCAAACAGATTCGGCGTGGGGAGGCCCATGAACGACAGTCGGGAACCGTCCGTGCCACCCCGAATCGGACGCTCGCGGACTTCCAGGCCCGCGCGGTGGACGGCTTCGCGCGCGTACTCGACGATCTGGGGATGCCGGTCGAGTACCTCTCGCATGTTCCGATACTGCTCCTCGACAATGAGCTCGACGCGCGCCGCCGGGTAGGTCGCCGCTGCCTGGCGGGCCAAGCGCTCGATGAGCGCCTCTTTGTCTTGCAGCCGCGCCGTCTCGAAGTCGCGCACGATCAGCTTCACGGCCGTCTGGTCGACGCCCGCTCGCAAGACATAGGGATGAACGAACCCTTCGTGGCCCTCAGTCGTTTCGGGCGAGAGCGTGTCGCGCGGTAACAGGTGGATGAAGTCGGCCGCGATCTTGATCGCGTTGACCATTCGTCCCTTCGCGTAACCGGCGTGCGTGTTGAAGCCGTGGAATGTGACCGTCATGGCATCGGCCGAAAAGCTCTCGCTCTCGACCTCGCCTCGGCCGCCGCCATCCATCGTATACGCGCACTGCGCGCCAAATCGCCCGACGTCGAAGTACTTGGTGCCGCGGCCAATCTCTTCGTCAGGCGTAAAGAGGACCCGGACCGGGCCGTGCGGGATCTCAGGATGTGCGACCAGGTGCGCGGCGGCTGTGACGATCTCAGCGACCCCGGCTTTGTTATCCGCGCCAAGGAGCGTCGTGCCCGAGGCCGTCACGATGTCGTCGCCGATGTAGCTCTTGAGTGGCGGACAGTCGGCCAAGCGCAGCACCGCGGCCGGATTGTCGGGCAGGACCAGATCGCGCCCGTCGTAGCGGCGATGGACAATCGGCTTGACGCTCGCACCGCTCATCTCCGGCGACGTGTCGACGTGGGCGATAAACCCGATGGTCGGTACGCCGGTCTTGGGAGAAGTCGCCGGAATCGTCGCTGTCACGTACCCGTGGTCGTCGATCGTGGCGTCCCTCAGGCCGGCCGACGCAAGTTCGGATGCCAGATCGCGGAGCAGGACGAGTTGCCTGGCTGTGCTTGGGTATGTCTCGGAGTTCTCGTCGGACTGCGTATCGTACGTCACGTACCGCAAGAACCGTTCGAGCACTCCATCCTGCAATCCTGCCATTCTGCAATCCTGCAATGTCGCGGTCAGGTGAAGCTCGCCATCACTGGAGCGTGGTCGCTCGTGCCGACGTCTTTTTGCACCGGACACGAGGTCGCACGCTCCGCCAGCGGCGCGCTCGCGAATACATAGTCGAGCCGCCAGCCGATGTTCCGCTGCCGCATGTTCCGCCACGGCGCCCACCAGGTGAACAGACCGTCGTTTTCCGGATCGAGCGCACGACCCAGATCGACCAGGCCGCGACCAATCAGGCGCTCGATGAGCGCGCGTTCTTCCGGAAGCTGCCCGATGGCGCGAGGCTTTCGCTCTTTGGGGTGCACGTCCATGTCAGTACGGGCCACGTTCATATCACCGCACAGGACCAGCCTGCGGCCGCCGGACTGAAAGGAGGCGGCGTAATCATCCAATGCCTCGAGAAACCGGATCTTCGCCGGAAAGTCCTTGCCGCCGTTTGGCACGTAGACGGACGCAACGGTGAGATCGCCGCCATTGATCTTCAGATCGACGGCGGCAATGCGGTTTTCGAAATTGAACTCGGGATGAGAAAAGGCAGGTCGCTCGGCGGCGATCGTCTTGCTGACGTGCAGCCCGACACCGGAATAGCCCTTGCCGCCGTGCCAGTAGCACCAGTAGCCCTCGATTCCAAAAAGCGCTTCAGGCACCTGGTCCGAACTGGCCTTGAGTTCCTGCAGGCAGACGACGTCCGGTTGCTCACGCCCGATCCACTCCTGGACCTGGGCGTGCCGCGCCCGGATGCCGTTGACGTTCCACGTGGCAATCTTCATTACAGACTGCAGATTTCAGACTGCAGATTGGAAATACACGGTCAATCTGCGATCTGCGATCTGAAATCTGCAATGCCCGCGATTACTTGGCGTGGGCCGCCTGTCGCTCCGCCGCCGGGATCGCCATGAGGTCTTTGTGCGAGGCGATGTGTGCCTTCACGATGGCTTCAGCCTTGGTCGTCGCGTCGGCGTCGCCGTTACGATACACCCCGTTGGCCTCGACGAGATCCTTCTGGTTCGACGGTGTGGCGTCGATGCTCTCGTAGATCGCTGACACAGGACAGGCCGGCACGCAGGCGCCACAGTCGATGCACTCTTCGGGATGGATATAGAGCATCGTCGTCGTCGCGAATTCCGGCTCGTCTTTGCGTGGGTGGATGCAGTCGACCGGACACACGTCCACGCAGGCCGTGTCCTTCGTTTCAATGCAGGGGTCGGTGATGATGAAAGGCATGCTCGCGAGTCTCCGTGGTTCCGTAGTAATGTCCGGCGGTGGCCGGACCATGGCGACAAACCGACGGATTATACCCTGAGAGCCGGGCAGGGCAATGGGTTAGGATGCCACGGTGAGCACAGAGACACGCCGGGGTCCGGAGGCGCCGGACATTAGCGAAAAGGGCGGGATGCGGAACGGGCAGCCGCAGCGATCTGACGAGCGGCTGTTCATGCAGCTTCTGGCCTTCGGCGGCTGTCCCGACGCCAGGCCGCTTCGAGACGCGCTGGCGCGGGCGGGCGTTCCCGGAGCGCTCTACGAAGACGTCAACGATCCACGCGGCGTGGCGCTTCTCACTTTCGCCCAGGATCCGGCCTTCTTCGTCGAACAGGTGCGACCTGTCGCGAACAGCGGACCGTTCGCGTCTCTCACGCAGAAGCCGGAGTACACGATGCTCGGCCGGACGTACTCGCTCGGCTACGAGCCGGACCTGGTCGATGTGCTGCTTCACCGTCCCCGTCGAACCGTCCTCAACACGGCGTGGCCCTGGGCGGTGTGGTATCCGCTGCGGCGCAGCGGCAGGTTCTCGCAGCTTCCGGTTCAGGATCAGCGGGTGATTCTCGCCGAGCACGGCACCATCGGCATGTCGTTTGGCGCGGCCGATTACGCACACGACATCCGACTGGCCTGCCACGGCCTCGACAAAGACGACAACGACTTCGTCGTCGGGCTCATCGGTAAGGACCTGTATCCGCTGTCCGCCATCGCGCAGTCGATGAGGAAGACGCAGCAGACGGCGCTCTATCTCGAACGGCTCGGCCCGTTCTTTGTGGGTAGAGCCCTCTGGCAGAGTTCACTCTGATTCGTCGTTCTTAAGTGCCAGCACCGTACCCCAAACGATCCCCCCGATCATCAGCGCGCCGCCGGCGACATGCACCACCCAGGCGATTTGCGTGTCGTGATGGAGCCAGCCAAGAATCTGCAGGATGTGCTCCCAGTCGTGCCCTTCGACTTCGGCGCCCGTGTGGCCGCCGATCAGCACAAGGTTGAGCGCCCGCGCGTCGCCGATGTACATCGCGACGTCGGAGAGATTCTGTCCTGTCCACCACGCCATGACCGCTGCGGCGAACGGATTGGGGCTGGTCGTGAGGAACGCGATCCCACAGATAATCGGCACCAAGACCTGCGCGAGGCTGCCGCCGAACGAGGTGATCAGATCGCCGAACGGGGAGAAGATGATGTGACCGGCCTCGTGAAACGGGATGCTGATGAGGTGGAGGAACGATGCGCCGATGACACCCTGCCGCATCGGCCAGACCAGGAAGAGCCACGTCCAGCGCGCGAGGAGCAGGAGCAGCACGAGGCGTCCCGCGCGAACGAGCTTCACCGGATGCTGTCGGCGAGCAGGCCCACGCTGATGGCGTATGAGTGCGCGCAGTTGTATTCGAGCAACGCCTCGTAGTTGCGGTACACGAGGAAAGAGCGCGACGCGCCTGCCACGAGCGCCGCATCGAGCGCGCTGGAGGGAAGGGCCCGGCCGGTTGGCAGGCGCACACCCAGTTGTTGCCAGCGCGCCATCGGCAGTGCCACGGTCATATCCCGCCTTGCCACACAAGAGCCATTGCGTCGCTCGACCTCGGCCTTGATTCGACCCGCCGCTTCAGCTGATACCGTCACCTCGCGGCCCCATCGCTCGCCATCGGTCCAATGGTTCTTCTGCA
The DNA here is from genome assembly GCA_041484265.1 of Vicinamibacteria bacterium. Classification (GTDB taxonomy): domain Bacteria; phylum Acidobacteriota; class Vicinamibacteria; order Vicinamibacterales; family CAVVIG01; genus 2-12-FULL-65-11. The sequence continues at coordinate 8,594 of JBGPHH010000049.1, forward strand.
GGAAGTTGGCGATGGACGCGAATACGTCGGGCGGCGACGACCAGATATCACGGCGGCCGTCTCCGTCGAAATCCTGTGCAAAACTGAGAAAGCTCGAGGGCATGAACTGGGGCTGACCCATGGCGCCAGCCCAGGAGCCGCGCATGTTGGCAAGCTCGATGTCGCCGCGGTTGAGGATCTCGAGAGCATTGAACAGCTCGCGGCGGAAGAGCATCGGTCGCCGAGTATCCCAGGCGAGCGTGGCGAGCGCCGCGATGACCGGCTGAGTGCCGCTGGTCTGACCGAAGTTCGACTCCAGACCCCACGCGGCGACGATGATGCGCGGTGAGACGTTGTAGCGTGCGCTGATCTGATCGAGGAGCCGGCGATGCTGCACGAACATCTCGCCGGCCGACGCCATGCGCTTGTCCGTCACGACACGGGAAAGGTAGTCCTCGAGCGTCAACACCGTCTCCGGCTGAGAGCGATCGCGGTCGATAACGGCCGGCAGCGGCTCGGAGAGATTGGCGAACGCCTGGTCGACAACCTCCGGCCGAATGCCGCGCGTCAGTGCTTCGGCGCGTACACCGGCCAGCCAGTCAGGAAACGATGGGCGCGGCGCCGGATCTTGCGGCACCGCGGCGAAGACGGCCAGCGCGACAACGAGGAGAGCACGCACAAGGAGAGTGTACACCCGTCGCGGAGAGTCGTACAGGGTCCTTTTCGTACGTCCGTCCCTCTGTCCTTCCCTACGACTTTCCGTACGTCGTGCCCAGCTTCAGCCGGACCTTTGTATGATGGCCGTGTGCGGGCTCTGCTGGTTGAAGACGACGCCGCGATTGCCGAGTTCGTTGTGCGCGGACTGCGCGAGGGCGGCTTTTCCGTCGATCATGCCGCCGATGGAGAAGCCGGACTGACCCTCGCGATTGAGCACGCTTATGATGTGGCGATTGTGGACGTGATGCTGCCGAAGCGGGACGGACTGTCCGTCATCGACGAGTTGCGGCGGCGCGGGGTCATGACGCCGGTCCTCATCCTCAGCGCGCGGCGATCGGTCGACGATCGTGTCAAAGGTCTGCAGGCCGGTGGCGACGATTATCTGACCAAGCCGTTTGCATTCGCCGAGCTGCTCGCGCGAGTGCAGGCGCTCGTCCGTCGCGCCACGCGCGCGCCGGAACCGACGACGCTGACGGTCGACGACCTGGTGCTCGATCTGCTGTCGAGGCGTGTGACACGAGGGGATACGTCGATCGATCTGCGGCCGCGCGAGTTCGCGCTGCTCGAGTACCTGATGCGCAACGCCGGCCGCGTGGTGTCGAAGACCATGATCCTGTCGCACGTCTGGGACTACAACTTCGATCCACAGACCAACGTCGTCGACGTGCTGGTGAGCCGGCTACGCGAGAAGATCGACCGGCCATTCGAGAAGAAGCTGCTGCAGACGGTCCGAGGCGTCGGCTATGTTCTCCGCACCTGAGAACGACTCCCGGCCCCTTTTCACTCGAACGTTCGGGCTGCGGATCGCCCTCTGGTATGCGACCCTCTTCATCGTCGGCGCGATCGCCATTGTCTTCCTGACGTACGTTCTGACGGCAACGTCGCTGGCCCAACGGGACCGGCAACTGATCAACGGGAAGCTTGGCCAGTACGCTGACGTTTATCAGCGCGGCGGTATCGATGGGCTGACCGACGTGGTCCGTGCGGAACAACGGACGGCGCCCGAGCGGCTCTTTGTGAGAGTGGTCGATCGCTTCGGATCGGAAGCGACCGTGGTCGCCATGCCCGATGGATGGGACCCGGCATCCCTCGAAACGGGCTCCCTCCAGTTGAGCGACGGCACGCTGGTACAAGTAGGGAAGAGCACTGAGGCACGTGAGCAGTTGTTGGCGCGCTTTCGAGCCACGCTCGGCGTCGTGACGCTGTCGATCGTCATCGTTGCGCTGGCGGGAGGCCTTCTCACCACGCGATCGGCGGTCCTGCCGATCCGCAAGCTAACCCAGGCTGTGCAGCAGGTCATTCGGACCGGTCGCACTGACGCGCGGGTGCCGGTCGCGGGCGCCGCCGGTGACGCGATCAACGAGCTCACCACACTCTTCAACGCCATGCTCGACAAGATCGAGGGTCTCGTGACGGCCATGCGTGGATCGCTCGACAACGTGTCGCATGATCTGCGCACGCCCTTGACTCGCTTGCGAGGGACGGCCGAGATGGCGCTGGCTGGTCCGGTCGATCTCGATCGCTACCGTGAGGCGCTCGCCGACTGTGTCGAGGAAGCGGACCGCGTCATGGTCATGCTGAACACGTTGATGGACATCTCCGAGGCCGAGAGCGGAGCGATGCAGCTCACGCGAGAGCCCGTCCGTCTGGCGGACATCGTCAGTCGTGCCGTCGATCTGTATCGCGACGTGGCGGACGCAAAGAGGGTGACGCTCGAAGTCCGGCTAAGACCTGACAGTACGACGGGTGGTGTGGGCGATGTCGTCGTGATGGGCGACCGAGCGCGGCTGGAACAGGTGGCCGCCAATCTCATCGACAACGCCGTGAAGTACACGCCGGCCGGCGGTCATGTCGATGTCGAGGTGCAGCGCGAAGGCGGGTACGCCGTACTGAGCGTGCGAGACACCGGCGCGGGCATTCCGGCCGATGAACTGCCGCGCATCTGGGACCGATTGTTCCGCGGCGATGCCAGCCGGACCGAGCGCGGACTCGGCCTTGGCCTGAGCCTCGTCCGAGCTATCGTTGAGGCGCACGGGGGGACGGTGAACGTCGAGAGTCAGCCAGGCCAGGGATCGGTCTTCACGGTCCGGCTGAAGCCGGACACTACGTAAGAAGGTACCCCCGCACCTTTCATACTTGTAATGTTCCTGACAAGTCGCTGAAAGACGGTGTCCCGTCTAATGGACTAGTGCAAGTCATCGGACCTGCTTTTTCCATGTGAGGGATATCGACATGAACAACACACGCGTGACGTTCGGCCAGCGCGCGACCCGCGCCGGGGTTGTCGTGGCCGCCCTGCTCCTTCTGACCGGCGCAACGTGGCGGGGCATTTCGGCCGCGACGCAGTCGGCCGCAACCCGCGCGACAACCGTGGCCGCCCCGCTCGCTACGTCACTTGTCGCCGGCCGTGACTCCTATGCCGACGTGGTCAAAGTGGCCGCCCCGGCCGTTGTCACGATTCACGCAGACGGAAGGACGAGGGTGTCGGCGACGCAGTTCCAACTCCCCAACGACGACCTCCTCCGCCGCTTCTTCGGTGAGCAGGGTGGTCCGTCCGACGATGGGCCGCGCCAGCCGCGGACATTTCGGCAGAGCGCGCTCGGCTCCGGCGTCATCGTCACCACCGATGGCTACATCCTGACGAACCAGCACGTGGTCGATGGCGCCGATCAGATCCATGTCGAGATGACGGACGGTCGCACGCTCACGGCCAAGGTCGTCGGATCCGACAAGCCCAGCGATCTCGCTCTCTTGAAGGTTGATGCGTCCGATTTCCACCCAATCGCGCTCGGCAACTCCGACGCCGTGCAGGTGGGCGATGTCGTGCTCGCGGTGGGCAATCCTCTGGGCGTGGGCCAGACCGTGACGATGGGCATCATCAGCGCGAAGGGCCGGTCCACATCGACGCGGGGCGCGGTCAGCTACGAAGACTTCCTGCAGACCGACGCGCCCATCAATCAAGGCAACTCGGGCGGCGCGCTCGTCAACACGAAAGGGGAGCTCGTCGGCATCAACTCGCAGATCTTGTCGAACTCGAACGGCAATATCGGGATCGGCTTCGCCATTCCCTCGAATATGGCCAGACACGTGATGGATGATCTGCGGACGAAGGGGCGCGTCACGCGGGCGCAGCTTGGCGTGGCCATCCAGCCTGTCACGTCCGACATGGCCGCGAGCCTCGGACTGAAGGACGTCGGCGGGGCGATCATCAGCTCGGTCACGTCAGGCAGTGCTGCGGACCGGGCCGGGCTCAAGCGCGGAGACGTCATCAAGGCGTTCAACGGGCAGCCCGTGCGTGACATCAACACGCTGCGCAACCACGTGGCGGATGCGGGCCCAGGGTCGACCGCGGATGTTACGATTCTCCGGGACGGCAGCGAAAAGCATGTCAGCGTCAAGCTCGATGAGGCAGCGGTCAACCAGACGGCGCGCGATGGCGGCACGAGCGCCGGCAGTGACGATAAGACCACGCTTGGGGTCTCGGTGGCGCCTGTCACTCCGGAAACGGCGTCGCGGATGCGCCTCCCGAGAAACGCGCGCGGCGTCGTCGTCGAGGAGGTCAATCCGGACGGCCGCGCGGCGGATGCCGGCATTCAGGCGGGCGACATCATCGAAGAAGTCAATCGCCAGGCTGTCAACAGTGTGGACGAACTTCGGGCGGCGGTGAGAAAGACGACCGATCGGCCGCTCCTCCTGCTCGTCAATCGACAGGGCAGTGAGATATTCGTGACGGTGAGACCGAGCAACGGGTGATGGCCCGCCTCAAGGCTTAGGACTCAGGGCTCAGGGCCCTGAGTCTTGAGCCCTAAGCCGTCTGAGCGTAAGCTCTCGGCCGTGACGAGCTGCTGTATCGCAGGTTGCGGACCTGCCGGCGCCGTGCTCGGCTATCTTCTCGCGAGAGCCGGCGTCGACGTGGTCGTTCTCGAGAAGCACGGCGATTTTCTGCGCGACTTCCGTGGTGACACTATCCATCCGTCCACGCTCGAGATTCTCGATCAGGTGGGCCTGGCGGACCGGTTTCTCGCGCTCCCGCACAGCAAAGTCTCGACGATCATGGGACGAACGCCTGCGGGCCAGACGCTCACGTTCTCGCTGACGCGCCTGCCGACGAAATATCCTTTCATTGCGTTCATTCCGCAGTGGGACTTCCTCGAGTTCATGACCAGGGAAGCCGCCCGGTTTCCCACCTTTCGTCTGATGCGTAACGCTGACGTGGTGGGGCTGCTTCAGGCCGGCGAAGCGGTTCTTGGCGTCCGGTATCGGGACGGCGACGGGGAGCACGATCTGCCCGCGCTCTTGACCATCGGCGCCGATGGCCGCGGTTCAGTCACCCGTGATGCGGCGCAGCTTCGCCTTGTCGAAACGGCGCCACCCATGGACGTCATGTGGTTCCGCATTTCTCGCCGGGCCGACGAACCGGCAGCCGTCGCGGGCCGCCTGGGCGCCGGCCGGGTTCTCGTGATGCTGGACCGCGGCGACTACTGGCAGATCGCGTACGTGATTGCGAAGGGAACGGCGGAGAACGTGCGGGCGGCTGGCCTCGAGGCGTTTCGCCGCGACGTCGCGAGCGTGGCGCCGGACCTGACCGATCGCGTCCACGAGATCCGTAACTGGGATCAGGTCAAGCTGTTGACCGTGCGCGCGAACCGGCTCGAGGATTGGCACCGGCCCGGATATCTCGCGATCGGCGATGCGGCCCACGCGATGTCTCCACTGGGCGGCGTCGGCATCAACGTCGCAATCCAGGATGCGGTGGCGGCGGCGAATCTCCTCTGGGAGCCGCTTCGCGGGCGGCACGTGACCGAGACCGATCTCGCGCGCGTGCAGGAACTGCGCGAGATGCCGGTCCGCGTAATCCAGGGATTCCAATCCTTTATTCAGACCCGTTTCATCAGACCGACGCTCGAAGGGAGCCGGCCGCCCTCAATCCCCTGGGGAGCGCGCGTCCTCGCCCGGATCCCGATGCTCCGCGACCTCCCGCCGCGCCTCGTCGCTTTCGGCATCAATCGCCCTCGCGTTGAGAGTCCCCTTATCACGGGGAGCGCTTAGGAGACGACATGACACTTCAGGATCTGCAAACGCTCGTCGACTATCACGTGTGCGCCCGCGGCCGGATGCTCGATGCGCTGGAGCCGCTGACGCCGGAGCAGTTCAATCGCGACCTGAGCAGCAGTTTCAAGTCCATTCGGGACACCGTCATGCATCTCTACTTCGCGGACTGGGTCTGGCTCAAACGATGGCAAGGCGATTCGCCGACGGTGAGGCCTGTGATTGAGCCGTTCCCGGACGTCGCGACCGCAAGGCGCATCTGGGCCGAGCACGATCGCGCGCTACAGGCGCTCGTTGACGGTCTCGGCGAAGCCGGTGTCGACCGTGTCTTCCACTATCAGATGTTCAACGGTCCGCCAGCCGCATCGCCGTTCTCGCAGATGCTGCAGCATGCGGTCAATCACGGTTCGTACCACCGCGGGCAGGTGACGACGATGCTCCGTCAGATTGGCGCAGCTCCGCCCAAGAGCGTGGACATGATCGCCTTCTACAGAGAGAGGGCGTGAAGCTACAGAGTCCGCCGGACCTGATAAGGTCTCGCCTACTTCCGTGCCGCGGGAGTGAGCATCGTCTCGCGCCGTTGGCCGCTGCGCATATAGACGACCTTGGCGGGCACGCCGATCTTGAGCACATCGAGTGCGTAGGTGTAGTCGTAGATGTTCGTGATCGTCTGACCGGCGATCTCGATGATGACGTCGCCCTTCTGGAGGCCCGCCTGCTCGGCTGGCCCGCCGCCCACCACGCCGCCCAGTAGGAGTCCCTTGGCTTCAGTGGAGTAGTCGGGAATCGTTCCAGTGAAGATGCGCACGGCTGCGCGGCCGCCGCCCGGCTGCACTTGCTGCTCGACCTTCACGAACTGGGGCGCCTCAACCGCATCCTCGACTCGACGCACAATCGCCGTCGCAAACGTCACGATGCGATCGAGATCTTCGTAGTCGATCTTGTCGGCCGTGTCCGTTGGGCGGTGGTAATCAGCGTGCGTGCCGGTGAAAAAGTTGAGAGAGGGCACGCCGGCCAGACTGAATGACGCGACGTCGGTCGGCTGATAGGGATCCTGTTGAAGGAGCAGATCGAAGCCGGCGGTGACATTGGCCTGCTCGATGAGTTTCGCCCACGATGTGCTCGTCCCGATCGCCTGAATGGTCAGCTTGTTGTCTTGCATCCGGCCAACCATGTCGAAATTGAAGTACGCCGCGACCTGGTCGAGAGGCACCGGCGGACTGGCGACGAACGCGCTCGAGCCGATGAGTCCCAACTCCTCACCCGACCACCAGGAGAGGAGCACGTTCCGGTGTCTCGGTTGACCGGCCAGGGCGGCACCTGCGGCGAGCACTGCGGCCGATCCTGACGCGTTGTCGTCGGCTCCGAGGTGTGCCTTCCCGGCCTCGTCCTTCTGCGCAAGTGAGTTTCCGCCAGTGCCATGACCGAGATGATCGTAGTGCGCACCGAGGGCGACCCACGGTTTGGCAATGCCGTTGGTTGAGGTGGTGGCCGGCAGGTAGGCGACGACGTTGTGCCCGGTCTGCTTCTCTCGCACGACCGCCGCGTGCACGGTGGCCGTGCCAGGAAGCGCAAGTCCGCCTACACGCGGCGCGTTTCCTGAGTCGAGCACCTTTTGTGCGGCCTCAAGCGTGTCGGGTTGGGCGGAGACAGGATTGTCGGAAAACATCGTCCACGCAACAGGGCCCGCGATACTGACGGCGACGATACCGGAGCCGGCGAGTGCAGTGTCGAATGTCATCGGCACCAGTTCGCCTGCGTTCGGCGATCGCGGACCCGTCACGACGAGCAGGGCCTTGGCGCCACGCTGGCGTGCGGCCAGTGCCTTGTAACGGAGATCCGCATAGCGCGCGAGCACCTGCTTGGTCTTTACGTCCGCGTCCTCTGGGAAGTAGCGGAGCACGAGGACGATCTTGTCCTTCACGTCGAGGCCGGCGTAGCTGTCGTAACTGAGCTCCTGACCGTCCGGAACGACGATGCCATAGCCGGCGAAGACAACTGGGCCGCTCACGTCACCGTTGTCTGAGAACGACAGGGCTCGCGCGCCACCGGGAAACATGGCGCCCAGAGGAGCAAAAGTTCCCTGCGCGGGCGTCGGCTGGGCCTGAAGACTGACTGTCGATCCGTCATCCCGTGCGCCGGCCGTGAACTCGAAGGGCATCAGGAAATCAGTCCGGCCTGGCAGGGGCTTCGCGCCGATCTTCCCCAACTCCGACACGATGTAGTCGCTCGCGAGGCGTTCGCCCGCCGAACCGGTCAGCCTGCCGTCTAGTCGTGGGGAAGCGAGGGTCTCGACATGGGTCCGCGTCTTCGACGCGGCTTTCGGGCCCTGAAGGGCATACCCGACGGAAATCGAGGCCCACGCGACTGCACCGACCGCGGCGAGACGAATCAAGCGAGATTTCATTTCTTCCTCAATGGCGCGTTGCGAATCGCTTCGAGCGCCTTCTCGTGATTCCACTGTGCGAGGAACAACTGACCGGCCGCGCCGCCGGACCGGCTCGACGTCCAGGCGAGTGTCTTCCCGTCGGGTGACGGCACCGGCAACCCGTCGAAGCCATCGGAATTCGTCACACGGACCGGCTCTTTAGTGCCCTCCGCATCCACGAGAAATAGCTCGAAGTTCTCGAAGCCGAACTTGTTCGACGAGAAAATGATGTATTGGCCGGACGGGTGCATGTAGGGTGCCCAGCTCATCGACTTGAAATCGGTGATTTGTTTCTGATCGGTACCGTCAGTCTTCATCGTCCAGACGTCGGCAATGAGTCCCTGCTCGTCGAAGCGCCGCCAGACGATGCGCTTGCCGTCGGGCGTGAAGTACGGCCCGCCGTCATAGCCAGGCACGTTCGTCAGGCGCGTCTGGCCGGATCCGTCCGCGCGCATGATGTAGATCTCAGCGAAGTAGCTCGGGTTCTCCTCGAGCATCTTCTTTTCTTTGTCGTTGAGCGGACGATTGTAGGCGTCGCGCATCGACGAAAAGACAATCCATTGCCCGTCAGGCGAGTAGCTGCCTTCGGCGTCGTATCCGCGCGCCGTCGTCAGGCGTTTGAGCGCACCGGTCTTCTCGCTGTACGCATAGATGTCCATCTCCGGGTCGTAGTCCCACGAATAACGGCGCTCTTTGCCTGATGCGCGAAACGCGAGCTCTTCATCCTGCAGTTGTTTGGACTTCGGGTCGGCGTGCGTCGAGGCAAACTCGATCTCATCAGTGCCTGGCCTGAAGAACGCGCACGTCGTCTTCCCCAGTCCAGGCGAGATGCGCTTGGTGTCGCCGGTCCTCAGATCCAGCACGTAGATCTGGTAGAAGGGATTGCCCGGTTCGCGTTCGCTCTGAAACACGAGGCGCTGGCCGTCTGGCGACCAATAGCCCTCGCCCGCACGCTTGCCGTCGACGGTCAGTCGGCGAATGCGACCCAGGAAGTCACGTTCTTGCGGCGCTGCAGGCTGCTGGGACGTGAGCGGTGCGGCGAGGGTGGTGAGTAGGAGGGATGACCAGAGGATGCGGGAGCGAATCATCAGTGTGAGATTATCGCGCGTTCGAGGCTCTCGACAGTGGCAGAAACTGCGAACCTCGCGGAGGGGCGAGTCTGCACCCCGGCAACGGAAGTCTTTAGAGAACTTTATGTGACTTAGTGTTCTATTAATGCCTGAAATGAGCTATTACAGAACACAGAGTACTAAGTTTAACCTACACATATAGTTAAGAAGACTCATTGCGGAGCACTTCCAGTCCCTGTGTTCCTTCATGGAACTACGAAAATTGACAGCCGAACGGAACAGCATTCTATAACCTCTTTTATTACTACAACTTAACTAATCGTAACCCTCTGGCCATGCGTTTGCTCTTGTCGCTGGCCATGAGACTACGCGCCTGTTCACACGTGAGGCAGAAAGCCGTCTGGGGCTCCAGACGCGGCGTTCTTCCCCTCGCGCTTCTTCTACTTCTCGGCTTGGCGCCCGGCGCGCGGGCCGGCGAGATTCCGAAGATCAGTCGCCCCAAGGTCAAGCCCGGTGTAATGAGCGCGAGCGTCAGGGACCGCGAGCGCACGCGGGCCAATGACGCTCACTTGGACGACGAGCTGTCGCGCCGCGTCCGGAGCGGGCGCCTCCAGGAAACGGTGAGCCTGATCGTAACGCTTGAACCAGGCGCGGACTTGCCGAAGGCGTACCGGCGGTACGTGGAGCAGGACGGTAAGCTCGACATCATCAACGGCTACGCGCTGTCGAAGGTGCCGGTCAGTGCGCTGACGACGCTCGGGACGCAGGTGGGTATCCACCGGTTGCAGTACAGCCGGCTCGCGAAGAAGCAGGACGCCCTCTCGTCAGTAGCGGTCGACGCCAACGCGGTCGATGCCGACCACGCGATCAATCAGCAGCTCTACAGCTACACCGGCACGGGCGTCACGGTCGCGGTCATCGATTCGGGCCTGACCAATGACGTGCTCGACGATCTCGCGGACCCACGCGTCCGGAAGTTCGTGGACTTCGTCAACCCGCACAACGTCCTGCGGACCGATGGCAACGGCCACGGCACGCACGTGACGGGGATTGTCGGTGGGACGGGCAAGCTGGCTCAGAAGTACGCGGGTATCGCGCCCGGGACGTCGATCATCTCGCTGCGAGTGCTCGACAACGACGGCCAGGGCTCGATTGCCAACGTGATCAAGGCGCTGAATTGGATCTACAAGAACGGGGCGCGGGAAAACATCCGCGTCATCAATATGTCGGTCGGCGCGGCGCCGACCGAATCGTATTTCACCGACCCGCTGACGCTGGCGGCCAAGGTCCTGGTCGATCAGGGGATTACGGTCGTGGCCGCAGCCGGCAACTTCGGGCAGAACGCGCAGGGGCAGCTGCAGTGGGGCGGCATCACCTCGCCGGGGATCGCGCCGTGGGTGTTGACGGTCTGCGCCTTCAGCACGCAGGGGACGTATAACCCGGCCGACGATACGGTGGCGGCCTTCAGTTCGTCGGGGCCGACGGCGGTCGACTTTGCGGCCAAGCCGGACCTGTGCGCGCCGGGCGTGGGGATTGTCTCGCTGGCCGCGCCGGGGAGTCAGCTGTACAACCTGGGCCTGGGCGCCACGCCGTCGTGGGTGGTCGGACCGGGGAATCGCTACGAGAGTTTGTCGGGCACCAGCATGGCGACGCCGCTGGTGAGCGGGGCGGTCGCGCTGCTGCTGCAGGCGAACCCGAACCTGACGCCGAACCTGATTAAGGCAATTCTGCAGTACACGGCCACGGCCAAGCCGGGCGTGAGCGCGCTGCGGCAAGGCGCGGGGTTCATGAACGTGGCGGGGGCGCTCAGCCTGGCGCAGTTCTACGCGCGCCCGGTCAAGGGCCAGACGCTGGCGCTCGACCCGAGCTGGAGCCGCCAAATCATCTGGGGCAAC
>JBGPHH010000050.1:0-19494 GCA_041484265.1 Vicinamibacteria bacterium
CCGCTTCCTCGTGCTCGACCGCAGGCTCGACGGCAATCCGGCCGACGACCTGCGCCCGCCGCGCGCGTGGCCCGCGCTGCCGAAGTTTCTCTCGCTCGACGAGGTCGACGCGCTCATCGCCGCGCCCGATGTCTCGACGCCGCTCGGCCTGCGCGACCGCGCGATGATCGAGCTGCTGTATGCGACCGGGCTGCGCGTCACCGAGCTGGTGACCCTGCGCGTCGCCGACCTGCACCTCGACGAGCAGTATCTGACCTGCATCGGCAAGGGCAGCAAGGAGCGGATCGTGCCCATCGGCGAACAGGCGAACGACTGGATCGTGCGCTACCGATCGGCGGCGCGCCTCGAGCTGCTCAAGGGGCGCCAGTCGCCGCGGCTGTTCCTGAACGCGCGCGGCGGCTCGCTGAGCCGTGTCGGATTCTGGAAGACCCTGAAGCAGCACGCGCGGCGCGCGAACCTGTCGTCGTCGATCAGCCCGCATGTGGTCCGCCACTCGTTCGCGACGCATCTGCTCGAACGCGGGGCCGACCTGCGCGCGATTCAACTGATGCTCGGTCATGCCGATCTGTCGACGACGCAGATCTACACCCACGTGCTGGAGGCGCGGCTCCGGACCGTGTACGATCGCTTCCACCCGCGGGCCTGATTCTGATAGAGTGAACTGTTTCCCAGCACGTCTTTTTCTCTTGACGACGCTTACGAAGGAGCCCGGTATGAGCCGGAAGGGTCGGCATCTCTTTACGTCTGAATCGGTCACCGAAGGGCATCCCGACAAGATTGCCGATCAGATTTCCGACGCGATTCTCGACGCCATCCTCACCCAGGATCCGGTCGGCCGTGTCGCCTGCGAGACGCTGGTGACGACTGGGCTCGCCGTTGTCGCCGGCGAGATCACGACCACCGCCCATATCGATGTTCAGCACATCGTGCGATCGGCCATTACGGACGTGGGATACACGCGGGGCAAGTTCGGATTCGACGCCGAGACGTGCGCCGTCCTCTCCGCGATTCACAGCCAGTCGCCCGACATCGCGATGGGCGTCGACACGGGCGGCGCGGGTGACCAGGGCCTCATGTTCGGCTTCGCGTGCACCGAGACCGACGAGCTCATGCCGATGCCGATCATGTTGGCGCACAAGTTGGTCAAGGGCTTGTCGTGCATGCGCCGCGACGGGACGCTCGACTATCTCCGTCCGGACGGCAAGTCTCAGGTCACGATCGAATACGAAGGCTCCCGCCCGATCCGCGTCGATGCGGTCGTCGTCTCGAGCCAGCACAGCCCCCTGGTCACCAACGAGACCATGCGTGCGGACATCATCGAGAAGATCGTCGACAAGGTCATTCCTGCGGCGATGATGGATAAGGACACAAAGATTTACGTCAATCCCACCTGGCGCTTCGTCGTCGGCGGTCCTCATGGCGACGCCGGCGTGACCGGTCGCAAGATCATCGTCGATACCTACGGCGGCGCGGCCCCTCACGGGGGTGGTGCTTTTTCTGGCAAGGATCCCACCAAAGTCGATCGTTCCGCGTGCTACATGGCGAGGTACATCGCGAAGAATGTCGTCGCGGCGGGCCTCGCCGACCGCGCGCTTGTGCAGCTGGCGTACGCCATCGGCGTCGCCGATCCCGTGTCGGTCATGGTGCACACCGAAGACACTGGGCGGATCCCCGAGGAGAAGATCACCGAGCTTGTCCGCGCGCACTTCAAGCTGACGCCACGCGGCATCATCGAAGAGCTCAACCTGCGACGACCCATCTACCGGAAGACGGCCGCGTTCGGGCATTTCGGCCGCAGCGAGCCCGAGTTCACGTGGGAGCGGACCGACAAGGCGGCCTCGCTACGGTCCGGGGCCGGCCTGTAACCACACGTTCGTGAAAAGGCTGATCATCCTGACGGCGGCCATGTGCGCCGCCGTCAGCCTGTTTGTCGGCCTGACCCTTCCACCGCGACGGCTCCTGCTTCCGCCGACAGCCGACGGCACGATCTCCGGCGTGCTGCACATCCACACCAACCGCTCCGACGGCCGCAGCGGGCCCGCCGAGATTGCCGCCGCAGCGTCGCGCGTCGGACTCAAGTTCATTGTGCTCACAGACCACGGCGACGCCACGCGGACTCCGGACCCGCCGGTGTACTACTCCGGAGTCTTGTGCCTCGACGGCGTCGAGATCAGCACCGAGAGTGGCCATCTGGTCGCGCTCGACATGCCTGCCGCGCCGCAGGCCATCTGGGGAGCAGCGGTCCACGTCGCCGAGGAGGTTCACCGCCTCGGCGGTTTCGCCATCGTCGCGCATCCCGATTCTCCGAAGCCGGCTCTGCGGTGGCAGGCATGGGATGCGCCGTTCGATGGCGTGGAATGGGTGAATCCCGACACCAGCTGGCGGGTGCGCGCGCAGCTTGGCTGGCGCCAGCGGTTCACGCTCGTCGAGGCGCTACTGCATTATCCGTTTCGGCCGGGCGAGACGATCGCCAGCCTGCTGACGGGCTCCGACAACACGCTGACACGGTGGGCGGCCGTGGCACGTCGGCGACGAGTCGTCGGCATTGCCGGCGTCGATGCGCATGCCAAGCTTGCGCTCCGCGATTCCGATCCGGGCGATAACCGGTGGTCGCTACCCCTGCCAAACTACGAAGCGCTGTTCCGGACCCTGTCGGTGCACGTCACGCCGGAGCAGCCGTTGTCCGGGAACGCCGCCGCCGACGCACGTCTTGTGATCCGCGCGATTCGCGCCGGGCATCTCTATACAACCATCGACGGGATCGCCTCGCCGCCGTTCTTTGCATTCACAGCCACCAACGCAGGCGGCACTGCCCATCAGGGCGACGAGCTCGGGGTGGGTGGCCTTGTTACGCTGCGCGTCCACAGCAACGCGCCAGCCGGTTTCACGACCGTCGTATGGCGTAACACGGAAGTGCTCGCGCGGGAACGCCGGAACGACTTCACGGTCGATGCACCGGAAGCGCCAGCAGTCTATCGAGTCGAGATCCGCTCGCCCGAGGTGAACGGAAGCATGACCTGGCTTCTGAGTAACGCCATCTACATCCGCTAGGTGCGCACCGTCAACAGGAGGTAGACGGCGGCGGCGGCAAACAGGATATTAGGCGTCCATGCCGCGAGTACCGGCGACAGCAAGCCGCCTGCACCAACCGCTCCCAGGACACTGAGCATCAGCCAATAGACGATCGCGAGCATGATGCCGATGCCGACGCCGTAGAGCGCCCCCCGGCGTCCCGTCGTGACGGCAAAGGGCACCGCGATCAGTGTCATCACGAGCGCGACGAACGGAAACGACAGCTTCCGCTGTAACGAGACCAGGCCGGACGTCGCGTCGTCTCCTCGAGACCTCACCTGCGCGACGTACCCCTTGAGCTGGACGTACGTCATCTGATCCGCATTCGGCTCCTCGGTCTTGAAATAGTTCGGCGCCTCGAGATCGAGCATCCGTTCAACGAATGGCGTATAACGGGCCGCTGCATCAGAGGCGCTTGTCTCGGCACCAGCGGAAAACTCACGCGACCACCCGCTAGAGGCCTTCCATTCACGCAAGGGTCCGTCGCGCCTCTGAGGCAGCAGTGTCACCCGAGCAGCGCGCGTGACCGATCCCAGGCCTGACCCGTCCGGATCGATGTGATAGATCGTGAGTTGGCTGAACTCGTTCCGGCCCTGGTCGAAATCGTCGTAGTGATAGATGTCGCCACTTTGACCGACGACCCAGCGGCGGTCGAGCGGCGTCATCCGCGGGGCCAACCCACGGATGACCCGATTAAGACGGTCGGCTTCTCGATTCGAAGAGGCAAGAACCTGCTCCTGAAGGCCGAATAGCGCCGCGCCAGCGACCACTCCGAATACAAAGAGCGGTGCAGCCGTACGGTACAGGCTCACTCCGCATGCGCGAATGACGACGAGCTCGCTGTTCTTGGTCATCACGCCGATCGTGACGAGCGTCGCCACGAGCACCGCCATGGGCAGAACGTAGTAGACATATTGCTGGGTTTGAAAATAGAAGTACCGCAGAAGCATGCCCGTCGTCGCCGTGCCGCGGAACAGTTTGTCGGCCAGATCCAGGAAGGTCGCGATATAGAAAACGCCAAGCAACGAAAACAGGCCCAGGAAGACGATCCGCAGGTACTGGCCCGACACGTACAGATCGAGGAGAGCAGGGCGGGGCAGATTGAGGTGGGGCAGTCGAACCACGATCATGACTCGCCGGGCCTTTCGCGGTGCCTCGGCCGGCGTCGCGGGCGGCCCGCTGCTCTGGGCACGGCGCCAGAACGCAGGAATGCTGACGCTCATCGGTTGATCGGCTGAGCTCGCGCGCCATCTCAGCAGGAAGATACCGGCGACACCGAATATGACGTTTGGTATCCAGGGCGCCCAGCCCGCTGGAAACCGGTCACTGATCGCCACCGCTCGTGCGCCCCATAAAAGCACGTAGTAGACGAAGATGACGGCGAACCCGAGGACGAAACTGGCCAGCCGGCCGTCCTTGCGGTGACTGACGCCAAGCGAGAGTCCGATGAGCCCCAGCACCAGACACGCGAACGGAACCGAGAACTTATAGCCAATCATGAAGTGCTGGAGATAGCCGGGATCGCCGCGCGTCGCCGCCTCAGCAATGCTCGCTCGCAGCTCGGCAATGGTCATCTCCGGGGTGCCCTTGATTGGCGTGAACCTCGGAAACGCCGTGTCCGGATCGAGCGCGAGCACGACGCTCTTTTGTTGCCCGCCCTCGTACTCCTCGGGTCTGCTCGCCTGTGTCATGTGACGTGTCGCGTCCGAAAGCTCGACGACGACGGTCCGCTTGTCGCGGTTGATGACGAGCCGGCCTTCTTTGGCTAGATACACGGTCGTTCGGTCCGACGCGGTTGTATCGGCGAGAAAGACCCCGCGCCACTGGCCCCCCGTTGTGATCTCACGGACATACAACGTCCGGCCGGGGAATTCGGTGAAGAACACACGCGGCTCGACGTTGCCTTCTGCACGGTCCGCCAGGACCTTGAATTTGATTGCTTGATACGTCTGGTTGGCGGCGGGTAGGGCAATGATGATCTCGTAGGCCGTGGCCGCGGCGCCAAGCACGACAATGACCGCAATCGGGCGAAGCAACCGGTAGATGCTCACGCCGCACGCCTGCAATGCCACGAGCTCACGGTCGGACGACAGCCGCCCCAACGCCACCAGAATGCCGAGCAGCACCGCCATCGGAATCGTCACGCTGAGGGCCGCCGGAAGAAGCGTGAAGAGGACGCGGGCCACAATCGACCACTCGACACCCTTCGCGATAAACACCTCAGCCTCTTTGAGAATCGGCTGGATCATCAGGACGAACGTGAACACGACGAGCCCCAGGCACAGGGGGACGACGGTCTCGCGAATAAGATAGCGGTCGAAGATCTTGAGCAAGGGCCTCTCAGGAACAGAACACCAGGGGCGCCAGCCTACCGGCACTAGACTACAACGTATGACCCAGGTCGCCATCCTCTGGCACATGCACCAGCCCTACTACGAGGACCTCGCCACAGGAGAGCACATCCTCCCATGGGTCCGGTTGCACGCGCTCAAGGACTACTACGGCATGGTGGCATTGCTGCGCGAGTTTCCAAACGTCAAAGTGACGTTCAACCTCGTCCCGTCGCTGCTTGTCCAGCTCGAGGCGTTCGCGACGGGCCGGGCCCGAGATCGGCACCTGGAACTGGGCCTCAAGCCGGCAACCGAGTTGACGGAGTCTGACATCGACTTCATCCTTGAGAACTTCTTCCACGCGCAGCGCGAGCGGATGATCGACGCCTACCCCCGCTACCGGGAACTGCTGGACCGCCGCGGAGGGACCATCGGAGCGAGCGGCACAGCCGCCGACAAGCGAGTGGCGGCTCGCCGATTCAGTACCGACGACCTCCGCGATTTGCAGGTGTGGCAGAAGCTCGCCTGGATCGATCCCGACTATCAGCACCGCGACCCGCGCGTGCGCGACCTCCTCGCCAAGGGACAGGGCTTTACTGAGGAGGACAAGTCGTTATTGCGGACCGTCGAGCTCGATCTGCTGAACGCTGTCATTCCTGAGTACCGCGACGCGGCCGCCAGGGGTCAGGTCGAACTGTCCACCTCGCCCTTTTACCACCCGATTCTGCCGCTGCTGTGCGATACCGACGTGTATCTGCGCAGCCACCCAGGCTCGCCGATGCCGCGCCAGCGGTTCGCCCATCCTGAAGACGCCTCCCTCCAGCTCGGGCGGGCCGTCGCGTGTCACGAGCGGCTGTTCGGGCGGCGGCCGGCCGGGCTATGGCCGTCGGAAGGGTCAGTCTCCGAGGCAATGGTGCCCTTGGTTGCTGCAGCCGGCTTTGAGTGGATGGCGACCGACGAGCTGATCTTGTCGCGAACCCTGGGTCTTACATTTTCACGCGATGCCCGGGGGCATGTGGAACAACCCGAACGGCTCTATGCCCCTTACACAGTCCGTGCGGGAGGCGCGACGGTCGCCTGCGCATTTCGCGACCATGTACTCTCGGACCTCATCGGGTTCACCTACGCGCGGTGGCCGGCCGAGGACGCCGCCCAGGACTTCGTCGGTCGTCTGGTCGAAGCCGGGCGTCGCCACAGGAACCTGAGCGGCGGGGGAGAGGCACTCGTGCCCATCATCCTCGACGGGGAGAACGCCTGGGAGCACTTCGAGGGAGGCGGCCGGCCCTTTCTCCGCGCGTTGTACCGGCGGCTTTCGGAACACCCCGAGTTGCGCACCGTGACAATGGCCGAAGCAATGGCGGGACCGCGTCACGAACTTGCCGGCATTTTCCCCGGTTCGTGGATCGACGCGGATTTCTACATCTGGATTGGTCACGCAGACGACCAGCGCGCCTGGAGCCAGCTCGCCGAAGCTCGTGACGTGTTTGACGAGTCCACGATCGACGCCCCCGCGCGCGATCGCGCCCGTGAAGAACTGCTGATTGCAGAAGGGAGCGACTGGTGCTGGTGGTACGGCGACGATCATTCATCCGCTCAGGATCGGGAATTCGACGAGCTGTTTCGACGCCACCTCCGGCATGTGTATCGACTCCTCGAAAGGCCGGTGCCTGACGAACTCTTCGTGAGCAATATTTCCGCAGGTGCGACGCATGTCGCCGAGTCGACACCGACTGCGCTCGTGACGCCGACGCTCGACGGTGAGGAAACCAGCTACTTCGAGTGGCTAAACGCGGGCATTCTCGAGGTTCGGGAAGCCGGCGGGACGATGCACCAAACCGATCAGCATCCGCCGGTGCTGAGGCTCGTACGGTTTGCATTCGGGCGCAATTGCCTTTACGTGAGGCTCGACGCCACCCGACGGCTCATCGACCTCCTCACGGAGGGTTATGGCTTCTCGCTGACATTTCTCGACCCTGCCGGCGTCCGTTTCTCCGTCGTCCGAACCTCCGGTCAGCTTGTCGGACAGCTCTCGCGTCAGGAGTCGAGGCGCCTCGCTACGCCCGCCTCGTCAGACGAGCCTCGAATCGCAGCGGGCACGCTGCTCGAGATCGCCATTCCAACGGACCTGCTGGGCGTAGGACCGGGAGATCATGTCGCGTTCTTTGTTGGGGTATCTCGGGATCCGGGGGGTGACGTGGAGCGTCATCCCACCGATCGACTAATTGAGGTAACGGTCCCAGGCCCGGGGTTTGAGGCGGGTCTCTGGACAACATAGCGGCTTCCAGATCTTAGTTAACATAACATTCATTATCAGACCCATCAAAGATACCTCGGAAATCCTGACGAGCTGAGGCTTCGAGCCTCTCCTTTGTGCCCTACCATTGCTTGCGCGCACCACAACGCTCAGGGCGTCCGAACTGAACCTCCATGCGTGATGCGCGTCAGCGCGTTCAGCGCGTGCCCCCAGACACCCGTCCGACAAACCGGCCGCCCTGAGGCGATTTGTTCGCCTACTTGCTGCTTCGGAGGTCGCGCAGAATCGCTTCGAGGGCGTCGATGATGTCCTCGCGCGTCGCGCGTGTCTTCGGAAAACTGATCTTCAGGTTGAACGCCTTGGTCGGCGGGCGGTACGCGAATACATAGTGCTTGGGGCGACCCGCACTCGGCTTTGCAGACGCGGCACGGAGCTGTTGACGGGTGACGCCGCCCTGGGCCGCGAGCTTTTCGATCAGGGCGGTCATTTTATCTGCCTTGCCCTGCCTAACTACCTGCAATAATAATGACTTAGAGGAAATGTCTGCCAGCCGACACAGGTTCCGTACCTCGTCGGGCATCCCCGTAAGGGCGAGCGACTCCGTAATCGACGTTCGCGACTTCCCCAACCGGTGAGCCAGATCTTCGTGCGTGTAGCCGCATCGCTCCGCCAGCCCCTGAAGAGCCTCGGCCTCCTCAAAGGGCGTAAGATCCTTCCGCTGCAAATTCTCGATAAGAGCGAGTTCGATGATCTCGGTGTCGTCGACATCGCGAACGATCACCGGCAGCTCACGCAGCCCCGCTTGGACCGCCGCCTGATATCGCCGTTCGCCCGCCACAATCTGAAACCGGTCGCCGCGCTGACGCACGACCAGCGGCTCGATGATGCCCTGTTCCGTGATCGACGCAATCAACTCCGACAGATCCCCCATCACCTGGCGCGGTTGATTCGGATTGGGATCGATCTCATCGATCGCAATCAGCCGCCCGATAGGGGTCCCCGCCGAGGCCGCCAATGCTTCGACGTAGTGCTCGTCGTGGCGCATCGAGATGGAGCTCGGAAGCCCTCGTCTAGGCACGATCGATAACCTCCTCGCAGAGCCTGTAGTACTCAGTCGCCCCGGTTGAGCCGGGCGCGAACGTGAAGATCGATTCCTTGTATGCTGGACTTTCTTCAAGCCGCACGCTCTTGGTAATAACAGTCTTGAATACCTTTCCCCCGAAGACCTTCTTGATCTGCGTCCGGATGTCCCGCGCGAGCGCCGTCCGTTTGTCGTGCATCGTGATCACAACGCCGAGGATGCGCAACTCGGGGTTGGGCCGCGCGCGAACCTTCTCGATCGTCTCGAGGAGGTCGTCGGTCCCTTCGAGGGCGAAATATGATGACTGAATCGGGATGAGCAGGTGCGTCGCCGCAACCAACGCATTCACCGTCAGCAATCCCAACGTCGGCGGACAGTCGATCACGACGTTCGGGTAAGTCGAACGGATGGGCTCCATCTTGTCTTTGAGCCTGAAGTGCGCGTCCATCTCCCCCACCAGCTTCGCTTCGAGCTTCGCCAGGGCAATACGAGAAGGCGCAATCGATAAGTTCGCGAGCGGTGTTGGCAGGATGACGTCTTTCAACCCAACGGCAGGATCGACGATCGCGTCGTAGACGCTCTTCGATACCGTTGGCACTTCCAGAAACGACATCGTACTGTTGGCTTGGGGGTCGAGGTCGATGAGGAGCGTGCGCTTGCCGCGGAGGGCCAGCGCTGCGGCCAGATTGATAGCGGTCGTGGTCTTACCCACGCCGCCTTTCTGGTTCGCGATGGCAACAATCATTAAAGGGCCGCCGGCTGACGGCCATTCTAGGGGTAGAGGCCTACGCTGTCAATGCCGCTACATCTTGTATTTGCCGAGGTCGTCGGGGTTGAGGCTCTCAAGCCACTTGTGGAGGCGATCGGAGTCGGTCTTTTCAGAGGAAAAGTCGACCGTCTTCGCCTCGTCGATGACGGTATCTTCCACGAAGATCGGGGCACAGGCTCGCAGGGCGAGCGCGATGGCGTCACTCGGCCGCGCGTCAATCGCCACGGTGTCACCGCCGAGTGAGAGATAGATGACCGCGTAGAACGTGTTCTCTTGAAGGTCGCATACGACGATCTTCTGCACGGAGCCCTTGAGGTCTTGAATCACGTTGCGAAGCAGATCGTGGGTCATGGGACGTGGCGTCGGCACGTTCTCAATCTGCAGCGCAATCGCATTCGCCTCGAAGATGCCGACCCAGATCGGAAGCACCCGCTGCCCGTCCTTGTCGCGAAGGATGACAATCGGCATATTCGTGATCGGATCGACCATCAGTCCCTTGATGGTCATTTCAATCTGCATAACGACCTACCTGTCCCCAGACACTATGTGGGCCGGCGCGTTCGACGTGAACTGTCACTGTACGACCAATCCAGGCTGACGGCCCCGGTAGATTCACGACGACGTTCGTGCTCGTGCGTCCGGACAACTCGGTCTGACGGCGGCGGCTGGCCGCATCGATGAGCACATCGACGTCCTGGCCCACGAATCGCGCGTTGAGCGACGTCTGAATCTCTCGCTGCAGGGCCTGAAGGGCGACAATTCGTCGTGTCTTCTCATCCTCCGACACATCGTCGGGCATGCGCTTGGCGGCAAGCGTGTTTGGGCGAGGCGAATACTTGAACGAAAACATGCTCTGATACCCTACCTCAGCGGTTAGCGACAAGGTCTCGGCGAAATCTGCCTCAGTCTCTCCTGGAAAGCCAACGATCATATCGGTCGAGAGCGCCACCTCCGGCAGCGTATCGCGAATCCGGCCCACGAGCCCGAGATAACTGTCTCGCGTATACCGGCGGCGCATCGCCTCGAGCACGCGCGTCGAGCCAGACTGTACCGGAAGGTGCAAATGCCGGCAGATCTTGGGCAGCCGAGCCATCGCATCGAGAAAGGCCGGGGTCACGTGCCTCGGGTGGGGGCTCGCAAACCGGATACGCTCGACGCCCTCCAGCCCGTGCACGGCCTCGAGCAGTCCGATGAAATCGCAGGAGGGATCGTCGGGTGCCGCGTAATGGTTCACGATTTGCCCGAGCAGCTGGATCTCGCGACGGCCGCCCGAGACGGCATCACAGACCTCGGCGAGAATATCCGCCTTCGGACGCATCCGCTCGTTCCCGCGCGTGTAGGGCACGACACAGAAGCTGCAGAATTCGTTGCACCCCTCGATAATCGTGACGTACGCCCTGACAGGATCGCCACGGCGTGCCAGCCCCAAAGGAAACGTGACATCGTCGTATGGATTCAGGTCGATTAAGGGGTTACGACTCGACTCCCTCATCGCCCGATCGACAAGCATCGGAAGCTGCCGAATGGCCTGCGTACCGACCACGATGTCGGCCACGCCCGTCGCGCGCCTGAAGATCGCCTCGCCCTCTTGTTGGGCGACGCAGCCAGCCACTGCCACAATCTGGTCGTGCCCCTGTTCAACGGCGAGCTGACGGAGCTCTCCGAGCCGCGTGTAGAGTTTGTCTTCCGCACGTTCGCGCACGCTGCACGTATTGATCACCACAACGTCGGCGTCGGCGGCCTCTTCGGCGGCCTCGAATCCGGCCTGCTCGAGCAGCCCGGCCATCCGCTCCGAGTCATGGACGTTCATCTGACAGCCGAATGTTTCGATCAGGTATCTGCGAGCCATCTCACTGTTTCTCTAGCGCGAGTTCGGCCTTTCGCTTTCGCCTTTTGATTTGTCTTCGCCTTTCGCCGTCGTCTTCAAGAGCGTCGCCGTTGCGTTCGGCCAGCATCTCCCGGGCGGCGTTCCGAACGCCCTCTGATATAGCTTCGCCCCCGAGCATCCGCGCCAGTTCCTCAACCCGTGCGGGGCCGTCAAGCCGGCTCACGCTCGTGTACGTCCGCTCGGACTCGATGCGCTTGTCGATCCGAATGTGTCTGTCCGCGTACGCGGCAATCTGCGGCAGATGGGTAATACACAGCACCTGGAACGCCGAACCGAGCGCGCGCAGTTTGCGGCCGACGACATCGGCCGTTCTTCCGCCGATCCCGGCGTCGACTTCATCGAAGATCAGCCCGGGTGATTGACTCCCCCGCTCTCCGTCCTCCCCGCCAAGCCGCGCCTCGAATGTGAGCGTCTTGAGCGCCAACATGATACGGGAGAGCTCGCCTCCTGAAACGATGCGCGCCAGCGGCCGGAGGTCCTCGCCTGGATTTGGCGAGACAAAGAACTCGGCGACATCAAGTCCTGTCGCCGTCCAGCCCGAATCGGGAAGAGGGTCGAGAGCAAATCGCACTTCGAATCGCGTCTGCTCCATCGCGAGCTCCGCTAACAGCCGCTCAAGCCGGTTCGCCAATTCCGCCGCCACGCGGTGCCGCGCCTTCGACAGCCTTCCCGCGGTCTCGATGTACGCCGCGCGGGCCGCCGCCCACTGTTCTTCCAGCTCGCGAATCCGGTCCTCGCTGCGCTCGAGGTCGTGTCGCTCATGTCTCAGCGCGTCGCGACGGAGTCGTACATCATGCAAGGACGGACCGTACTTACGCTTCAGGCGATCGAGAAGCGCCAAGCGCTCCTCGACCTGTTGAAGGCGCGCCGGCGAGGCTTCAATCGTCTCGGCGTAACGGCGCAGGAACGACGCGAGGTCCTCGAGCTGTGCCTTAATTCCATCACGTGCCTCGAGGTACGGCTGAAACGCCGGGTCAAGGGCGGCGAGTTCTGCGACTTGGCGCCAGACTGCCCCCAACCTGGCCAGAATTGCGTCGTCCCTCTCGTAAAGAGAGGCATAGCTTTCACTGCAGAGCCGCTCGACACGCTCGGCGCTCATCAGCACCTGACGCAGCGCCGCCAGCTCGACGTCTTCGTCGCCCTCTGGCTTCAACGCGGCGCGATCCAATTCGCCAAGCTGAAAAGCAAGAAGATCCTGGCGAGCCTCCTTCTCTGATGCGGCACGGCGCGCCTCAGCGAGCGCCAGCTCTGACCTACGCAGGGCGTCGAACGCCGCAGTCACCGGGGCGACGAGCGGCTCAAGATCGCCGAACATATCGAGTGCCCCAAGGTGGGTCGACGAATCGCGCAGCGTCTGATGTTCATGCTGCCCATGGATCTCGATGAGCCGCGCCGACAATTCCTTGAGCGCTCCAGCGGGAGCAAGGGCACCGTTGATGAACGCGCGGCTTCGGCCTTCCGCCGTGACCTCGCGGCGCACGAGGAATTCCTCTCCCCCACTCTCGAAGATCGCTTCGACGCTGGCCGTGTCGGCGCCGGTTCGCACGAGATCGACCGACGCCCGGCCGCCAATGAGCAACCCGACGGCTTCGACGAGAATGGATTTCCCGGCCCCGGTCTCGCCAGTCAGCACATTCAGACCGGCGGCAAGCTCCACCTCGACCGACTCAATGACCGCCAATCGGTTGATGCGCAGGAAGCGAAGCACAGGCTTTGATATAGTGTCCGGCTTCAGCCGGACCGCAATTTTAGAAAAACGAGAAGTTCAATCCTAACATAGGTTTGACAGCTATTTTTCGCCGTGATAGAGTTGGCGAATCGCGCTGTCCCAGCGGCGCACAAGGATCTTGCGGAGGGCCGTTTGTGCACGCGCGGATGCTCCTTCCTTGCGCTGCTTCTGCAGGCACAGGACGCTGGACTGCCTCAGGGATCAAGCGCAGGGATTCTGGAACGGATAGCCAGTTCTGATCCCGTCGCCAAGTTCGTTCTTCTATGTCTCGGGCTGCTCTCGATCGTGTCTTGGGGCATCATCCTTCATAAGCTCTGGACGTTTCAGCAATCGCGGCGCCAGACGTCAAAATTTCTCGAGATCTTCCGCCGCAGCAATAAGTTCTCTGAAGTCCAGGCGGTCTGCGATTCGTTGAGCGCGAGCCCTCTCGTTGGCCTGTTTCAATCGGGATATACGGAGCTGACAGCGCAACTGCGACAGAATCCGCCCGCTGACGCCGGCACCGCCAATCCGCGACCGCCCGCCGGACGTCCAACTCTCAGGAGTCTCGCGGCTTTGGATCGCGCGTTGATGCGCGCCTCGGTGATCGAAATGAACAAACTCGAGCGGCGTGTGTCATTCCTGGCGACCACGGCGAGCACTGCTCCGTTTGTCGGGCTGTTTGGTACCGTGTGGGGGATCATGACGGCGTTCATCGGCATCAGCCAGACCGGCTCGACCAACCTGGGCGTGGTGGCGCCTGGCATCGCCCAGGCGCTCGTCGCAACGGCGTTCGGCCTGGCCGCCGCGATCCCGGCGGTCATCTTCTACAACTCGCTGACGCAACGTGTGAAGCTGTTTGGATCTGAAATGGACGACTTCTCGATGGAGTTCCTGAACATCGCGGAGAAGAATTTCACCTAGGGCGAAATGAAGATACTGCAAACAGAAGATGGCGCGCCGGGGCGTTCTCGTCGCGGTCGACGTGTCGCGACATCGCTTGCCGAGATCAATGTCGTGCCGCTGGTCGACGTGATGCTAGTGCTGCTGATCATCTTTATGATCACCGCCCCGATGATTCAGCGCGGCGTCGATGTCAAGCTGCCGGTCGCTCGGCAAGCCGAGCGAATAAGCGGCGAGCGGCTGTTCGTCACGGTGCCACTCACCTACCGACGCAATCATCTGGTGTACCTGGGTGACGAAGCACTTCGCCTTGACATCCTGCAGGAACGAGTTCGCCAGAAGATGCAGGGTCAGGTCGACAAGCAGGTGTACCTCCGCGGGGACGGCGGGGTGCAGCTGCAGGAGTTGATGGAAGTCTTTGGCGGGCTGCAGGCCGCCGGCGTCAACAACATCGGTATCCTGCTGCGAGCTCCGGGAGAACAATAAGTGGAGGTCAGCGATGTGTTGCGCAGTCGCGTGGACGAACCTGCCGGACTCCAGGGCATGGTGGCCCTGTCGATCCTTGTCCATGGGGTGTTGTTGGCAGTCGTCCTGTTCGCCCCGCAGCGCTGGTTCTCGCGGGAACGCGAAGCACCGCGACCGGTCATGACGATTACGCTCGAAGGCGGTGGCGAAGGACCTCGTAACGGAGGTCTGACGCCGATAGGCGGTCGGCCAGTTCAAGTGCAAGCGCCGCCCGAAGAGCCGAAGCGACCGGAACCAGTCCAGCGACCCGCGGCGAGTACGGTGGAAATGCCACTCCCCAAGCCGAAGCCCGTGGCGAAGGTCAAGCCTGCTGCCCCGCCGCCACCGCCCGTGGCGCAGGCCCCCGACGAGGCACATGGCGAAACGCCGACAAAAGGCCAAGAGATAGTCGCCGGCAGCGCGCCCGCCGTGACGAGCGCGCGGGGCCAGGGCTTCGGGCTCTCGAGTGGCGGAGGACCGGGCTCGGGCTCCGCTCTGGACGTCACCGACTTTTGCTGCCCCGACTACCTGACGGTCATGGTCGAGCGTATTAAAGCCAATTGGAACCAGCGTCAGGAAGTGGCCGGCCAGGCGCTCGTCAAGTTTACCGTCCGCCGTGACGGACAAGTCCAGGACGTGGAACTCGAGACATCGAGCGGCTACACGACGCTCGACCTTGCGGCGCAGCGCGCCGTTCTGTTCACGAGGCAGCTCCCTCCTCTGCCGGCGGCGTTTCCAAACGCGACACTGACCGTGCACCTCAACTTTCAATATCAGCGATGACTCACATCTTTCGTCTGGCCCCGCTCGTCGCGCTCGTCGGAATCATCGACCTCGTCGCAATCGCCGCAAGTCCGAGGCAACAGCCGCAGACACCTGCATCGCAGCAGCCGACCGACATCACGACGACCCTCACCGGCGCGGGCGGCTCGCCCCAGATCGCCGTTCCCGTGTTCGTCCCGCTGTCGCGAGACGAAGCCACGCTGGCGGCGGCGAGGACGATGAGCCAGGTGCTGTTCGACGACCTGACGTTCGAGCGCGAGTTCGCCTTGATCCCGCGCGATACGTATGCCTCGATTCCGGCGGCCACTTCTTTTGACGATGTACCATTCGACCGCTGGCGGGAGTTGAATATCGACGGCCTCATCATCGGGACCGTCCAGGTGGTCGACAACGTCCTCACCCTGGAAGTGCGCCTGCTCAACGTTCGGACACAACAACAGGCGTTCGGTCGCCGGTACACAGGGTCACCGGCCGACCCACGCCTGTACGCGCACACAGTGTCCGACGAGCTGCACCAGCAGCAGCGGGCGCTGCGCGGCGTCGCCCGCACCAAGCTGGCGTTTGTGTCCGACCGCGACGGCGACCGGCTGGCGGGCACCATCGAGGATCGGGGCGTCAAGGAGATCTATTTCTCCGATTACGACGGCGAGAACCCGCGGCGCCTGACCGTCGGCCGGACCCTCAACATCACGCCAGCGTGGTCGCCTGACGGCCGTTCGATCGCTTATACGTCGTTCCGCCGCTCGGTCCCCAATATCTTCATCTCAAATATCTACCAGGGGACTCTTGAAGAGATGACGAAAGGCCCGGGCGAGAACTACTTGCCGTCGTGGTCGCCCGACGGCAAACGCGTGTGCTTCACCTCGACCCGCAACGGGAACGCCGAGCTGTACGTCGCCAACCGCGACGGCAGCAACGTTGTACGCCTGACGAATCACCCGGCGATCGACATTTCGCCGACCTGGTCGCCTTCCGGCACACAGATCGCGTTCACTTCTGACCGCTCGGGGTCGCCACAGATTTACGTCATCGACGCCGACGGTCTCGGACTCCAAAAGATCACATCGGAGTCCTACGCCGATCGACCCACGTGGTCTCCGCCACCGTACAACGAGATCGCATACACGGCGAGGAACGGGAGAACGCTCGACATCAAGGTCATCAACATGGCGACGCGCGAGGTCCGGCAACTGACCTTCGGTGAAGGCGACAACGAGAGCCCGGCCTGGGCGCCCAACGGACGGCATCTGGCGTTCGTGTCGACGCGCGCGGGCAAAAAGCAGATCTTCACGATGGCTGGCGACGGGAAGAACGTCAGACAGATCACGAAGAGCGGGAATAACTCTTACCCCGATTGGTCCAAGTAGATGTTGCGATCACACACGATTACATCGCGGCTGTTCCTGGCGATGCTGACAATGGCGGCCGCCAGCTGCGCCGGCACGACGCCCCCGAACGTGGGGGCGACACCATCAACACCAGCTTCAGGCCCGCCGCTGAGTGCTGCGGCGTCGGCTGCTCCACCTAGCGCCGGGGCGCCGGGGCCGCCCGAGTTGGTCGGCGAGCCGGTGCCAGTGCCGGTCCGTGAGGAGGTCGTCGCAGCCTCCTCGCTCGACGACCTCAATCGCGCCTCGCCTCTTCAGCCCGTGTTCTTCGCCTTCGACAGTAGCGAGATCGATCAGGCAGCGCAGGCCACGCTCAATCAGAACGCCTCCGTGTTGAAGAAGCACGCCAGCTGGGCCGTGACGATTGAAGGCCACTGCGACGAGAGTGGCACCGCCGAGTACAATCTAGCTTTGGGCGAACGCCGAGCGGTGGCCGCGCGTGCGTACCTGACCTCGCTCGGCATTCCGGCGAGCCAGTTCCAGGTCGTGAGCTACGGTAAGGAGTTCCCGTTCGCCCCTGGTCACAACGAAGCCGCGTGGTCGAAGAACCGGCGCGCGCACTTCGTCATTACTGGACAGTGAGAGAGCCATGAGCCGCATCATCCGCCTGTTTACAGGGCCCACACGACTCACAATATTGGCCGCGGTCGCGATGCTTGCCGTTCTGCCGCCGGCAGCTGCCGCCGCTGACAAAGAGCAGCAGCAGATGATGGCCGATATCCGCATGCTGCAGGAACAGGCGCAGACGCTGCAGAATCTGCTTCGAACCGTGACCGAGGCCATCAAGGGACTGAGCGCAAAGATCGACGATCAGGCGAGCACCGAACGCAGGGCGTTTGCCGACTCCAAGCTGACGATCGATAACCTGACGAGTGACGTGCGCGTCATCCGTGAGAAGCTCGACGACAATAACGTACGCATCTCGTCGCTGGCGCAGGAAGTGGATGCCATGCGCCAGTCGGTCCAGCAGGTGCCGCTGTCGCGTCTGTCGCCGGCGGGAGCGCCCGATGCTGCCGCACCCAAGGCCGCTGCTGCCGCGGGCGCGCCGACCGTCCCCGTCGGCACCTCGCCTAGCCGGCTGTGGGACATCGCGTTCGCCGACTACTCTGCCAGTCAGTGGAGTCTCGCCATTCAAGGTTTCGAGTCCTACATTCGAACGTTCCCGACATACGACAAGGCCGACGACGCGCAGGTCTACATCGGTACCTGCTATCTGAATGACGGGAAGTACGACAAGGCGATCGAGGCGTACGACAAGGCGATTCGCAACTACCCGAACGGCGATGCCCTGCCCGACGCGTACTATCGCAAAGGGGTCGCGCTCAACAATCTCAAACAGGTTGACGAAGCGCGCCAGGCCTGGGAATTCCTGATCATGACCTTTCCGACGAGCGACGCGGCGCTGCTGGCCAAACAGAAGATGGATCAGTTGAAGAAGCCCTGAGAAACTGAAAAGTTAAAACTTAGAACTCAAGAGGACGATGTACAATGCGTCGCGCTCTCTACTTTTAAGTTTTCCCTTTTAACTTCTCACTTCCCGAAGGGCCTATGGGTAGCGTCAATAAGGTCATCCTCGTCGGCAATCTCGGACGCGACGCCGAGTTGCGGTATACACCCGGCGGCGCGGCCGTCGCCACCATCAACATGGCCACGACCGAGATCTGGAACGACAAAGCCGGCCAGCGCCAAGAGAAGACCGAGTGGCACCGTGTCGTGCTCTGGGGCAAGACGGCTGAATCGCTCGCGGAATATCTGACCAAGGGCAAACAGATTTACGTCGAGGGCCGTTTGCAGACGCGCCAATGGGACGACAAGGACGGCAATAAGCGCTACACCACTGAGATTCGCGGTGACCGCGTCGTGTTGCTCGGCGGGGGTGGCGGCCGCGGCGCGCCGGGGCCGATGTCGGATCGGGGCGAGAACTCAGGCGTGACGCCAGCGGCGGCCGAGGCTTCCGCGCCGCTCACCGACGACGATATCCCGTTCTGATGCTTGCATTGCAGACTTCAGATTGCAGATTGCAAATCTCACGGTTTCTTGTCTTCCCGTCCGTACCGATCCTCGAGCCGCACGACATCGTGAAGTTCCGGCGTGGACACCTCGAAGATATCGCTGTCTTCGATGGCCGTCATGCGGTGGATGGTTTTGGGTGCGATTCGGCAGGACTCGCCCGGCTTCATTTGACGCTTGGTCAGTTCCCCGCCCTCCTGAATCTCAAACAACAGCAGTCCGGCGTGCAGATAGATCGTCTCGTCCTTCTGATTGTGGTACTGCAGGCTGAGGGCGTGGCCGGCGTTGACGTGAATCAGCTTCCCCACGTACCGGTCCGTCTTCGCCCAGTGGATCTCGTAGCCCCAGGGTTTTTCAACGCGCGTGATCTCTCCGCCCAAGAGCATCCTCCAGAGTTATTTCGGGCTGAGCCCGCTGAACGCGGCCATCAGCTCCGCTTCGATTTCGCCAACCGTCGGCAGTCGCAGGACGCGCCGCGCCAGCGCGCGCAGCTCGTCCGAGCGGACCTCTGCGAGCACCTGTTTGGCCATGGGAATCGCACCCGGCGTCATGCTGAATTCCCTCAGACCGAGCCCGACGAGCAAGGTCAGGAGCGCCGGGTCGGAGGCCATCTCGCCACAGAGGGACACCGGAATCCGGTGCCGGGCGGCCGCGCGACGCACCATCACGATGACCCTCAAGATGGCCGGATGGAGCGGCTCGTACAGGCTTGAGACGCGCTCGTCGGCCCGATCGACCGCCAGACAATATTGGATGAGGTCGTTCGTGCCTATCGTGAAGAAGTCAGCCTCCGCCGCGAGGAGGTCG
>JBGPHH010000051.1:0-19443 GCA_041484265.1 Vicinamibacteria bacterium
CCACCTGGCGTAGACCACTGCCATCCGAACGGATGACCGACAGGCCGGTCTGTCCGCTCTGACTCATGACGAACACGATCAGGTCCTCGGCCGGCGACCACTTGGGCACGCCGATGGTGACGGCCGGATCCTGTTCGAACGTGATCTGGTGCACGCCTGAGCCGTCCGTCTTCACCACCCAGAGGTTGCCGTGGCCGCCGTTGTCAGAGAGGTACACGACCTCCGCGTCGTCCGGGCTCACCGACGGCGTCCGGACCTGTCCTGTTTGCCGTGTGATACGAACCGCGTCGCGCGTGTTCTCGGCCGGGGATCCATTGACGGGAAATTTCCAGATGTCCGACGGGCCCTTGATTCTGATTGCGAGCAGCTTGCCTGCGTGACGTGCGTCAGGCTCCACATACGACTGATCACCACACGTCAACTGGCGGTCGCTGTGGCCGTCGAGTGCGACCGTTCGCAGGTTGAAAAGAGGGGGATAAAGCAGCGTACTCCCCCGCGAGGAGCTGTAAACAATCCCAGAACCGTCAGGCAGCCAGCAGAACCCCTTTATCCAGTCGCTCTGGGCGACGTCTCGCCGCCCGCCATCGGTCATGGACACGATCTCCAACGACGCGGTGTGGTCGGTGCTGCTCGCGCGCTGGAAGGCAATCGAGCGATCGTCCGGCGACCAGCGCGCCGACGTGTAGGCGTCCCCAGCCGGCAGCAGCGTGACGCGTTCTGCGTGCGATCCATCGCGCGCCACCGTCACGAGCGCCGGCTGCTCCCCCGCAGGCTGTACCAGCGCAATCCGCCGGCCGTCATGGCTGATGTCCCCGCCGCCGGTTGCAGACGCTACTCGGCGCGGCCAGCCTCCGAGCGCGCTGATTTCCCACACCGTGCCGTCTTCTCCGTGTTTCGCGGCCGGTGTGTAGTAGATGAGCGTGCTCGAATCGGGCGCCCATCGCGGCTGCTCGTGGTCGATATGGTCACGAGTGAGTTGGAGCGGGGCGCCCCCAGCCAGCATCCGGATCCAGATTTGGCGCTTACCGGCGACGATGGCGACGAAGGCGACCATCTTCCCATCCGGGGACATCGCGGGAGATTCCTTCATCCCGACGAAATCCGTAAGCCGCTTGAACGCGACGTCGCGATCAGGCGGCAGGCGTCCGATCTCTGACGCCACCGTCTCAGCGCCAATGAGCGACCCTTCGAGCTCGACGCGCGCGTCACCGATGTCGCGGAGTCGCCGCCGCTGATCCTTCTCGAGGCAGCGTTGCAGCACACGTGTCACGGCGACCGGTGTCGTCGCGGGCAACGCGCTCCAGTCTGGCGTGCGGTCGAGAATCGCGGCGATCGTATCCGACGTCGTCGGCCCACCGAACGCACGGCGAGCGGCCAGCAGTTCGTAGAGGACGCACCCGAACGCCCAGATATCGGTCCGTTTATCAACCGCTTGCCCCCGCGCCTGCTCCGGACTCATGTACGGCACGGTGCCGATCAGCACGCCGTGCTCGCTCGGCCCGGCGCTCAGCGTCGGGGCATTCGTGAGGTCGATCGCTGCCATGTCGGTGTGCGTCTTCGCCAATCCAAAGTCCAGCACCTTCACCACACCGGCCGGGGTGAGCTTCACGTTGGCCGGCTTCAGATCGCGATGGACGACCCCCTTCTCGTGGGCCGCGTCCAGCGCGTCGGCGATCTGCCGCGCAATTGGCAGGGCTTCATCGAGTGAAATCTTTCCCCGTTCGACACGATCCGCGAGCGTCGGTCCTTCCACCAGCTCCAGCACGAGTGCTTGAACCCCGTTCGCTTCTTCAAATCCGTAGATGGCCGCTATATTTGGATGGTTGAGTGAGGCGAGCACGTGTGCTTCGCGCTTGAAACGCGCCAAGCGATCGGGATCGCGGTTGAAGGCACCGGGCAACACCTTGATCGCGACCTCGCGATTCAGCTTCGTGTCCCGTGCTCGATACACTTCGCCCATGCCGCCCGCGCCGATCAGCGCGAGGACCTCGTAGGCGCCGAGGCGGGTGCCGGGGGCCAAGGTCACAGTCGTGAACGTGTTCGGGGATTATACTCGGCCGCTCGCGACGGCCGGCGTGAAGCCGGCGTGGTCGCGGCCACCGACCCTTGGCTCGGACGATCAAGAGGCATGTGTCTGCAGGGCGACGCGCTTCATCAATTCCTGGAAGCGATCGTCCGAACGCAGGGCGTCGAACCACGGCCACGAAGCGATCAGCAAGTACGCGTCTCGCTCCTGATAGGCCTGTTCAAACCAGGCGAACGCCTGGTTTCTCTCACCCAGCGCCGCGTACAGAAGCGCGATGTGCACGGGCGAGACATACTGCGTGGCCGACACTTGGGTCAGGCGAGACAGAATCGCCCTGGCCTCGCTGCGCTGACCCGACACAGCATACCCACGGCCAAGGTTCGCCAGGTAACTGACGCTTGCCGGAGAACGGTCCACCGACTTCTTGTACTCCACAATGGCGTCGCCAAGGTTCCCCTTGGCCTCGTCACAGAGTGCTGTCCAATTAAAGGCTTGGGCAAACGTGGGGTCGAGCTTTTTCGCTTTCTCCAATTGCTCGATCGCCCGGTCATACTGTCGCGCGAGGTAGTAGGTCGCTCCAAGATCGACCGCCATTAGCGGAGAGAGCGGATCCAGTTGCTGCGCGGTCGAAGCGTTACTTATCGCTTCATCCAGTCGGCCCGTGGTACGAAGGAGCACAGAGTAGACGCGATAGGTCTCCGCGTCTCCGGCGTTCAGTTCCAGCGCGCGCCGGACCTCTCTCTCGCTCCCAACCGGATCCCAGTCATACCAGAGCCGGACCGTCGCGAGGGAGCGGTGAGCCTCCGCCAGCGCGGGATCTAAGCTCAGCGCCCTCATTGCAGCCGTCTCCGCCCTTTGCCATGCTTGGCGACCGTTCTCCCCGCCAAGGAGAGCCAGGACGCGATTGGAATCCGAAACTCCGGAGTAGGCTGCCGCGTAGTTCGGGTCGATGGCCAGCGCCTGTTCGAAGTACGGCAGCGTCGTCCGCGCTTCCTCCACAGACCACCGGTTCCAGAGTATGCGGCCTCTGAGGTAGGCCTCGTAGGCCGCAGGATCAACCGGACGGACAGTTGTCACGACGCCCCGCTCACCGGGCGTCGCCTGGACCTGTATCGCACCGGCGATATCACGCGCCACCTCGCTTTGCAGCGCCACAACGTCGCGTAGCGCTCGCTCATAGGGCCGCGCCCAGATATGGCGATCGGTCCGCGCCTCAACGAGCTGCGCGTTGATCCGTACCTGTCCGCCCGACACGATAACACTGCCTTCGATAATCCCCTCGACACCAAGTTCCTGCGCGATCTGCGGTAGCGTCTTCCGCGATCCTTTGTACGCCATCGACGATCGCCGCGAAATCACGCGAAGCGTGCCAAACTGCGCCAAGTCCGTGATGAGCGCGTCTGTCATCCCGTCCGCGAAGTAATCTTGAGCCGAGTCACCAGAGAGATTTTCGAGCGGCAGCACGGCCAGCGACCGCAGGTCTCGGCCGCCTGAGGATGCTCCTGCTCGGTACGGCAACCCGGTGAATCTCAACACGAGCAAGGATCCGAGGCCGAAGGCCAGACAGATCGCAGCCACCCATCTCCACCGCCATCGACCGCGGATGTAACCGCCCGTTGGTGTTGTCGGCGCCCCCTGTTTGGCGGTGGGCACTTGAGCAGGTTCACCCGAGCCGACAGCCTCAACTTCTCCTAGGAACCGGTAGCCACGTCGCGGCAGCGTCTCAATAAATCGCGGCGAGTTCGCCGAGTCGCTCAGTGCCTCACGCAGCCGATTGATCGCGTTATTCAGTCCGTGGTCAAAGTCCACGAAGGTGTCCGAGGGCCACAGCTTCAGACGCAAGTCCTCGCGAGCCACCAGCTGACCTGGACGCTCCAATAACAGGGCCAGGATTTGGAAGGGTTGGTCTTGCAGCTTGACGCGCACGCCTTGCTTGCGCAGCTCACCAGTGTCCAAGTTCGCCTCGAAGACTCCGAAGCGGACGACTCTCATCGGACACACACTTCCCGCATGACAGCAAGGCCGGCGTCAGTTTACCACCGGGGCCGAGGAGGAACTGAGAGGAGGGTGGGCGGCGAGAGGATGGACTCCAAGTGCTTCAGACACCCGGAGTTGCCGGGTGAGAACGAATTGATACGCGCGTGGTATGTGCAGGATTGACTGTCCGAGGTCCGTGCGCGACCGTGAGGCGCGGGAACACCCAACACGAATGGGGAGGATTTATGCGTGATCAATTATCAGATTGGTTCGACACGCTGGTGACGGCTCTTGTTGTCGTTGCAGTTACCCTGTGGGCACGCCCTGCACAAGCGCAGGCGTACGGACCCTGGTCCCGGCCCGTCAATCTCGGCCCAATCGTGAATTCCACGTCGAATGATCAACACCCGACGTTATCCAAAGACGGGCTGACGCTCATCTTCGCGTCGGACCGGTCAGGGGGCGGGGGCTTCGGCGTTCCGGGGGCGCAGGATGGCTTTGATCTGTGGGTCTCCCAACGCGACTGCGCTGACCCCGCCGACGCCACTTGCCAATGGCGGACGCCGCATAACCTCACCATGCTCAACACGTCCTCGCGTGACTTCGCGCCCAACCTGACAACCGATGGACATTGGCTGTTCTTTCACAGCAACCGCCCCGGCGGCTGTGGCGGGGCGGATCTCTACGCCACACATCGCCAGAACAAGCGGGACGATTTCGGCTGGGAGGAACCGCTCAACCTCGGCTGCCTCCTCAACAGTAGCTTCGACGATGCCGGCCCGACGTTCTTCGAAGACGGGACCACAGGTGCCCTCTATCTCTACTTCACGCGGAATGACAGACCGAACACCCCCAACAGCGACACGTTCGACATTTACGTGAGCACCTGCACGGCAGACCTCGACAGTTGCAACCGGCAGCAGCTCTGGAGCGCCGGGGAACGAGTTCTGGACCCGGGCTTCAACAGCTCAGTCCGGGACACGCGTACGGCCATCCGCCGCCGCGACGGCCTGGAAATGATTATCTCGAGCAGGCGTTGCAACGGCCCCGCTGTCGAGCTCGCCATCGACCTGTGCCAGGGCGCCAGCGTTGGAGACATTGACCTGTGGGTTTCCACACGGGCTTCCACGCAGGACCCCTGGTCGATTCCCGTGAATCTTGACCCGGTGGATCCCCTGACTGGTGTGGCTGTCTCGGTCGTGAACTCTACAGCGATCGATGGCGCTCCCGCTCTCTCGTGGGACGGGCAGACCCTTCTCTTCTATTCCACGTCATGTGGTCAGAGCGTGATTACTCCGGCCTGTCGGACCGGTGGTTCCGGCGGATCTGACCTGTACATGAGCACGCGTACCAAGCTGCCGGACTAAGAGCGGGAGCCACGAAAAAGGCTTCCCAGGGCACGGTTGAACGGAGTCGGCCTGGCGCGCGTGTGCGCACCGTCGCCATCGTCACGGTCTCCGCAGTTGCCGATGTGGATCCGCGCGAGCCTGGATAAACACTAGGTTGAGCAGCCAGCGATAAAAGCCGTTCGCACGGGCAGGCACAATGCGCGTGGCGATCCAGAACGCGGTGTCACGTAGCCACCGCACGCTGACGCTTCTGGCGGTCGTGACGCGAGCGATGCGTGGTCCGGAGTTGACGATGGGGCGAGTGCGCGCGGCTCGCACGTGTTCGTAGCGGCGGAGCGCGCGCGGCACGTCGCGCTCCTAACTGAGCGCCAGCCCGAGGGCCACGGCATCTTCCAACGCCTGTCCGGCGCCCTGTCCGGTATGCGGCAGCATGGGATGGGCGGCGTCGCCGAGCAGCGTCACGCGCCCGCTGCCCCATGCATCAATCGGATCACGCTCCTGCAGGCGGTCGAAACGGAGATCCTCGGCCCTCGTTGCCTCCACAATGCTCCAGAACCGCTCGTCGCGAATCCTGGCAAATTGCTGGACAACCGTTCTCGGATCCTCTGTACGGCCCACATCCTCGGCCAGCAACGAGACACACCAATACACCGAGCTCGGGCTCGCCCGGACAACGGCGCTTTCCAATCGATGACCGAAATAGGCGATGGCACTGAGATCGCCCAAATGGTGTCCCGCGTCATGCGCGACGCCGCGGACGCCGGCATAGCGGCTCGGCCGCGGAGGCGGCTCGTCGGGGTGGAGCGCCCTCCGGATCACCGAACCCACCCCGTCGGCACCGATCAGCACATCGCCGACGGCGGTTCGACCGCCGTTCATCCGCAAGACGACGTGGTCGCCGCTCGACTCGATCCCAACGGCTTCGCTGCAAAACAAAAGCGCCTCGGGTCCAATCGCGTCGAGCAGGATGCCGTGCAGGATCGGGCGCAGCACGATGACCGGAAGTCGTCCCGTTCCCACGTACGTCACCGCATCGAACCGTCTGAACAGCCGACCGTCTGCGCGGCGAACCTCGCCTTGCTCAGGCACGAAGCCGCCGGCAATGACCGGGTCGGCGAGCCCAAGCTCGGTGAGGGCCGCGATCGCGTTCGGCGCAAGGCCAAGGGCGAAACCCAATTCGCGAGGACTTCCGGCACGCTCAAAGATACGCACGTGCCATCCCGCGCGACGAAGCGAGATCCCTGCGGCCAGACCGCCAATCCCCGCGCCGACAATCAGCGCCGTGCGTGATGAGTCCAAGGTCTACGTCCGTTTTCGTCCGGCTGCTCGACGCGATCGGTTTGTGCCCCCAGCTGAAGCCCCCGGCGTCACCGTATGTCGGCGATCCGCGCTTGTCGAAAAGAAATACGGGCCCCTCCACAGGCGCCCAAGTCCGCTCGGGTTGATGGCCGCAGGCGCGGTGAGGTCTGGCATGTCAGTCTCTTCGACCTGTGCTCAACACCAATTCCCTTGAAATGAAGCCGACGTCAGGTCGCCACGAACGCGACGCCGTCGAACCGCGGGACGCAGGAGCTCACGTCCAACTGCCCCGCGATGAACTTATCCTGATCGTGGCCCCGCCCGTCGAGTTCGCGTCCGGAGCCACACTGGTCAAGGGTCGCAACAAGTTCCGCACGATGCCGCTCAAAGAGCGCGACCGCCGACTCCGCTTCTGGCGATCGACTGCCCGGGAGCCATCGGAGGATGGCTCCGGCTCCTAGCCAATCCTCCAGCGCTGGCCGCAACGAACCGTCGAGCCAGCGCTCGCCAGCCGGAATGACGTTAAAGCGACTTCCCATCTGCTGCGCCGCCTCCGCCACTGCCCGAGCGTTTCTGAGCGAACCTGCGAGGACGACGGGACCAGTCCGGGCTGCCACGAGCGTGACCTGCGCGCCGTTTGGCGAGGGGAGCACGCAACGAAGGCCCTTGGGCGCTTCGAGATAAGACGCTGGCGCGAGGGAATACTGGGATTGCCGCCGACGGCCAGCCAGCTCCGCTCCTTGGGCGCGCGCAAAGTCCGCGGCCGAGGCATCGTTCCAGGGGTACGGAAGAATCGCAGCGCCGCGGGACGTTGCCACGTCCACGCAGGTCGTGAACGAAAAGACGTCAATGACGATGGCGACGTCGGCCGGCGCGAGAGCCGCTACGGCGCCAGGACCCCATTCGCACCGACAGGCCCACGCCTTCTGGCTGAATGGTGTCATTGTCGGTTTGCCCTATCAACGTAAGGCTGGCTTACGGGCGTTTCTCACCACTGAATAATGGAGCCGTACCACCCCATCTGAATAGCTCTTGGTAGACCGCAAACGCAGCTGAATCTCGCGGCGTTGTTGCGCCATTAGCGGAATGCCTTCTCCAATGAGCGTTGGAATCACGTGAATGATGAATTCGTCGATCTGGCCTTGATCGATGAACGCACCAATCAGTTCGGCCCCACCCATCATCCAGATGTCTTTCCCTGGCTTGGCACGGAGCCGTTTCGCGAACTCCGCCGGTCCCTCGCTGACGAACTCGACGCCTGGCGCAACGACGAGCCCGGTCGGATTTCGAGAGAAGACGTAGTGCTTTGGTTTCGTTCCGAATCGTGCTCCGTGCTGCAGACCGAACTCGTACGTCTTTCGCCCGAGAACAATTGAATCAATAGACCGGCGGAACGCGCCCATGCCGTAGTCGCCAGCCGTCTGAGGACGGTTCAACCAATCGATGCTGCCGTCAGATCGAGCGATGAAGCCGTCGGCGCTCGTTGCGACATAAACAATGACCTTTCGCATCGTTGTCAGCGTTCGACTTGATCGCACGAGCAGTAGGCGCTACGGCTCCAACACGTCCAGTTAGGCACCCGGGTGTTTGCGGTGTCTATGACGCTCGTGCCGGTTGCTCCTCCATTCGCCGCACATCGACTCCCCGTATCAGCAACCATAACGTCAGCGATCCCTCTCCTATAAAGGTCGCCGCAAGAACGAACTGCGACAACTGCGGTGCGAACGGAAGCAATAGAAAGTTTGCGAATGAATTCGCAACGTAACCTGAGCCGCCTATGACCAGTATCATGCCCAGCAGCCGTGGCACGAGTGTCGACCGAACAATGAGGTACCCGATCGTGACAATTTGCACTCCAAAGAACACCATCCCCACGTTGTATCCTTCCCGGTACAGCCGTAAGAAGACCAATGCCTCCGCCTGTAACTGATTTGTCTCGAATGCGCTCAGAGGCTGTGCGCCTCGCAGCAGAAGGACGGGGGCCACGTAATTGAGTGAGATGGCGGTTCCGACAGCGACGCCTGTGAGGCCGAAGCACGCCCCAGCCAAAGAAACGGTGCGACTCACCGGCTTCAACAGTTCATACAGGAGGATGGTCACACCGACGTAGCATGCGGCACCGATCAGATCCGCGACGAATGCCAGCCGAAAGCGCGTCTCGAACGCCAGAATGTTCGATGCCGTCGCGGCTGCATCATTGCGAACAATCAACGCCGACCGAGTGAGCACCGCGAAGCCGCCTGTCACAATGACAATCAGCCACAACGCACCGGCGATTCTAGCCTTCACGCGCGACGGTTCGTGAACGCGACCAGTCAATTTGAACTGGCTCGCGGCAAATTGGTCAGGTTCATTTGAATAATCGCTAAGTTCGTCCAGATTACTGAAATGTCTTCAGGGACGTTCGGCTTGGCGATCATGTCCTTAACGCGCCGTCCAATCGCGTCACCAGCCTTCAGGATTTCGCCCCGCTGGTCGAGGCTGAGCACATATTCTATGTTCGTCATTGTCCCTCCAAACAAGCGGTAGTGGAGTCAGGAGTTCCTCAGCGGATCATCGTCAACGGCAGCACTCGCGCAATGAGCTCCTTCAGAAAGACATCCGACTTCATGAACACGGCGAAATGACCGCCTCCTTCGACGGCGATAAATCCCTTGCGGGGCGCACGGAGCGAATTCAGAAAACTCCTGGCGAGGCTCGTCGGCGTGGTGAAGTCCTCGGCGCCCTGGATCACGAAGACCGGCAGGGCAAACTCGCCGCTGAGCGTCTGGGACGCGAGTATGGACGTCTGCGGGATGAGGCGCTGACCACTCAGGTCTTGTCCCTCGACCCAGTCGTTGATGTCGCGCGCCGAGTAGCCTGGCGCACCGAGTGCGAGGCCAAACGTGGATGAGAGGAAGAAGTCTGCGCCTTCAAACAGGTTGGACCATTTTCGCTGCACCGCATAACCCCTCCCATTTGCGTACGGCGGAGGGCCAATCTCTTTAAGCTCTCGGATGGCGCGCTGCTCTCCGAGGCGCTCCGCCCTCTTCACAAGCTCCTCGTAGGCGACGGCATAGTTCCTTATTGCGTCCGCGACCTGACCAGTACCAACAAAGGCATAGAAGAGCTCGGGCCGTGCCTTCACCATAAAGACTCCGAGGATCGAGCCCCACGAGTGACCGACGAGCACGATCTTCTCCTTCTGCAGCGTCTTGCGCAGCAGCTCTGCCAGCTCGATTCCATCCTGAGCCATTCGATCGATCGTGATGGTCGGCGCCAAGGAAGGACCGTTCCTTCCAAACGTGCGGCCAGCGCCGCGCTGATCCCATTGCACGACGGTGAAGTGCTTCAGCCACGAGCGAAAACCGGCGTAACCCCACGGATTCGTGGCATCGCCAGGTCCTCCGTGCAGAAACAGCAGGACTGGATTCTTTCGATCTTCGCCGCGAATCGTGATCCACTGTTCGATCCCGCCGACCTCGACGTACCGTGCTTCATCGATGCCGTTTGGACTGGTGATGGCGTAATCTTGCGCGTTCCGATTGCGCAGAGCCTGCATCATCGCGCCCAACCTCTGGAAATCCGCGTCGACCGGTAGTGGCTGTGAGGTGCTCCCCTGAGCATGGCCTGGCACGGCGAGGGCGGTGCAGAGGTTCACCAGTACCAAGCAGAACACAGACAGTCGTCTCATCGTTGGTGCCAGAGCCGAGAATCGGGCAGCAAGGCAATCTGACATCTGTGCACCCCTCTCCCCGGCATAAACGAAGTCTGGACGGAAATGTTCCGATCTTGGCGTCTTTACGCCACGTTCGACCAAATCCGACGGCATGGCCAGGAAGTGGCAGGAGCGCTTTGGCGGTTTTCTGAGGAGCTTGGTCGGGGCGAGTTGGACCCCTCCAAACGGCAAAAAGGTCTCGGGCAGGTTTCACGTTCCGAGTTCCGACTGAGTTGCTACACTGACGAAGGCGGAGGCTGGTATGCGCATCCCGTTCACAGCGCTGATGCTTGTCAGCGTCGCGGCCGTTGGCTCTCTCGCGTCCGTCGCGGCACAGGTTGGCGTCACCGAAAGTGGCGAGAGGGGTATCCTCGCCATCGTTGCAGAGAATCCTCGCGGGCTGACCGTAGATCGGAAGCCCGCGCCACCGGAAGAAGTGCCGCCACTTGGACTGGTGGCAGGACCACAAGCGCCTCCGGTACCTCCAGAATCTCGCAGACCACCAGGACCACCAGGAAGTCCGCTCAGCACCACCCGCGATGCTCTTAACGGCGCATTACGCGCCCTCCAGAGAGCTGTGAACCAGAGCGACTACGTCCAACAAGCCATCGCGGACATCAACTTGGCCATCGGTGACGTCAGCGCCGCCATCCTCTTCGCCAACGACCACCCCGACGCTGTCGTGTCTCCAGGTCCGCCACTCATCCGGCCCGACTTTACTCCCCCCGCGCGGCCCGCGCCGAACCGCAATGTCATGCTGGAAGCGGCCCTCGACAACCTCAAGACCGCCTTCGACACGCTCGCGCGAGCCCCGGGCGGCGACCTGGGCGGCTTCCGCGCCCACGCGAACAACGACATTGCCGCCGCCGCCAACGATGTCATCGCCGGCATCAACCATGTGAATGCTTCATATCTGGAGGGTCGCGGACGAGGCACTTCTCAGCCAGTTCCCCCTCCGGCGCCGTCTCCATTCGAATCGGACGGTCCGACCGGCGGGCTGCGGCTGAAGGTCGAACCCAAGCAGGCGCAAGTGTACGTGGACGGGTATTACGCCGGGATCGTCAATGACTTCAACGGACTCCTCCAGCATCTGGACCTAACGCTGGGGCCGCACCATGTCGAGATCCGCGCGCCGGGCTACCAGCCGCTCGCGTTCGACGTGCTGATCCAACCGCGCCATACGATTGAATACCGCGGCGCCTTGGCAGCCGGCAATCGAGCGGGCCAAGACGGCGGCGCGTTGACGATTGTTTCTGCGGTGTATGGCGCGAGACAAGGTTCAATCGATGTGACGCCGCTGGTCACTGAGTTGGTCCGTCCCGACTTAAACGAGTTTTATGCCGCGCCGAAGTGGCTGAGGTTTGATCCGGCCATCAATGTGGCCAAGGAATTGGCGATCACATACGAATACCGAGGCGCGACAAGATATTTCACGGTTCCCTCCGGAGGCGCCGTCAGCTACGCCATCCTGCTGGATCAGGCCGCGCCTGCGGCACCGGTCCCTCAACCGAGGTCGGCGTTCTGGCAGCGGCTGCTCGGTCGCAGCGCCACCGATCCCGCGTTCGACGCGCAGAACAGCCGCGAGCTCAGGATTCTGGTCGCGTATTTCGGGATCGAGACATCGTTCGCTGACGTGACGAACGCCGTGTCCGCGTTGACGAGACCTGGCGCGGGTCCGTTTCTGGTCGACGCCAACACGATGCACGCGGACCCGGCACCCAGAAGGAGAAAGAACCTCATCGTCACCTACGAATTCCAGGGAAAGCGGAGGAACTTTGTGACGATGAACCAGAGCCCGTTGAGCTACGACATTCTCGTGGAAAACGCACAGACGAACGGCATGGCATCGACTCACTCGGATGCACAGCCTGTCTGGCTAATGAGGCTGAGCTCCGGGGGCTCGTTGACCTCAGAACTCGCGTTTCGCCGGCGCTGACGACAATGCAGCGAGGTGCCCGACGAGACGAAGCCCGAGGAACGTGCGGCGTTGCCCGACGACGTGCGCCCGCCAGATGTGTCGATGTTCGACGCGTTTGAGCAGCCGGTCCAGGTCGTCGTGCTGGACAGTGTCCAGCCCGCCGACGCCAACTAATCCGCGAGGGACCGGCGTTCACGGCGTCTCCGCCGGCCCTTGCGGTGCTTTA
This sequence comes from Vicinamibacteria bacterium, assembly GCA_041484265.1. Classification (GTDB taxonomy): domain Bacteria; phylum Acidobacteriota; class Vicinamibacteria; order Vicinamibacterales; family CAVVIG01; genus 2-12-FULL-65-11. The sequence continues at coordinate 12,493 of JBGPHH010000051.1, forward strand.
ACTTTGTGTTATGGAACCGTGACATCGAACTGCCGCACGCCGCGCGGCAATCGCTCGCCACATAATCCCGGCTCCCCTCGCAGCGTTCTTCGTCGCCGGGACGACAGTGACATCTGCCGGTATTTGGCGATTGTCGTGCTGCACATGCTCGCGAACTGACGGCCTCGGGACGGATTGAGGGAGTCGTGCACCTCAGTAACCACCGGAGCCACCGGAGCTGCTGGACCCACCGCTGGCGCGAGCGACGATCACCGCGACGGCAACGGCGCCGATAATCACATACGGCCAGGGAGACCTCCAGAAAGACTTCTTCTGTGTTTGTGGGGACGCTTGCCTAGCCGCGTTCACGACGACGGCGCGTTGGACTCCCTTGAGATCGGTTGCGACCGTTGGCGCCTCTACGCGTTGAACGATGACACGCTGCGCAGAGAGAACTTCATCATGCTGTGACTGGGCGCTCAGTGACGAAGCACCCGTGTACAAAAAGACTAACGTCAGAACAAGGAATCGCTTCATATTTGTGTCTCCATCCATTTAAGCCGAAGTTTCCATCTTGCCCGCCCCGTACTGCCAACGCCACACTCGAACTCTTCCGTACCACGCGAACGCGGTCACTCCCAACCCCCCCTGATTCCAGCTCGCAAATGGTTGTCTCTGGGGCGTTGGCGTCTGGGAGTTGGGAGTTGACCGACAAGCCTCGCTCTAGTCGTCTCCGAACTTTGGAATCCCGGCCGCGAACCACACGCCACCAGTGTTGCGAATCAGAAGCACCGGGCTGGGGCACTCTGAGGGCGCAGGATTCAGCGTATCGTCGATGCGAAAATCGCCGTTCGGTTCGAGCGGAACAGCAAAAGCGGTGTTGCGCTCGACAAAGGGAGCTGTGGCTTCACAGATCAATGTGGCGAAGACGCTTTGGTTGGCGTTTTCCCGATGCTATTGCCGCTCGCCAGCAGCAAGCCGCGCCCTCTGACCTTGATACGGCCGTCAGTGTCTACGTCGGCTCTGAGATCGGCGATCCTCCAGGGCCCGCCGCCAGGGAAGACTCCTCTCACGACGTTCAGCTTCACGTTCGGGAACGTTCCGTCTGCGTTCGCTGGCCCGGCACCGTTCGACACCGGGATGACACCAATCCCGCCTTCGAATCTCGCCAGAAATTCACGCCCACTCGCGCTGACGTGACCAATCATCCCCAGGACCAATAGAATCACCGCTGCGTTCTTCACCATCTCTGCACCTTCCCTTATTGTGGGACCTTGACGGCTGCGCTGCGGGAATCGCAAACGCTTCCACCGCTTAGTCCCCGTACCTTTCGTCTGGTTCACCCGGCTCACGCCAGTACCTCGCCTGTCTCCTGTTCTCGAGGATGTGTCCTCTTTGGAATGCCGGACTGTTTCAGCTCGTTGTCCAGGGCGCCGCGGAACGCCTGACGCGCGCGCGACAGGCTGGACATGACGGTTCCAATAGGCATGCCCATCACAGCAGCCAGCTCTCGGTACGACAGACCCTCCAACTCGCGGAGGACGAGCACTTCACGAAAACGAGCTGGCAAGTTGCTCATCGCCCGCTCAATCAACCGGACGTCATCGGTTTGAAGCAGTAGCGTTTCAGGATCGGACGCTATGCGAGCGCTGCTGTGTTGCTCTTCATCGAACGGCTCGGTTGGTGCCGGGAGCCTGTGGCCGCGCCAGTCACAACACATGTTGCGAACAATTCTGAGGAACCAGGCACGCCCATTTCCGCCCGCAAATGTCCGAAAGTATCGAAAGGCCCGCAGCGACGCATCTTGCACGACATCTTCCGCGTCGTGCTCATTCCGCATGAGCCAGCGCGCCAGCCGATAGGCGGCATCGAGATGGGGCAGGACGACCTCGTCAAAACTCTCGCCAATCGCGGGTGCCGTCGCCGGTCGACAAAGGTCGTTACTCATGGAGCGCTCCAAGGACTTGCTGGAGCCCCTGCTCGAGCGTGGAATACCGGAAGCGGAAGCCGATCCCTCGCAGTCGGATGTTCGAGAACACGGCGTCGGCTTGGATGTAGTCGGCCAGGACCGGACCGACCACGAGTCGGGTCGCCGCCGCAGGCACGCGCCACACGCGCAGCGGACGGTTTGCGAGACGGGCGAACGTTCCCGCAAACTCGTGCATCCGGATCGGATCGCTGTTCACGAGGAAATACCGGCCGCCGGCTTCGCCGTACTCGGCGAGATGCACGAGCGCACGGGCGCAATCGTGGACGTGAATGGGCGACACCCACGGCCCGGTCTTCCCAAACTGCAGCACGCGGCGGCCCGCCATGACCGGTTCGATGACGCGTTCGCGAAACCATGAGGCATTGCCGTAGACCCACCCGGGGAACGCGGTGACGATCGGCAGCCCAGCGACGACATATCCGTCGAGGCGATCGAGCGCGGGCGTGAGGCCGTGTCCCCAAGCCGAGGGCCGGGGCGGTTCGTCCTCGGTAATTGGACGCGGGCCGACCGCGCCGTAGCAGCCTGTGTCCGCGACGTACACAATCCGCCGCGTTGCGCCTGCCGCCACCGCGTCCAGTAGATGCGCATCCATCAACACGCGCGCGCGTGTGACGGATTCGGCGTGTCTCCGAGTCACACGCTGTCCGCGCACCGGATGTGGTGGAAGATGGAAGACCCAGTCAGCCGCCGCCTCGTCCTGCCACTGACCTGGTTCGCGCAGATCGCCCATGACGGGTACGGCTCCGGCACGACGCACGCGCTGCGCCGCCTCCATGGAATGGGTGAGGCCGAACACCTGATGGCCACGGGCCATGAGGACCTTGACCAACTCTGTGCCAATGAATCCGGCGGCTCCCGTGACAAACGTGGTCGCCCTTGCGTCACCTGTCATGTGACAAGTGTGGAGTGCGATAGAGCTGGCGACCACCGACAGCGGTCACACAGAACCCGTACGACGCCCGCACAGGCAGCGGTAAGATGAAGCGCCATGAAACCTGGCGCTCCGGGTGCATTTGGCGCGCAGCTCAAAGCGCTCCGCGAGGCTGCGGGCTTCACACAGGAGGAGCTCGCGACCATTGCTGGCCTTTCGGTGCATGCCGTAAGCGCGCTGGAGCGCGGGGAGCGACGGCGGCCCCATGTCGAGACCGTGCGGGCGCTATCCGCGGCACTGGACCTGACTGGTGCGACCCGTGACGCGCTCCTTGGCAGCGCGCGAGCACCTGCTCACCACGCGGCGGTCGATGAACTGAGCCGCGTCTCGCTGCCCCTGGCCTTGACGGTCCTTCTCGGCCGCGATGCTGACGTGCAGACGCTGCGGCATTGGCTCGCTGATCCCGCCGCACGTCTCATCACACTCACCGGGCCAGGAGGCTCCGGGAAAACCCGTCTGGCGCTGGAGCTCGCGCGTGCGATCGCGGCAGAGGGCGCAACCCGTGTGATGTTCGTCGCGTTGGCTGCCATTCGAAATCCTGCATTCGTTGGGTCGGCGATCGCCGAGGCGCTCGGCCTGTCGGACGTCACTGCGCGCGACTTGCCGAGCCGCGCACGGGTCGCGTGCGATGACCACCCCTGCTTGCTGCTGCTCGACAATTTCGAGCAGGTATTGGACGCGGCACCGCTCGTCACCGATCTCCTGACATCGGTCGCGTCGCTCCGAGTGCTGGCCACCAGCCGCGCCCCGCTCCGTGTGCGAGGAGAGCGGGAGTACGCCGTCGGACCGCTCGCGTTGGCAGTGGGCGTGGATGCGATGTCGCCGGCCGATCTGGCGCGCTCTCCCGCGGTGCAACTATTCGTCGAACGGGTTCGGGACGTGCAACCTGACTTTCGCCTCACGTCCGCGAACGGCCCCACTGTGACGGCGATTTGTCGACGGCTCGATGCGCTGCCGCTCGCCCTCGAGCTTGCGGCCCCGTGGATCAAAGTGCTGACGGTCGAGGATCTGCTCCGCCGACTCGCGCACGATGTCCTGCTCTCGACCGTCGGCCCGCGCGATCTCCCGGAACGCCAGCAGACGATCAGTGCGACGGTCGCCTGGAGTTATCAGCTCCTGGGCTCGAACGAGCAACGCGCGTTCCGCCGTCTCGGCGTGCTGCCGGGTCGTTTTCCGATAGAGGCCGTTTCGGCGGTCCTTGCCGCTCGTGAGGGTTCCTCGGCCACGAGCGACGAAGCACTTGGCGCGGCGGCCGGCTTGATCGATAAAAGTCTCCTGCTGCGAGCCGAGACTTCGGTGGCGACTCGTCCGTTGTACGAGATGCTCGAAACCGTGCGGGCGTACGCAGCGCTCGAGCTGACCGCGGCGGGTGAGCGCGACGACGCACTGGAGGGGCTGGCGCGCTATTGCACCGGGGAAGCCTCCCGCGCCGCGAAAGGGCTGGTCGGGTCTGCGCAGGCCGAATGGCTGGACCACGTGCGTGACGATCTCGAAAACTACCGCGGCGCACTGACGTGGCTCCTCGAGCGCGGCCGTCCCGCCGAAGCGGCCGACATCGCGTGGGCGCTGAAGTACTTTTGGCTGATCCGGGGACGTGCCGCCGAAGGCCTCCAGTGGTATGAACAGATTCTGACCCTGCCGTCTCTTCCGCCAGCGGCCGAGTCGAGAGCCCTCGTCGGAGCGGCGACGATGTGGTACACGCAAGGAGAGCTCGGGCGCGCACGCACCGGGCTCACGCGCGCCCTAGCGCTCGCCCACGGCGCGGGCGACAGGGAGATGGTTGCGCAGGCTGAAAATATGCTCGGGCACGTCGAACACGGGCTTGGCAACGTGAACGCAGCCCGCGACTGGTTTACCCATAGCGTTGAAGGGTTCGAGGCGCTGGGGAACCCGTCGGGCACTGGGAATGCGCTGAGCGGGATGGCGGCGGTCGCCCTGGCGACCGGCGACGACGGCCAAGCGGAACGCCTGCTCGATGAGGCCACATCAGTGCTTCGACGCGCCGCTCCATGGTTCCTGACGTGGGCGCTGTATCTCCGCGCGCTCCTGGCGGTGCGGCGCGGGAGCGCCGATGAGGCGATCGCGTTAGTGCGTGAAGGCCTCACCTATATCCGGGAGCTCCATGACAAGTTCGCGTTCGTGTACGCGCTGGTCCCTCTCGCCGCCGCGGCGGTGCTCAAGGGCGACGATGCGTGGGCGGCACGGATTCTGGGCGCTCGGGACGCCGTCACCGAACGCACAGGGGCCTCGGTTGTCGACAAATGGGTGCACGACCTCCGAGAACGGGCGGAACGGGAGGTGCGCGCACGCCTCGGCCCGGATCGGTGGGCCCGGGCGAATGCCGCAGGACGCGGCACCTCCATCGATTCATTGATGAAGGAAATCGACAGCGTCTTGTGAAGCCGTGCACTCGGTCGCGGGCTGTTGTTGCAGCGCTAAATGTGGAAAATCACGTTCGAGAGACAGTCATTCACGCTGTGGGAAATGATGGGCGCCCACAGCGATTGTGAATATCTGAGGATGATCGCCATGACCGACCCGAAGGCAAATATGTAAATGAGGTGATATGCCGTAAGCGATCCGAGCATGATCCATCCCGGGATGTGTGCTCCGACAAAGAGAATGGAGGAGATGACCATAGCCGTCACGAAATCGAATCGCTCCTGAAGTTTCCGCAGCATAAATCCACGAAACGGGATCTCTTCGAAAACACCAACGAGGAGGGAAGTGCCCAACACACTGTTCCACGTGACGTGGGCGCCGCTCCAAGCCGGCTGACCGATACGCGCCATGGTTCCCAGGAAGTTGATGACTGATACTGTCAGACCGACGATGACGCCCCGCCTCCAGTACTGTTTCAATTGGAGGTAGTCCAAAACGCTAACCTTCTCGACGTAACGAAGATACAAAAACACAGGCAGCACCCAAATCAAGAAGCGAAAGGCGATATTGATGAGCGCGTAGACCAATGTCGCGTCGCCAATCGTCTTAGTCGCCCACGGATAGACGCCGTAGACCCACACGAACGTCCACGCAAAATAGAAGAAGGCGAGATAGCCGATGACCGGGGTCAGAGGATGTTTCATGGCGAGAAATCAGAACATCGCACATGCGGAGCAGCCGCATCGACGAAACGGGTTGCGATAAGCGGGCAGCTCAGGCCGACCATCGGGCGTTCTGCAACACTACGCGATAGCCGTCCGGATCCTCGAACGTGCGGCCGGCTCGGTCCCAGTACGGATTGAACGACGGGACAGCCTCGTAGCCTGCCCCGATCATGCGGTTGATGGCCTCCTGCCATGGCCGCTCGTCAGGAAGGTAGAACACGAGCAGATTGTCGCCAGTCGGTGTATGGCCGGCGATGTGGCCACGCTTTCGCGTGAACTCAAGATGGTACGCTGCGCCCGGCACGCCCAGCATGACCCCGTCGAAGCCGTCGTGGTCATCGAATGTTCCGAGTTGCAGAGACTCGATGTTCAGGCCACCACGATTTGCCCGGTCATCCTCGGGTGGAGCGAACAGTAGTAGGAATACTTCCCCGGCGCTTCAAAACGATGCGAGAACTGCTGGTCGGTGTCCAGCACGGGTGAAGCGAACTTCTTCTCGGTGCTGACGATGTTGTGCGGCACATCGTCGCGATTGGTCCAGATTACCGTCGCACCGACCGGCACCGTCGCCGCGGCTGGGGAGAAGCTGAAGTTGTCCACGACGACCTGGCGCGCGTCGGCGGCCGCCGCCGCGACGGCGTTCTCGAGCGGCAGGTCGGTGATAGCAATTGGGTGGTGGACGTCGTGATAGGCGATGGACGCCAGCCCGAGCATTTGTTTCAGCCGATCGGTTCCGACCTTCATCGGTCCCGGAGACGGTGCCGCGCCGGGCGCCGGCTGCGGGAACGCCGTGGACATTGCGGTGTGGAACGTCACGTTCCCTTCGACCTTCTGCATCACCTGATGAATGTGGCCATTCAGCACGGAGACCGATCCGAATCGCTTCAGATAGGACAACGCGCGGGCGCTGTCGTCGGTCCCCCAGCCCCACTCCGGATAGACGG
>JBGPHH010000052.1:0-19034 GCA_041484265.1 Vicinamibacteria bacterium
CCGATCCTGACGAAGTCGACGCCAGAAGGGGCGCGCGACTACCTCGTCCCGAGCCGCGTCCATGAGGGCGAGTTCTACGCGCTGCCGCAGTCGCCACAGATCTTCAAGCAGATTCTGATGATTGGCGGCGCCGATCGGTATTTTCAGATCGTGCGCTTCTTTCGTGATGAAGATTTGCGGGCGGACCGGCAGCCCGAGTTCACGCAGATCGACGTTGAGGTCTCATTCGCTCGGCCAGAGACTATTTACGACTTGATCGAGCCGGCGATGTTGATGGTCTTCCTTCAGATTGGGCGCGACATCTCACTGCCATTCCGGCGGATGCCGTACGCAGAAGCCATGGCGACGTACGGGTCGGATAAGCCCGATTTGCGGTTCGGCATGGAGATTCGGGATCTTTCCGAAGTGTTCAGGGAATCGGAGTTTCGCGTCTTCAGACAGATTGTGGCCGACGGTGGTGTCATTCGCGGTTTTGCCGTGCCGGGGGGCAATCGATACAGCGGCAGCCAGCTCAAGGTGCTGGTGGATCAGGCCAAGGAGATGGGCTTTGCCGGTCTCATCTGGGTCCGACCAGGCGAGCCACCGCTCTGCTCGGTCAAGTCGCTGACCGAGGCGACCCTGCGTCCGGCGCTGGAGCGTGTTCGGGCCTCGCGCGACGACCTGTTGTTGATGGCCGGCGGCCCTGCCGATGCGACCTCGAAGCTGCTCGGTCAGCTTCGTCTCGCCATTGCGAAGAAGGAGAACCTGCTCGATCCGAATCAATTCGCCTTCACCTGGGTGACCGACTTCCCGCTGCTCGAGTATCACGAGGAGGATGGCCGGTGGTACTCGATGCACCATCCGTTCACCTCGCCCCTCGACGAGGACGTGGAGAAGCTCGAAAGCGATCCTGGAGCGGTCCGGGCGAAGGCGTACGACCTCGTGCTGAACGGCAGCGAGATTGGCGGCGGCAGTATTCGTATCCACGATGCCGCGTTGCAGGCGCGGATCTTCCGCCGGCTCGGCATCAGCGACGAGGAGGCGAAGGCGCGGTTCGGCTTCTTCCTCGAGGCGCTCGAGTACGGCACGCCGCCCCACGGCGGGATTGCGCTGGGGCTCGACCGGATCGTCGCGATTCTCGCGGGAGAGTCGTCGATCCGAGAGGTGATCGCGTTCCCGAAGACCGCCAACGCCGTCGACCTCATGGCGGGCGCGCCCTCGCCGGTCGATGCGAAGCAGTTGCGCGAGCTGCATCTGCGGGTGGGGAAGTGAGCGCGAAGCGAATCACCGTTTCTGGCGAGGGGATTGAAACGCTGTTTGGTTCGTACGACGAGAACCTCAAGCATCTCGAATCGCGCTTCAACGTCCGGATTCGCACGCAGGGCCACGATCTACTGGTCGAAGGGGAGTCGCCGAACCTCGATCGAGTCGATCGGGTGATGGGACAGCTGTCCTCACTCATGCGCGACGGCTACAGGCTGACAGACTCGGATGTGAAGATGGCCTCGGATCTGGTCGCGCAGGACGAATCGGTCGACCTCCGCGATTATTTTCTCAGGGGCAGCCTCACCCCGGCCGGCAAGCGTCGCGTCGCGCCCAAGACGGTGAACCAGCGACGGTATCTCGATGCCATCGAGCAACACGACATCGTGTTCGGCGTCGGGCCAGCCGGAACGGGAAAGACCTATCTCGCGATGGCGCAGGCCGTCGCGTTCCTCGTGGCGAAGAGGGTCACTCGCATCATCCTGGCGCGTCCGGCGGTCGAGGCCGGGGAGAAGCTTGGATTTCTGCCCGGTGACCTTCAGGAAAAGGTGAATCCTTACCTGCGTCCACTCTACGATGCGTTGTACGACATGCTCGACGTCGATCGCGTGGCACGATACATCGAGCGTGGGACAATTGAGATCGCGCCGATCGCGTTTATGCGGGGCCGGACGCTCAACGACTCGTTCGTCATCCTCGACGAAGCCCAGAACACGACGTCAGAGCAGATGAAGATGTTTCTCACGCGGCTGGGTTTTGGCGCCAAGGCGGTGATTACCGGCGACATCACACAAATCGACCTGCCCCAGGGCCGGACGTCTGGTCTCGTCGAGGCGATGAAGGTGGTGGGCGCGATCGAGGGCATCTCGTTTGTCTATTTCGACGACCGCGATGTCGTGCGCCACAAGCTCGTGCAGCAGATTGTCAAGGCGTATGAGTCGTTCTCGAGCGGTGGCAAAGGCGCTTGATGTCGTGGTCGCCGACGGACGCGGCCGCCGCCTTCGCATGACAGGCTTGTCGCGCTGGATCGAGCGGGTCGCCCCTCCGCGCGCGCGCGGCCACGTCAGCATCGCGCTTCTGAGCGATGCGCGAGTTCGCGCGCTGAACCGCCGCTACCGGCGCATCGATCGCGCGACCGACGTCTTGAGTTTTCCGGCTAATCCCCAGCCCCTAATCCCCAATCCCTTCTTAGGTGACATTGCCATCGCCAGGGGCGTCGCGCGGCGGCAGGCCCGAGAGGCCGGGCACTCAGAGTTGACAGAGCTGAGGATGCTCGCGCTGCACGGCTTGTTGCATTTGATTGGTTACGATCACGAGCGCGACAACGGCACGATGCATCGCGTGGAAGAGCGCTTGCGCCGTAGAGGCGGCCTGTCGAAGGGGCTCATCGGACGATCGAGGGGCAGGTGAAGCGTCTGCGGCCCGCGAGCATAGGAAGATGAAGTCCGGACTCGTGACGCTCATCGGCCGGCCGAACGCCGGCAAGTCGACCCTCCTCAATCGGATCCTTGGCACCAAGCTGGCCATAGTCTCTGATAAGCCGCAGACGACCAGGACACGCATTCTCGGAGTGAAGAACTATCCCGACGCGCAGGTCGTGTTTCTTGACACGCCTGGCGTCCACCGGCCGCTCCACCGCATGAACAAGCGCATGGTCGACGTGGCCATCGAAACCATCTACGAAGTCGATGTGGTGGGTCTCGTCATCGACGTGGCCAAGCCGCTCGGCCATGGCGACCAGTTCATGCTGGACCTCGTCAAGAAGTCGAAGGCCGACATCTTTGCCATCCTGAACAAGGTCGATCTGATTCGGAAGCCCCAGTTGCTGCCGCTCATCGATCAATACAACCGGCTGAAGCTGTTTGCTGAGATTATCCCTGTGTCCGCGGAGACTGGTGACAATGTGGACAGGCTCGAGCGTGTGATCATCGAGCATCTGCCGGAAGGCGAACCTCGCTACGCGGCCGACTACCTGACCGATCAGCCAGAACGGTTCTTCGCCGCAGAGGTTGTGCGCGAAAAGCTGCTGCAGTTCACGCACGCGGAGATCCCCTTTGCGAGCGCGGTGACCATCGACCGTTTCGATGAGGCGGAGAAAGGCCTTCTCAGGCTGTATTGCTCGATTGTCGTGGATCGAGAGTCGCAGAAACCCATCGTCGTCGGCAAGGGCGGCGACATGATCAAGAGAATCGGGACGGCGGCGCGGGAAGAGCTGGAACGCCGGTTCGGAAAGCGCGTATACCTCGACCTCCACGTCCGCGTGAAGTCGGACTGGCGCGAAGACGAAGGGATGCTGAGCGACATCGGCATGGACCAGGAAGGGGAGTAAGAGCCGGCAACCTGTAGTACAGTTAGGACCCGCCTTGGCATGCCGCTCTACACCACCGACGCGTTGATTTTACGGACCTACAAGCTCGGTGAGTCGGATCGCATTGTCGTCTTTCTGACGCGCGATCGCGGCAAGAAGCGTGGCGTGGCGAAGTACGCGCGGCGAAGCCGACGCCGGTTTGGTGGGGCGCTCGAGCCGCTCACGTATGGGCGTGTGGAATATTTCGAGAAGGAGCGGCGCGAGCTTGTGAGCCTGAATTTCGTCGAGCCGGTACGCTCGCCGCTCTCGGCGATCGACGGCGAGGCGCTCGGCTACGTCGGATACTTTGCCGAGCTCATCGATGAGTGGGCGCCCGAAGCGGACCCGAATGAGGCGCTGTTTCGCCTGGGTGCGTCCATGGTCGAGGCGATGGCGATCGGCGTCCCGATCGAGCCGTTGGCGCGGTACTTCGAGTACTGGCTGCTGCGACTGCAGGGGGTCTACAAGACCGACGCGGGATTGTCGGAAGAAGCGCGCGTGTTTCTTGGGGAGGCGCGCGGACGCAGTCCTTTCGGCTTGGGCGAAGTGTCGGTATCGCGGCGGGCGCTCCGCGAGATTGAGTTGACGCATCAGGCGCTCATCGCGATGCATCTGGAAAAGGATCTCAAGTCGGCGCGCGTGTTGAGGGAAATGCGGCGAGCGTGATGACATTTCAGGATCTGATTCTCAAGCTGTCGGAATTCTGGGCCTCGCGTGGATGCGCGATTCAGCAGCCGCTCGACATCGAGGTCGGTGCGGGCACGATGCATCCCGAGACCTTTTTGCGCGTGCTCGGGCCGGCGCACTGGAACGTCGCGTACGTTCAGCCGTCGCGGCGGCCGGCCGACGGGCGTTTTGGCGAGAATCCGAATCGGCTCTTCAAACACCATCAGTTCCAGGTGATTCTCAAGCCGGCGCCGGACGAAGTGCAGCAGATCTACCTCGATAGCCTCGAGGCCTGCGGCATCCATCCGCGACAGCACGATATCCGCTTCGAGGAGGACAACTGGGAGTCTCCGACCCTGGGGGCGTGGGGCATCGGCTGGCAGGTCATGTTCGACGGCCTCGAGATCACGCAGTTCACGTATTTTCAGCAAGCCGGCGGCCTCGAGCTGGCGCCGATCTCCGCGGAGCTGACCTACGGGCTCGAGCGCATCGCCATGGTGCTGCAGCGCGTGGACAGCGTGTACGACCTCGAGTGGGCGCCGGGTGTGAAGTATCGCGATGTTCGCCTGCGCGACGAGATCGAGCAATCGAAATATGCCTTCAACAGCGAATTGGTGCTGCCCGCCGGCGAGTTTGCCGCGGTGCACCGCCGCCTGTTCGACGAGTATTACAACCTTGCCGGGGCGCTTCTTCGGAAGGGCCTCATCTGGCCGGCGCTCGAGCACACCCTCAAGTGCTCGCATCTGTTCAACCTGCTCGACGCCAGCAATAGCATCGGCGTGACCGAGCGCACCGCGTACATCCTCCGCGTGCGGCAGCTGGCTATCGGTGTCGCAAAGGCGTACGCCGAGGGAACCGCCAGTCTCGCCGAAGCCCGCGAAGCGGGCGAAGGCGGAAAGGCGATTGCCTGATCATGGAGCGCGAACTGCTGCTCGAGATCGGGTGTGAAGAGCTGCCCGCCTCGTGGCTGCCGGGCTTGACCAATCAGATCGGCGAAGTTGTGGTCGCCGAGCTCAAGGGCTATCGGCTCGCGCCCGAGACGCCCGCGGAAACCTTCAGCACACCGCGCCGGCTGTCGATGCGCATTGCGCGGGTTCCCGAGCGGCAGACCGATCTCGAGGAGCTGATCAGTGGCCCGCCGGTGTCGGCGGCGTTTCGGGCCGACGGGACACCGACACCGGCCGCGACCGGTTTTGCGGCCAAGCAGGGCGTCGAGGTGGCCGCGCTCGAGCGGCTCCAGACGGCCAAAGGTGAATATCTCGCCTATCGAAGGCGCCAACGTGGAAAAGCGTCGGTCGATGTGCTCCCGCAGGTGCTGGGCGGCACGCTGCGGGCGCTCACGTTCCCGAAGCTGATGCATTGGGACGCGATGATCGAGGACGGGCGGGGCGAGTTTCTGTTCGGCCGGCCCATTCGCTGGATCCTTTATCTCTACGGTGGCCGCGTCGTGCCGTTCACCATCAGCCGCACGCCGGCCGCGCAGTCGGGGTTGGTGCAAGACGTGACCACCGGTGCCGTGACCTACGGACACCGGTTCCTGGCGACGAGCGGCCGGGCGGGGCACGCCATCAAAGTCCGTTCGTTCGAGGATTACCGTAATCGTCTGCTCGAGAACTTTGTGATACTCGAGCGAGGCGAGCGGCACGACAAGATTGCGAGTCAGCTCGACGCCAAGGCGCAGCGGCTGCAGGGTCGGGTCAGTCGTGTCGTGCACAGCGATTCCGGGCTGCTGCACGAAGTGCCGGATCTGATTGAGTACCCGTCGGTGGTTGCTGGTACGTTCGGGCCGGAATTCCTCGAACTCCCCGACGAAGTGCTGACGACGACGCTCGTGCATCATCAGCATTACTTTCCGGTCGAGAGCGAAGACGGGAAGCTGAAGAATGCGTTTCTGGCGGTGATCAACACCGAACCCGACAACGAGCGGACGATCGCCAGAAACGCCGAGCGCGTAGTGACGGCCCGACTTCGCGACGCGAGATTCTTCTGGGAGGCCGATCGGAAGGCCTCGCTCGAGTCGCGGATCGAGCGCCTCGGCACGCTGGTGTTCCATAAGAAGCTCGGTACGTACAAGGAGAAGGCCGAGCGCATCGAGCGCCTGGCGGGGTGGATTGCCAAAGAGGCGTTTGGCGCCTCGGCGGAGACCGCCGCCCATGCCGCACGCGCCGCGCGTCTGTCCAAAGCGGATCTCACGACCGACATGGTCCGCGAGTTCACCGAGCTTCAGGGCGTCATGGGCGGCATCTATGCCCGTGAGGAGAGACTGCCCGAGGAAGTATGGAAGGCCATCTATTTTCATTACCTGCCGATCGGTGTCGAGGCAGATGCTCCGCCCACGCGAGCCGATCTTGGTAAGGCAGCCATGACCTGGGCGGCTGTATCGCTGGCCGACAAATTGGATACGATAGTCGGCTTGTTTTCGGTCGGGGAGAGGCCAACCGGCTCTCGCGATCCGTTCGGTGTGCGCCGCGGAGCGCACGGCGTGTTCAAGACATTAGTCGACTTATCTGCGTTGACAGGCGGGCAGATCCGCCCATCGCTCGGTGCGCTGGTCGACGCGGCGGCTCAAGAGCATCAGGATAGAGACTGGTCTGGGTATGCCGTGCCGCTCTTGCAATTTATGATGGAGCGGCTCAGGTTCGTCCTCGAGCAGCGTGGGTTCGACCAGCGGAATGTCCGTGCGGTCACGCATCAAACGACGTTCAAGGCGGTCGTGCCGGCAGACGCCCTTCGAAAGCTTGATGTGCTGCCAGAGTTCACCGAATCGTTGGAGTTCAGGCAACTGGCAGTTGCCTTCAAGCGCGTGAAGAACATCGCCAAGGAGCTCCCGTTAGAGAGATTCGACACACTCGAAGCCACAGACCGCGGCGCTGTGTTTTCGGCACCAGCAGAGCGGGCTCTGGCTGATGAGATCGAGAAACGAAGACCAGTGATCGCGTCGGCCGGGTCGAGTGGACAGGGCTACCGGGAGGCGTTCCGGGAGGCGTCGCGATTCAAGCCCGTCGTTGACAAGTTTTTCGATGATGTTCTGGTGATGGACCCGGATCTTGTCGCGCGCGAGCGGCGCCTGCGATTGCTCCGACGTCTCGAAGCGTTGATTCTCCAGCTCGCCGATATTTCGGAAATCGTTCCGGAGGATGTAAAGTCCGGCTGAAGCCGGACACGACGTACGCACACACGCACATTTTTGGAAATCGAACCATCAATTACCACATTACGAGATTACCCAATTACCCAATTCGACTGACGGAGTCATAGATGCCTACGAAAGCGAGCGCGAAGCGGACCAGCCACAAGAAATATGTGTACTTCTTCGGGGGCGGCAAGGCCGACGGGAACCGGCACATGAAGGATCTCCTCGGCGGCAAGGGCTCTGGCCTCGCCGAGATGACCAACGCCGGGCTGCCGGTGCCGGCAGGGTTCACGATCTCAACCGAGGTCTGCAACATCTATTACAAGGAGAAGGCAAAGATTCCGGCCGCCATCGACCGCGAAATTGCCGAGCACCTGCGCAAGCTCGAAAAGACGGCTGGAGCCACGCTGGGATCGGCCGAGCAGCCGCTGCTCGTGTCGGTACGCTCGGGCGCGAAGTTCTCGATGCCCGGCATGATGGACACGATCCTCAATCTGGGATTGAACGATGTCGCGGTTGAAGGGCTCAAGCACTGGACCGGCAACGGCCGCTTCGCCTTCGATAGCTACCGCCGCTTCATCCAGATGTTCGGCAACGTCGTCCTCGAGATCGGGAAGGACGTCTTCGAGCACGAGTTCGAAGGAGTCAAGAAGGCTCGGAACGCCAAGTTCGATACGGACCTCGACGAAATCGCCCTTCGCGAAGTCGTCGAACGGTACAAGAAGGTGGTCAAGAGTCGTACCGGCAAGGAATTTCCTCAGGATCCGACCACGCAACTGAAGATGTCTCGCGACGCGGTGTTCCGATCGTGGATGAATGCCCGCGCGATCGAATACCGGCGGATCTACGATATTCCCGATCACATTGGCACGGCCGTCAACGTGCAGATGATGGTGTTCGGCAACACCGGTGACCGGTCAGCGACGGGCGTCGGCTTCACGCGCAATCCCGCGACCGGTAAGAACGAGTTCTACGGCGAGTTCCTGGTCAACGCCCAGGGCGAGGACGTCGTCTCTGGCGTCAGGACGCCGCAGCCGATCGCCGAGCTCGAGCAGGTGCTGCCCAAGGCCTACAAGCAGTTGCGTCAGATTACGACGCGGCTCGAGAAGCACTACAAGGACGTGCAGGACTTCGAGTTCACGATTCAGGACGAGAAGCTGTTCATGCTTCAAACCCGAAGCGGCAAACGCACGGGCTATGCCGCGGTGATGATTGCGACCGATCTCGTGACCGAGAAGCTCGTCACGCCCAAAGAAGCGATCCTGCTCGTCGATCCCGAGTCGCTCAATCAGCTGCTCGCGCCTGGGTTTGATCCCGACGAGTGGAAGAAGCTGCCTGTCGCGACCAAGGGGCTGCCGGCCTCGCCTGGGGCGGCGAGCGGCCAGGTGGTGTTTTCCGCGGACCACGCCGTCGAGTGGGTCAATCAGGGCAAGCAGGTGATTCTGGTGCGTCGCGAGACTGTCCCGGACGACATCCATGGGATGTTCGTGGCGCAAGGTATTTTGACGGCCACCGGCGGCATGACGTCTCACGCCGCCGTCGTCGGCCGGCAGATGGGAAAACCCTCGGTCGTTGGCGCCGGCGCGCTCGACATCGACGAGAAGGCCAAGGTGTTCCGCGTCGACGGACAGACCGTCAAGGAAGGCGACTACATCTCGTTCAACGGCCTGACGGGCGAGGTCAAGATCGCCCGCGTCGCGAGTAAACCGAGCGAAATCCTGCAAGTGCTCGCCGGAACGCTCAAGCCGGGACAGTCGGACATCTATCAGCGGTTCCACAAGCTCTTGAACTGGTCGGACAAGTTCCGGCGCCTGGGCATCCGGGCCAACGCCGATCTGCCCGATCAGGCCGAGCTGGCGTACGCGTTTGGCGCCCGCGGCATCGGCCTCTGTCGTACGGAGCACATGTTCTTCGGCGAGGGGCGCATCCCGATCGTGCAGAAGATGATCCTGGCCGACAACGAAGCCGACCGGCGCAAGGCGCTCGATGAGCTGCTGCCGCTTCAACGCGAAG
Source organism: Vicinamibacteria bacterium (assembly GCA_041484265.1). GTDB lineage: Bacteria > Acidobacteriota > Vicinamibacteria > Vicinamibacterales > CAVVIG01 > 2-12-FULL-65-11. The sequence continues at coordinate 9,402 of JBGPHH010000052.1, forward strand.
ACTTCTATGGCGTCTTCAAGGCGATGCACGGCTCGCCGGTGACCATCCGGACGATCGACCCGCCGCTGCACGAGTTCCTCCCGAAGCGGGAGGATCTGATGGTCGAGATTACCAAGCTCGAGATGTCCGGCAAGACCGGCTCAGAGCTCAACGAGAAGAAGAAGCTTCTGCATCGCGTCGAGCAGCTCCACGAATTCAACCCCATGCTCGGTCATCGCGGGGTACGCCTCGGCATCACGTATCCGGAGATCACCGAGATGCAGACGCGCGCCATCATGGAGGCCGCCTGCCGCTTGAACAAAGAGGGGCTGAAGATCGTGCCCGAGATCATGATTCCGCTCGTCGGCCTGGTGAAGGAACTTCGGGATCAGAAGGCGATCGTGAATCGCGTCGCGGAAGAGACCATGAAGGCCCAGGGCATCAAGATCAAGTACCTCGTGGGCACCATGATCGAGGTCCCGCGAGGCGCCATGACGGCCGACCAGATCGCGAAGGAAGCCGAGTTCTTCTCCTTCGGCACAAACGACCTGACGCAGCTCACCTTCGGCTTCTCGCGCGACGATGCGGGCAAGTTCCTGAAGATTTATCAGGAGAAGAAGATTCTCGATAGAGACCCCTTTGCGTCGATCGACACGGAGGGTGTGGGAGCGGTCGTCAGAACCGGTGTTCAGCTCGGTCGGAAGACACGGCCAGACCTCAAGATCGGTGTATGCGGAGAGCACGGCGGGGACCCGGCGTCGATTCACTTCTTTGAGAAAGTTGGCCTGGACTACGTCAGCGCGTCGCCGTATCGGATTCCCGTCGCCCGCCTGGCGGCCGCACAGGCGGCGCTCTCGGTCAAGGTTGGCGACTGACGCCGTGACATGAGCAAGATTGTCCGCTTGGCGCCCGATCTGGCGAATCAGATCGCGGCAGGGGAGGTTGTCGAGCGGCCGGCGTCAGTGGTCAAGGAGCTCGTCGAGAATGCGCTCGACGCCGGCGCGCGACGACTCGTCATCCACGTCGAGCTGGGCGGCAAGAAGCAGATCCGAGTCGAGGACGATGGCGAAGGCATGGAGCCCGACGATGCGCGGCTCGCGCTGGAGCGACACGCCACGAGCAAGATCCGGCGCGCGGACGATTTGGCGGCCATCAGGACCCTCGGATTCCGCGGGGAGGCGCTGCCTTCAATCGCTTCGGTCTCGCACTTCGTGCTCCGTACGCGGGCACGAGGCACACAGAGCGGCACCGAGATTCGAGTCAACGGCGGAACTGTTGCCTCGGTGACGGAGGTCGGTGCTCCTGAAGGCACCTCGGTCGAAGTCAACGACCTGTTCTACAACCTGCCAGCCCGGCGAAAGTTTCTGAAGTCGGATGGCGCCGAGTCGGCGCAGGTGTCGCGAATCGTCACCCAGCTCGCACTGGCCCATCCCGAGGTGGGCTTTACGCTGACGAGTGCGGGCCGGACGGTCGTCCAGTGTCCACCGGTTGGGTCTCTGCGCGATCGCCTCTACCAACTCTACGGGGAACGGGCCGACCTCATCGATGTGGCGAAGGGCGTCGGTGGCTTCCGCCTCACCGGATTTATCGCCGCCTTGGCCGAGCAGGGGCCCACGCGCGGGCCGCAGAACCTCTTTATCAACCGTCGCATCGTCAAAGACCGCACGATCGCGCATGCGATCCTCGATGCGTACAGCCAGGCGTCGATCAAGGAACGAAGCCCGGAGGTGCATTTGTTTCTCGAGATGCCCCTGGACAGCGTTGACGTCAACGTCCATCCCACGAAGGCGGAGGTGCGGTTCCGCGATCAGTCCTTCGTGCACGAGGTCGTGCGCCGCGCGCTGATGGACGCGCTCGGTCAGACCGGTGTGCCGCAATTGCAGCTGCGGCCAGAAGCGGCCACGCAATCGCCGGTCGCCGCAGCCATTCCTGGTGTGTTGTCGGGGGGCGTGTATCCCAATCGCTGGGTGCCCGCGAGCGGCGCTCGCGAACCCTGGGCGCCCCGCGATTTGCGTGAATCTTTGGCACCCCTAGAACCTCTCGCACCTCTAGCACCTCCAGAACGTCACACCGTCCCCGAGATCCGTCCGATGATCCCGTTGGGCCAATTCCGCGACACATTTATCATCGCCGTGGACGATGAAGGCGTGGCGATTATCGATCAGCACGTCGCACACGAACGGGTGCTCTTCGAGCGCGTCATGCAGCGGTTGACGTCTGGCCCGCTCGAGTCTCAGCGTCTGCTCGTGCCGATGGTGCTCGATGTCACGGCCGCATCATGCGAGATACTCGTTGGCCGATCCTCTGAGCTGGCACAGCTCGGTTTCGAGGTTGAAGGGTTCGGCGCGGCGGCGATCAAGGTGACAGCGGTGCCGGCGCTGCTCAAGGCAGAGGACGTCGCGAGGGCACTGGCGGCCTTGGCGGAAGACCTGGAGCGCCTCGACCGCGGGGCGAAGGTGCAGGACGCGCTGCAGCGCATCGCGGCGACGACGGCCTGCCACGCAGCCGTCAAGGCGAACTATCCGCTGACCTACGAAAAGATGACGCACATTCTCGACGAGCTGCGCGAAACGGCGTATTCGACCGTGTGCCCCCACGGCCGTCCGGTGATGCTTCGTCTGACGCGACGTGAGATCGAGAAGAACTTCGACCGGATTTGAGATGCCTTGGCCACGAAAACACGAAGGCACGAAAAAGAACGCGATATAATCCGGTTCACATTCAGTCTTGCCTCTGAGCCCCGGCACTCGCCTCGGCGCGTATGAAATTGTCGCCGCCATCGGGGCAGGGGGCATGGGTGAGGTCTATCGTGCCCGCGACACGCGGCTGAAGCGCGACGTCGCTGTCAAAGTCCTGCCGGACGCCTTTTCTCAGGATCCCGATCGACTGGCGCGTTTTCAGCGGGAAGCAGAAGTCCTCGCCACGCTGAACCACCCCAACATCGCCGCCGTCTACGGGTTGGAACAGGCCAATGGCATCCACGCCATTGTCATGGAGCTGGTCGAAGGCCAGACGCTTGCCGACCTTGTCCGTCGCGGGCCCATGGCCGTGCCAGATGCGCTTCGGATCGCCGGCCAGCTGACTGATGCGCTCGACGCAGCGCACGAAAAGGGCATCGTCCATCGCGATCTGAAGCCGGCGAACGTAAAGATCACGCCCGAGGGCGTCGTCAAAGTGCTCGACTTCGGGCTCGCCAAAGCTGCCGCGTCGTCAGTCGCAGGGGAGACTCCGCCCAGCCAGGCACCGACGACGATGACCTTGGGCGGAACACGGGAAGGTGTCATCCTCGGCACGGCTTCGTACATGAGCCCAGAGCAGGCTCGTGGTCAGACCGTGGACAGACGGACAGACGTCTGGGCGTTCGGCTGCGTGCTGTACGAGATGCTGACCGGCCGCCGGGCCTTCGATGGCGCGACCACGACTGACATCCTGGCGGCCGTTCTCGATCGCGAACCGGACTGGTCGGTCCTGCCTATTGGCGTACCGTCGGTCCTTCGCCGAGTCCTGCGGCGCTGCCTGGAGAAAGACCCGAAGCGCCGTTTTCGCGATATCGGTGACGCCGGCGCGGACATTGTCGAGGCGCGAGCCGGCGACGTGCGCGACGACTCCGCCAGATCGCAACCCTCCTCGAAGGCGAGAGTCATCGGCTTGACGGCGGCAGCAGTCGTCGTGGCCGTTGGAGTCGGCGCTGCTGTCTGGATCAGCCGAAACTCGCCGTCGATCCCCGCTGCGCGTGAGCTGCGTCTCGAGATCACGACACCGTGGACCAAAAGTCTGGAGGGCCTCGCTGTCTCACCGGACGGCGCGACGATTGTTACCGTCGCAGCAACGTCAGGCATTCGGACCGGACTCTGGCTGCGGGAATTGAATTCTGGCATCTCCCGCCCTCTTGGCGGCAGCGACGGTGCGACATATCCATTCTGGTCTCCAGACGGGCGCTCGATTGGCTTCTTTGCGGACGGCAAGCTCAAGCGGATTGATTTGGCGGGCGGCGCGGCTCAAACGCTTGCTGATGCCCCGAATGCGCAGGGGGGAACGTGGAGCCGTGACGGCACCATCCTGTTCACTCCGACGCAGATCCTTCCCATCCACCGCGTGACGATCACCGGTGGCTCCATCGCAGTCACGAGACTTGAGCCGTCGCAACTCGGGCATCTTCATCCTCAGTTCCTGCCCGACGGAATCCATTTCCTCTACTTTGCGTCTGGGACAGCAGACAAGCGAGGTGTGTACGTCGCGCGCCTCGATGGCTCGGACGTACGTCGCCTCATGGACGCGAATGGACCGGCGATTTTCGCGCCGCCCGGTTACCTGCTCTTCGTTCGCGGGACCGTCCTCTTTGCGCAACCGTTCGACCCCGTCAAGTTGGCACTGGGGGGCGACGCGATTCGGGTCGACGACGACGTGGAGAATGTGGGCAGCTGGCCGGCCCTGTCCGCGGCAGCCTCCGGTGCCATCGTCTATCGGGCGCGTTCGCCAGCAGGGGACCATCAGCTCGTGTGGTACGACCGAGCAGGCAGCGAACTCACGCGTCTGGGTGAGCCATCCGCAGCGGGGCAGGCTGCGGCGGTGTCGCCAGACGGCCGACAGATGGCCTTGGGCCGAGTCGTCGATGGCAAGCGGGACATCTGGCTACTCGAACTTGCCCGCGGCGTGTTGAGTCGGTTTACTGCCGACGGAGGAGTGGGGCCGCTCTGGATGCCGGACGGGAGCGGCATCGTGTTCGCCTCGAACCGAGGCGGCGGCCTCGGTGTCTACCGAAAGTCCATTGTCAGCAGCGTTGAAGAGCCGCTGGTCGTCGTCAAAGGCGAGAACGCCAACGTCGCTGACATCTCGCCGGACGGTCGTGTGCTCCTCTACCATCGCGCGGACCGGAAGACGCGACTCGATATCTGGGCGCTGCCGCTCGAATCTGGGGGGGCTCCATTTCCCGTCGTGCAGACGTCCGGGGAGGATGTCAACGGGCAATTCGCACCCAATGGGACGTGGCTGGCGTATCAGTCCGACGAGTCCGATCGGTACCAGGTGAGCGTGCGGAGCTTTCGCGGCTCCGGGCGTGCCATCCAGGTGACCGCTGATGGCGGCACTCAGCCGCGCTGGCGGCGCGACGGTCGGGAGTTGTTCTACCTGGATCTCGATGGCCGCCTGATGGCGGTGCCAATCACGTTTACGCGGGATGGTCAGTCCGTCGACGTCGGCGTGCCGTCCCCATTGTTTCAGACGCGCATCGGCGGGGCAAACATCTCCCAGAGGGATTACCTCGTCGCTCCAGATGGACAGCGCTTCCTCCTCGACACGCCCGTCGGAGATACGTCTCCGCCGATTAAGGTCATCCTGAATTGGCGGCCATGACCGTCATCTACTACCTCGGCCGCTTCGGGCAGCTCCTCGGCATGTGGATCCTGCTCGTCGACCTGTTCACGGCCGGGCCGCTCGGCCCGAATCCCAGGCTCTTCGCGCTCGGCATTGCGATCTTTCTGTCGGGCTGGGGCCTGACCCGCGTCATTCGGCGATCGTAACCACCTCCCTTATAATTTCGGCATGCTTCGCCGCCAGATCGCGCTCGCCTTTCTGCTGTCGCTCATCGTCAGCGCCTGCACCCGGCAGCCCCCGGCTCCGAAGGCGCCGTCAGCCGACGAACGCGTCCGCGCCCTCGCTGACGAGTATCTCGAGAACTATTTCGATCGGTACCCCGAGCAGGCCACCGTCTACGGCGTCCCCGGCCGCCGTCACGACCAACTGTTCGACAACTCGCTCGAAGCCCTTCAGGAATGGAAGAACAAGGAGAACGCGTGGCTGGTTAGAGCCGCGCGCATCGATCCCAAGACGATTGCCAATCAGTCGCTCCGGGCGACGTACGCCATCCTCCGGGAATCGTTGGAAGGGTCGGTGTCGACGCGCGTCTGCCGCTACGAGGTCTGGATGGTCAGCCAGTTCGTCAATGGATGGCAGGTGCAGGATAGCTACCTGGCCACGATCCAGTCGGTGGGAACCGACGAAACACGCAGGCAGGCCCTCGCACGCTGGAGCACGCTGCCGAAGTTTATCGACACGGAGATCCTCAATCTCCGGGAGGGCCTTGGCCTGGGTTACTCGGCGCCGGCAGGCAACGTGCGCATTGTCATCGAGCAGATGAACACGCTCATCTCGACGCCTTTGGCCGACTCGCCGTTTGACTCGCCGGCGGTGCGGGACAAGACGCCTGAATTCAAGAAGGAGTTCGACGCGCTCGTCAAGGACCAGCTTGTGCCGGCGTTCAAGCGCTATCGCGATTTTCTCGAGAAGGAATATCTGCCGGCGGCCCGCGAAAGCATCGGCGTTTCGTTCAATCCGAGCGGCGTGTCGTGCTACGAGGCGTCCATCCGCTATCACAGCTCGATTCCGGCGACGGCGCAGCAGGTGTACGACCTCGGTATGCAACAGATGGAGCTGCTCACGAAGGAGATGCAGGCCATTGCTGAGCGATCGTTCCAGACGAAGGACGTGCCGGCATTGCTCCAGCGACTCCGCACCGACCCCAAGTATCTGTTCAAGAACCGCGAAGAGCTGATTGCGTATTCCCAGGCCGCTCTGTCTCGAGCGAAGACCGCCGCGCCAAAATGGTTCGGCCTGCTGCCCAAGGCCGACGTCGTCATCGAGCCGTACCCGAAGTTCCGCGAGAAGAACGGGTCGAACGAATACAACCCACCTGCTGAAGACGGCAGTCGGTTGGGGCTGTTCTACATCAGCGCCTACGAAGCCGAGAAGCAGAGCAAGTCCATTGCTGAATCGACGGCGTTTCACGAGACGGTTCCTGGCCACCACCTGCAGGGTTCGATCGCGCTCGAGCGCAAAGAGAGCCATCCGCTTGGCCGGTATATCGGCAACAACGGCTACCAGGAGGGCTGGGCGCTCTATACCGAGCGGCTTGCCGACGAGATGAAGTTGTACTCGTCCGATCTCGATCGTCTGGGCATGCTGTCGTCTCAGGCTCTTCGAGCTGCACGTCTTGTCGTCGATCCAGGCCTGCACGTCATGGGCTGGAGCCGTCAGCAGGCCATCGACTACATGCTCGCGCACACAGCCGAGTCGCGTGACTATCTGGCCTCAGAGGTCGATCGGTACATCATCTATCCTGGACAGGCGACTTCGTACATGCTCGGGATGCTCGAGATTCGCAAAGCTCGAGATACGGCGGAGAAGGCCCTCGGCCCGAAGTTCGACGTCAAGGCGTTTCACGATCGAGTACTCGAGGACGGCGCCGTGCCGCTCACATTCTTGAGCAGCAAGATCGCCAACTGGGCCAAGAAGCCGTAGCCGAGAAGCCGCAGCGCGCCTCTAGCTGGACTTCAATCGTCCGTTAGATCCGGAAGCAAGTCGATCGGTCGGAGCCTCAGCATACCAGGACCGTGCCGCAAGGAATTGTTCGGAAACGCGCGAGGGGACGTGCGGAAGGTGACAGTATCTGCTATCTACTTTTCACTTCTCAGTTTTAAGTTTTAACTTTCTCTTGATCTCTTCCCATCCATCCAACCGGCGCTTGATCTCCTTCTCGAAGCCTCGCTCTTTCGGCTCGTAGTACTTGCGGCCTTCGAGCGCCGGAGGCAGGCAGGACATATCGGCGACCGCATCGGCTTCATGGTGCGCGTACTTGTAGCCCTTGCCGTAGTCCAGCTCCTTCATCAGCTTTGTTGGTGCATTGCGCAGATGTAACGGCACCGGCTGGGCCACGTCAGTATGAGCATCTGCGGAGGCGCGGTTGTAGGCCTCGTAGACCGCGTTGCTCTTGGGCGCCGTCGCGAGGTAGATCGCGGCCTGCGCGAGCGCGGTGTTGCCTTCGGGCATGCCGATAAAGTGCACCGCCTCCTTGGCAGCCATCGCCACGGTCAGGGCCTGCGGGTCGGCGTTGCCGATGTCTTCCGACGCAAACCGCACGAGCCGCCGCGCGATGTACAGCGGATCCTCGCCGGCCTCGAGCATACGGGCCAGCCAGTACACGGCCGCGTCCGGATCGCTGTTGCGCATCGACTTGTGGAGCGCCGAAATGATGTTGTAATGCTCCTCGCCGCCCTTGTCGTACAGGAGCGCCCGGCGCTGAATCGCCTCTTCGACTCTCGCCGTGTCAATGCGGCGCACACCGTCGATGAGAGGAGCGGCGGCGACGCTCAGCTCGAGCAGGTTGAGCGCGACCCTGGCGTCGCCGTTGGCGTACATGGCAATGGCCCGCAAGGTGTCGTGGGCGATCTCGACCCGCTCGCGTCCGAGGCCATGATCGGGATCGTGCAGAGCACGAGAGAGGATGGCCGCCACTTCGTCAACAGTCAGCGCTCGAAGCACGAACACCTTCGAGCGAGAGAGCAGGGCCGCGTTCACCTCAAACGAGGGATTTTCGGTCGTGGCGCCGATCAACACGATGTCGCCGGCCTCGACGCGGGGCAGGAAGGCGTCCTGCTGCGCGTTGTTGAACCGGTGAATCTCGTCGATAAAGACGATGGTGCGGCGGCCGGTGGAGCGGCGGATGCGCTCCGCCTCGCTCATCACGTCGCGAATCTCCTTGATGCCAGAAAGCACGGCGCTGAACGACACGAAGCGCGCCTTGGTGATATCCGCAATGATCCGCGCCAGCGTCGTCTTGCCCGTACCAGGCGGTCCCCAGAGGACGATCGATTGAAGCAGGTCACGCTCGATCGCCTCGCGGAGAGGTTTGCCCGGCGCGAGCAGCTCCTCCTGTCCGACGAAGTCGTCGAACGACCGCGGCCGCATCCGCTCCGCCAGAGGAGCAGGGGCAGCGTCACGATCGGGAGTGGGGTCGGGGAAGAGTGAGGACATCGAACTACTTCTGCCTCTGACGACGCGCCTCGTAGACGACCAGCGCCGCGGTCACGGCCGCGTTCAGCGACTCGACCGGTGTCTGCATGGGAATCGTGACGCGTTCGTCGGCCGCCTCGAGCAGCGAAGGCGTCAGGCCCTGACCTTCACCACCAATAAGAACGGCGACCGGCCCGTCGAGATGGACATCGAACAGGGATCGCCCGTCTCTTGGCGCCATGGCGACGACACGGCAGCGGTGGCGACGCGCCTCGTCAATGGCCGTCACTCCGTCCTTGTGGCTGATGATGGGCAACCGAAATGCGCTTCCCATCGAGCCCCGCAGCGCCTTCCAGCCGAACGGGTCGGCGGAGGCGCCGGCCGCCACGACGCCGGTCGCTCCTCCCGCTTCGGCGACGCGCACAATGGCGCCGAGATTACCGGGGTCCTGCACATCGACGGCAACAATCGCAAACGGGGTCGCTCGATAGACGCGTCCGGCGTCGGTTCGCGGCCGATCCGCGACCGCCACAACCGGGCTCGACGACCGGACGGGGCTGAGCGCGGTCATGACCGAGGCGCCCACCGTGACGACGTCGACATGGAGTTGATTCAGGCGGGCGAGGACGTTCTGCAGTTCAGGCCGGTCAGCCGCGTCCGCGGCAATCGCGGCTTGGCGAATCGGGAGACCAGCGGACATCGCCTCCAGAACGAGATGGATCCCGTCGAGGAGGAGAAGGTCGGCTGTCTCGCCGCGCGCGACGGCGCGGATGCGGGCGACGATGGGGTGGTGACGGCTGGTGATGCGTTTCACGGGCCTTAAAGGTCCGCCTCAAGGCGGACACGACACTCGGACGTTCGGAGCCG
>JBGPHH010000053.1:0-18869 GCA_041484265.1 Vicinamibacteria bacterium
CAAACTGCTGGAGGAATCCCGATGGCGAAATCTACGAGAAGAACGACAAAGGTCCTGACCATGCCGAGGTCTACGTCCGCGACTCCGATGCAGAGCCGGTCCGCGAACCCAACGGATGCTGAGATTGCCAGACGCGCGTTTGAGCTTTACTGCGAGCGAGGCCGCCAAAACGGACGTGACGTCGAGGACTGGCTGCAGGCCCGAGCGCGAACTACAACAGGCAGCAAGCTCCACGGCGGCTTAATCGGAACCTTCTGGGGCCTCGGCTACGCTGAGGATTGTGGTACCTGCCGACGCCATCGCTTAACAGTCGAGCGCGACACCCCGAGTGTCCGAGCTGCATCGTCGAGAGACAGTCCGCTAACACTCTGAACGCGGTCAGCAGGCACCGAGGCTCTGGGTCGTCCGAGTTGCCGACCTTGCGTCCTGGCTCGTTGCAGCCCCGCTAGTACCCGCTCTCTGACACGCTCGCGTTCGAATTCCGCAATCGCGCCGAGGATGTGCATCTGCAACTTCCCGGCTGGGGTGGTTGCATCGATGCCCTCGGCGAGACTCACGAATGGGATGCCGAGCGCCTGGAGTTCGTCGAGCAGCGTAATGAGGTGTCGGAGGTTGCGCCCGAGCCTACGGTTGACACACATTGGCCGCAGGGCAGCGGTGTGCAGGGGGGGGGAATTTGTTAGCAAATTTGGAGGCGCCGCCCGGATTTGAACCAGGGGGGAGGTTTTGCAGTCTTGCAGGCTACCCTGAAACGTTAGGCAATACGCGCACAACTCCTAGCGAATCAGCATAGCGATCTGGTACCGGGTGGTGCCGAACGTGGCCCAGTAGTGCCGGGCTAACTACGGTGGCAACTACGGTGCCTGTGTTGCGCGGGGGGCTGGCGGGGGCTAACGAAGGTCTTCGTCGGGCTTGTCTGGGAGACGAGCCAACTCTGCGTTGACCTCATCCTTGTCCGGCTCTTTGGCAGGCTGGCCTGCGAGCCTCTCCTCAAACATCCTAGTCCAGCCTGACATGAACACTGCAGCTAGAGCCGCTATGTCCGTGCCCCTCCCGATTGTGGGAAGCATTGGGGAGCCGGCGTCTCGTATTTTGCCGTTATAGAATTGGTGTCCTCCGCCAGCCTTGAGAACACTTCCCTTCCTGTACCGCCAGGCGACTATGCAACGCGGCCCTACTGAGTTGACGTTTAGATGAACTTCATTATTCAAGTTCGCCAAGTGGTCCGCTACTGCCTGTGGTGAAACTCGACTGCGGTCGTGGACTTTGACTAGACGTAGCAAACTGCGGATCCATCTCGTGTCCCGAGTTAGATACTGCCCGCCGCTCCCGCCAAGTCCCAGCCGCACTGTGCGAGGCGGTTTGTCATTTATGTGGTGTGTGTAGCGAAAGCGATAACTCTTGCGGTCACGCGCAAAAACCAGGTCGATTGTGTAAAGCATCGGCTTATCGCCAAGGAATGCAGGAACGACCACGCTGTGAGCGGGTCCGTTGCCCCCTGCCATCCGCACCATGTGTCGCGGAAACTGCCTTTTCATCGCGTCCGCTAGCGCCCCAAGGGATGGCTCTAGTGGAAGGTTCCTTCCACGCAGAACCGCGCTCATCCAGTCTGCGGGTTCAGTTCCGCGGGCGGTTGCACCAAGCCCAGCGTAACCAAGAATGGCCACGCCATCGGTAGTTTCGAGAAACATGACCTTACGAGCGTCGTCCTTAGGGGGGCGACCCTTCGCAGACAGGCGCCGGTCAGCTAGAAGCCAAATCGACTCGGGTCCAGTGACGGCCACAACAAGCGTCACGAAACATACCCTTCTTCCTTACGCGAGGATAATCCGCTGAGGCTAACTGTTACACATCCTTTGGGTCAGGCTCCGCTTTCAGTCGCCGCCATTCAAGTCGTAGGGAACCGATGAAGTCTTCCGACGCAGCAACCGACGCTGACCCTAGGCGAGAGGGACCTGCCTAGTCTCGTATCGCAACAAGGAATCAACCGCCGACAGGCGCCATCATCGCGGCCGCAAATCTGAACGCGTCGGGTGTTCTGTCTCATACAGGACCTGCTCCACTGTCTCAGGTGGATGTCCCATCCTGTTCCTGAAGATCAGGGCGATGACGCCCAGCATGAGCGCGCAGATCTCCGAAAACACCAGCGTGCCGACGGTAATCTGCCCAGCGACGTAGGCTGCCCCGAAGCCTGCCACAATGAGCAGCCAGAGGACCACAGACAGCCAACTCTTGAAATATCTCGCCATCTTCCCCTCCTCTCAAAGCAGTGCAACACGTTGGCCACAATGAGCAGGAGCCCTGACAACTACAGAAGCAAGAGGGATGTCAGCGGCAAAGCCATTGCAATCCTAGTCCCGTATCCAGCCGACTGTGCCCAGATGTGATTGAACGCGGGCGGGCGAGTGCGGAAATTCCCACATGGCTCAGAAGATTCTCGCGGTCGCCTGGTGGGAGAAGAACGACGAGGATGCCGAATCCTACAGGTGAACTGAGGTCCGTCATGGAAATGCGCAAGATGCTCCCTCGACTGTGGTTGGCCGTACTTCTGCTCGGGCTTGCCGGACCCACGGCGCCCGCCCAGACGGCGGCGACCAGCCGTGTGATGCGAGAGAAACTGACACACTCGCAGAAGATCCTCGAAGCCATCCTGACAAGTGACTTCAAAGGGCTCGAAGAGCACAGCACGGCGATCGTCAACCTGACCAAAACTGACGGGTGGGCGGTGCTCAAGTCTGCCGAATATCAGCGCGAGAGCGCCGCTTTCGTGCACGCCCTCGACGATCTCATCGCCTCCGCCAAGCAGAGGGATCTCGACGCCGCCGCCGTCCAGTACATGTCCCTGACGCTGGCCTGCTTCGACTGTCACAAGCACATCAGAAACAGCAGAATCGCGACTCGCTGAGCTAGACGCCGCCTCCCCACTGTCTCCCCGACTCCAGTCGATTGGCGAGCAAGCATCACAGAGTACTGGGCAGCACGAACCGCGAAGCGGCAACGTGAGTGAAATCAAACCCTTAGACCACAAGTGCGCATCATCACTGCACTTAATGAAAATGCGCTAACAGGGTTCGATTCCCTCCTCCGGCACCACCTAGCTTATTCAGCTACACAAACTCCATGTCTACTTGTTGCCGCCCCCCTGCAGCCATTCGTCAACCCACTCGGCTCGAAGCCGAAGAATGCGACCACCGACTCTTGCGGCTCGAAGACGCCCTCTCCGCACCTCCAAATAGATTGTCTTGATACCGCACCCGGCTCGCTTTGCCGCCTCGGACACTCCCAGCCAAGGTGATTGACTCGTTGATTGAAGTGATGCCGTAGTCGATTCGGGTCGGCGCTGTTCGAATCTCTCGCGGTAGTGGCGAGTGAGCGTCTCCGCGAATGCAGTCACCACCGGCTCGAACACGTCTGGCGCGAGCGTCGGAGTGTTGGTGTCCATGGGGATGTCCTCCTGTCGTTCGTGACCCGCGTTGTTACGCTTAGGGGAGACATCTTCGCAATGACGAACGACGCTCACCTCCGGAGGCCGGGCCACGCAAACCCACTCAGAGCGCATCGCTGGTCTATTCCTCTCCCTGGCTCGAAAACGACGCCGACAGGACCAGCCCCTTGTTGTAGTGGGGTCTGGTGAACGCCATCCACGCGTGCTTGAGATGGCCCGAGAGCGCGAACGACCACAGCCGGTCAAATTCCGCATGTGGCAGGCTGATGACCGCATCGACGGCGGACCTAACGCCGATGATGGCTCCGACAGCCGGGGGACGGGCCGTTCCAACCTTGGTCCTCGCGTCCGGGTAAAGGCTAATGACGATGTCCGATGTCTGACGCACGGGCTCATCTAGCACCCCCCGAAGTTCGAGCCACGCCTTCACTTCAATCTCGGGCTCGGGGTCCCTGGGCTCGTCCACGCCCACGCGAAGCCTCGTGCCGAACGACGTGATGTGGACCGTGCGATTCAGAATTTCTGGACTCTTGGTCCGTCGTGGCTTCTTCCGCATGACACCTCCAGTGCGGCATCATGGGCGATGGTCTGTGACCTGCCAAACTGCCACGCGTTCTGCCGCCGCCAGGCTTGACTTGGCGCCTCTGAGTTTCTACAATGTAGAACCTTGGAGGCGAAATGGGAAAGGGAGAATATCTAGGCGCTTTTGAGCAGCTTGTCCTGTTCGGCTTGATCAGGCTTGGCGAGAACGCCTATGGCATGAAGATCCGCCGCGAGATTGAAGCGCGGACTGCGCGCGATGTCGCAATCGGCGCAGTGTATGCGACGTTGGATCGGTTGGAGGTCAAGGGTTTCATATCTTCGCGTGATGCAAATGGTGCCGAGTGCCGGAACGGAAAGGCCCGTCGGTTTTTCCGAATCGAAGCGCCAGGCATTGCTGCTCTGAACGAGTCGCGGGACGCTCTCAGGGCGATGGCTCGCGGTCTTGACCCTGCCAGAGGCGTCGCATGAAGACAAAAGTGTCGTACATCAATTCAAACCCAAATGCGAACCTTGCCGCAGAGAAGCTCGTGTTTAGCGGACCGCCGAAATCACTGTCAGAATTTGCCTCTTCATTGACCGAAGATCAGCGAAGAATCCTCCGAACAGTCGTATCGAAAGATCCGTGTGCATCGCGGCTGATCGAATCCTACGCGTTGACGCAGCCAGGAACGCAAACGGTCCGGTATCAGGTTTCGGACAATTCTGCCGATCTCTCATGGCTGACTGGCGGATATCCTCGCCAGACTTTCAACTTGTGGGCTAACACCTATCGCAGCGCGGTGGCGACCTCGATCGGCGCCACCACGGTTTCTGGAATTGGTGAGACTCTCCACATCTCGACGACGGATCAACAGACGAAACAACCGCAGCCAGCAAGTGAGCTATCTGTGGCGGTTGAGGAAACGCTCAGGGTTAGTGAAGCCGTGTCACCTGAACGTGAGGTGGCGCCACCTCCACAGACAGCCTGCTATCTCTTGTCGCTCGTGTTATCGCCGCGTGACCGCGAAGTGATTGTCGGTGACCTGATAGAAGAGTACCGGTCCTACATCATTCCGGAGTTTGGCGACCGCCGAGCAAGCATCTGGTTTTGGACTCAGACAGCCAGGTCGGTGTGGCCAGTCCTCTCTCGCCGCCTCGTGAAAGTGATATCTGGAGCTGCACTTGCAAAGGCGCTCACACACGTGTTCAAGGGGTTTTGAGCTTGATCCGGCTGCGCTGAAGGACACTTGAAGATCGCCGCACCAAGAGGGCCGACTCGCCGTGTCCACATTGTCTCCACGACTGCGGTCGACTTCGGTAGACTCCAGATGACTGGAGAGCACGACGCGCCGACGACTAATTCGAACAGAATCAAACCCTTGCACCAAGAGTCTCGCGCCATCACCACGTTAGAGAAATCGCGCTAACAAGTTTCGATTCCCTCCTCAGCCACCGCAAGGAAAGAAAACCCCCGCCTTGGACGTAAGCGTCCGGCGAAGGCCGTCTTTCCATGATTCATATTCTCCAGCGATCCTGGTGCCGGAGGACATCCACATGTCGGCACCCGACGATCGACGAACCAAGATGCTGGAGCTTGCCCGACGCTGGCTGAGGTGGCAGGCCGATCACTCGCTCGACAATGCTCCGAACACGCCCGGAGTCTCACGATGGGAATAGGTGAAATGATAGGCGGCTGGTTTGGCACGTCGGCTATGGGCGGAACTCGGCGCGATCCACAGCGTAACGGACGGTGCGTTGCCCCTCTTCCGGGTTCCCGTCGCCAATGGACCGCATTCCGCACTTCTCCATCACGCGTATGGAGTCGATTAGATCGGGCAGCGTCTCGCTGG
Organism: Vicinamibacteria bacterium; assembly: GCA_041484265.1. Lineage (GTDB taxonomy): Bacteria > Acidobacteriota > Vicinamibacteria > Vicinamibacterales > CAVVIG01 > 2-12-FULL-65-11. Next base: position 5,818 of record JBGPHH010000053.1, read on the forward strand.
TAACCCGCTCAACATCGCGGTGCGAGAAGGCCCAGCGAATCAACTCGCGTGAGGCCTCGGACGCGTATCCGCTGCCGCGAAATGACGGCAGCAAGCTGTACCCGATTTCGCACGACCCGTCCGCTGGGCGTCCTTTGAACCCGGCCACGCCGACCAACTCGCGGGTTGGTTCGCGTCGAATCAGATACCACAGAGCCCAGCCTACGGCGCTCGCATGGCGCTGCAACATCTCCAAGTACCAGCGTTGCGAACCTTCATCGTTGAGCGGAGGAGGCCAACTGGACGGAACTGGCACGCCGAACGCCGTCGCGAACTGTTCGACGTTGTGCAGTTCCACCGACACGGTTTCGGCCGTCGCAGCGATCAATTCAAGTCGAGTAGTCCGCACAGTTAGTGGGAGCGACATGGCAATCCAAAGTATGCATCCGACGACACCGTGTCACTAGCGCATGACAGGTGGCTACGGTTTTGATCGACGATCGTGAGAGAGAGATTACCGTCCGCCACGTGCCCAGTGGCGATACGCGTCGATCCACTCCCACCCGGCCGGTGGTGGTGAGGGCAGCGGCAGGTTGAAGAGAGGGATCATCTGTCGTTCGCGTCCGCGGCGACAGATCGCCACGATCTCATCGGCGTCGTTGAGATTCACGCGTTCGACACGGACGGCTGTCCCGAGAATCTCCGTGGCAAACGGGACGGCCAGGTGCTCCTCGAGCATCGTGAGGAATCCGACGCGTTGTTCGGACTCGCCGTACGCGTCGATGATCGCTTCTTCAATCAGCGCCTCAAGCTGACGCTTGCCGAGGCGGCTTCGCTGACTCGCCTCACGCGTTCGTTTCGTCTGCACCTGTGGCACTTTTGACGTGTCCCAGCGAGGCGGGGCTTTCCTGTGGCCAAAGGGCGGACCCGGCTGGCTACTTACTGATCATCTTGAGGTTGGTGGCCGTGATTTTCATCGAGCCGTCTTTGTCCGTGGTCACGTCGCCCGTGAGCTCAACCGTGTGGGCCATGTGTGGCACGAGCTTCTCGTTGTTCTTGGCGGCGTAGGTACCCGTGACGGTGTAGACCTTGCCATCGGTCGTCAGGAGCGCGACCGGCGACCCCATCTTCGCGCACTCCGTCGCGCAGTTGTCCACGGGGCCGTTCTTCATCGTGTGCCTTTCGCCCGTGTTCGTCTTGTCTGCCTTGTAGCAGCTCTGGTCAACGAGGGTTCCTTTGACGGTTTCAACCTTGGCAAAGGTCGGCGCCCCAAGAGCTAGCGTAATCGCCGCCACCGTCAGTCCGGTAAAGATGCTCCGCATGGTCCACTCTCCTTTAACAAATTACTGGAGTCCGCCCTCCGCTTATACCGCCCTCGACGTAGACCCGTCAAATGACTGCTTTGGACGCGAGCCACCTGACGGGCGGTCCAGGCTGGCAGCCACTCAAGGTTAGACGCCAGGTTCGTGCCCAACGCGGTTAACGACGACGAAAGTAGTAGGGTGCAGATGACGACCGAACTCCGGTTCGTGCCACGCGCTCTGCCACGCGCGAACACCCTGCCACGCGGTGTGCCACGCGGAAATTGGAGTGACTTTCCCTTCCGGTTGTCGTCGCTGAAGTTGTATGCGAATATTGACCCCACTTTTGACCCCAATCCGGATGGAAACGGGCGGACGCGACGCTAAAGGGCGGACACCTCAGAAGTATTTTCCTGAGCAAGACGAAGGGGCGGCATCCAGCGGACACCACCCCCTCGCTCTCTTAATCTGCGGGTTGACGGTTCGATTCCGTCCTGGCTCACCACCTCCGCCGCGGCAAGAGTGCGGAAGACTGGGGACTCTGGAAGGCCTGACGTCTCCCGCCTCACGGAAGAAGGCAAAGATTTCCTCGACATGGTCCGATACAAGGACCTGATGGATGTGCGCGTTGAGCCCAGGCAGGCTCAGCGGCTTTTACGTTCTTGCACTTTTTAGGAGGTGGCCGTGCGGATCCGAGTTTGTCTGGTGACACTGTTGGCGCTCGTGGCTTGGTCTGAGCGCGGGTACGCTCAGGGGTGGAATACCGACGCTCGCAAGCTGGCCCTTGGCAACATCGGCAGCACACGGAACATCGCCAGCGAGATGATCGATGACGATCCCAAGTACCGCTCCATCGTCATCCCGCTCGGCTTGCTGCAGCTCATCGGCAACTTCGACAAGTTCGACCCGAGCTCCAACAACTTCGATCCCGTCCGCGCGATGGAGTACGTCGCCAACCCGTACCATTTCACGTTCGGTCGAAACGAACCGAGCGCCGGCCAGAAGATCGTCAACGATATCTTCAACCAGCGCTTGAGCACCGACCTCAACGCGTACCGTGGCTTCGTCCCGTCGGCCAACCCGAAGGCTGAAGGCATCGCCTCGTTCAGCCTGATTCATAAGACGATCAAGATCCACACCGGCGGCAATTCGTTCCAGGGCATTTACCTCGGCGTGGGTCCGTATTTCACGGAGCAGACCTCGATCGACATCGATCAGAAGATCATCGACATCCTGAGCGCCACCGGGGCGCCGGTGGCGTTTCCAAACACGTCATACGGCATCGGCGTCAATCGCTCCCAGACCCAAATGGCGGGCGCGCTGACCTTTGGCTATCGAGCGCGCATCGGCTTGCCCGCCGGCCTCCCTTCGTCAGGCACCGACCGCGAGGGCATCTATCTGGCCGTCAACTACAACTACTTGCACGGATTTCATCTCGAGGACGTCGGGATGAACGTGCGGTTCGACACCGACGGCGCCGGGAACCTGACGCTCAACCCGACCGCCCAGTTGGCGCCGTGCCCCGCGCAGCAGCCCGGAAATTTTGGAACGCCGTTTTGCACCGACCGCCAGACCTCGTCGAGCGGCACCGGGCACGCGATTGATTTCGGCGTCGCAACGGTCGCAGGGCCCTGGGAGCTTGGCTTCGGCATCAACGGCGTGTCGAATCAGATCGAGTGGAGCAACGTGTCGCACGAAGCGTACGGACTCGGAGCGAACGTAAGTCTGACGTCTGGCGGCTCAGTCTCGCCCTCGTTGAACAAGTACACCCTGGCGGATGTGGGAAACGAGACGATCTCACAGCCGAAAGAAGTCCGCGCCGACGCGACGTACCATGCGTCCATCGCCACGTTCATGGGTGAAGTCGGCAACGGCTACCTGGGAACGTCGTTCAGCGGCGGCGTCGAAAAGACCTTCGGCCCGCTGGCCGCGCGCGGCGGGATGCACTACACCAACTCAAAGTGGAATCCGTCGACCGGCGTGGGATTCAATTTCCTTCCGCGCGTCGGGATCGACGTGGCGTTCCTCACCTCGACGTCGAACGCCGAGCAGGACCATGACAAGGTCGTGGCGCTCTCGATTCGCATCAACGCCAGCAAGTGAGCGGGGTGCGTGCCGCGTTTCAAGCTGACGATCGAGTACGCCGGGACGCGGTACAGCGGCTGGCAGATTCAGAAGAACGCCAGGACCATTCAGGGTGAGATCGACCGTGCGGTTCGCGCGGTCACGGCCCGAAAAGACTTCGAGTTGTACGGTTCGGGCCGTACCGACGCAGGCGTCCACGCCCTCGCCCAGGTGGCGCACCTCGACGTCGCCACCTCCCTGCCGCCCGACACCCTGCTTCAGCGACTGAACGACGAGCTCCCGAGCGATATCAACATCCTCTCGGCCTCAGTCGTGCCCCATCGTTTTCATGCGCGTCACGACGCCGTGGCGCGCCGCTACGTGTATCAGGTATCGAGACGCCGTACGGCGTTCGCCAAAGCCTACGTCTGGTGGGTGAAGGACCCGATCGACATCGAGCGGATGCGCCAGGCGGCGGCCGCCTTTCTCGGCATGCGGGATTTTCAGTCCTTCGCGGCTTCGGACGCCGCTCGAGAAGAACAATCAACGCGAGTACTGATCGACCTGCTCGAGATCAAAGAAGACGATGACCTCGTGCTCGTCGCGATCGAGGGATCGCATTTTCTCTGGAAGATGGTCCGCCGAATCGTCGGCGTGCTCGTCGAGATCGGTCGGGGCGGGCTCGATACGACGACCGCCGCCCGGTTTCTCACGGAGACCTCAGAGGTGCCGGCCCGGCTGACCGCGCCGGCGTCCGGACTGTTTCTCGAGCGCGTCTACTACGGCGACGACACGCGCGAACGCGGCGTTCGGTCCGGGCCGAATCTGACACCGAGGACCAGCCGCACCACCTCCCCATAGCTTGCCGCGCCGGCTTCGATGCGGTTGGCTTTGAGATACGCGTCGTACGCGCGCCGGCTGGCCGCAGTCAGGCGCGGGCTGGCGGCTCGCGCCACTCGCGCAGCGATGGCTTTCAAATCATCCGCTGGCCCGGCCTGAAGCTGCCGGGCGAATTCGTCGCGGTCATGGCGGGACGCCGCGCCCAAGATCTCCTCGTACAGAAACAGCCAGCCGCTATATTGATGGGCGGCTGATCCATGTACGCATGTCAGCCATCCCAGGAAGTTGGCCTCCCCTTCGTCGGCGATGCCCGCAAGATGGCTCCACTCGTGTGCGATCACAAAGGGCCGCTCGAATGCCAGCAGATCGTCGGTGACGAGTGTCTCGAGAAGATATGGATCGGTCATGCCATCGACGGCGGCGCGACGAAGATACCAATCGAGCCACGTCGCCTTGGGCCGGCCGACCAGGACCGTGCCACCGCCGATTTGCCGATTGACCTGGCCGAACGCGGCAGCGAGCGCCGGATCGATCACGTGCGCCGACGGCCAGACGTCTGCGTGCCCCACGTCGTAGAGGGCGTTGAGCCGCGAGGCGGCCTCGAGCCCAAGGCTTCGCAGGCCATCGGCCGTGACCGCTCGCCCGTCGTATTCAAGTCGATCCTGCAGCCGTACACGGCGATAGTTGAGACCCCAGACGAGCAGGAAGCTCACGTACAGGGCGGCCGACCACACGACGGTCCGCACGCCGACACGCGCCATCGTGGGAAGCCAGCGGCGCTTGTTCTGGCGGAGGTCGCGAACCGCGAACGCCAGCCAACCGGTGACGACGCCGACCACCAGCAGGTCGAACAGGGCAAACGGCACCAGGTTCGATATCGTTGTCAGCGTCGGCTGCAGCACGCGATAGACGCCCGCCGAGTAGAACCGCTCGATCGCGCCCGCGGGAAGCGGGATGAGCGCCGCGCAGGCGGCGAGCGTGACGAGCGCCGCACGCCACCGCACGTCAGACCTTCAGCTCGCGGCGGAAAAAGGCGATGGTCTTCGCCCACGCGTCATTCGCGGCGGCCGGATCGTACACTTCAGGACGCTCGTCATTGAAGAACGCGTGCGACGCGCCGGCATACGTATGGAACGTGTGCGGCTTGCCGAGCTCGGTCAGCTTGCTGTCGAGCTCGGCGACCACCTGCGGCGTCACGAACGTGTCCTTGCCCGCAAAGATCCCAAGGACCGGCGCCTCGAGCGACGCGAGATCGGGCTTCACGTTGGGGTGCCCGCCGTAGAAAACGACCGCCGCACCGACTTCGGGATTGCGACACGCAGCAAAGAGCGACAACGCGCCTCCCATGCAGAACCCGATCGTGCCGACCTTGCGCACGGTGACTTCGGGCAGCGCTGCGAGGTGATCAATCGCGGCCGCAAGGTCGCGGGCCGCTTCGTCGATCCGCAGGCTCATCATCAGCTTGCCTGCCTGGTCGGGCGACGTCGTGCTCTGCCCGTGGTAGAGATCCGGGGCGAGCGCCACGAAGCCTTCGGCTGCCAGGCGGTCGGCGACGTGCTCGATGTGGGGCACGAGTCCCCACCACTCCTGGATCACGACGACGCCAGGGCCAGGGTGCGCCGGCCGCGCGAGGTATCCAGGGGTCGCCGTGCCGTTGGTCTTGAACATGATGCGGTCCGCCATACGTGGGGCCTCCAGGCCAATAAATTACTTATTATCAATAACTTAGATAGTGTTACAAGGTCCCTCTTTGAGCGAGTCTTGTCTCCAGGTCCAGCTTGCCGACCTGCCCTGGCTGTGCTAATATCGATGCGGTAATAAGAGCCCTTAATGTCATATAGAGTCCTAAATGGTCTCTATACTTCTTGGAGCCCTGAGCCGATAGAAACCTAGGGTAATACATCTTGAAAGATTCCACGCGTCGGCGCCTGTTCGGGCTGAGCGCCGGCTTGTTCTTGCTCCTGCTCGTTTCATGCAACGTCGTCCGAGCTATCAGCGGGCGCTCCGCGGCGGGCTCCGCCCCGGCGGCAGCGACCGCTGCGCCGCCTGGAACATTGCCACTGGTGACGGCCGTACCTGGCGCCGCACCCGCAGCGACCGTTCCCCAACAGCCCTCTGCTATTGGAACAGCAACGCCTGCTCGCGCGGCAGTTCCTGGTGCACCGCTCGCCGGCGGGACCGCCTCCGCAACGGCGTCCGGTCTTGCGTCGACTGCACAGCCTGTTGCCGCATTGAACCCGTCATCAGCCACGCTGCCTCCCGCCGCCAGCGCTTCTTCATCAGCGTCGGCTCGCGCGCCGATCGCGCTGCAGCCGTCGGCTGGGAGCACACGGCCGAACGCATTTAGCACGATTCAAGGCAGCGCGCTCCGCGCCACAGGCACGGGACTCTCCGGAGTGACAGTTCGGCTGCGCGACGCGCGCTTCGGCCGGATTGTGGACACGCAGATGAGCGACCAGTCGGGCCTCTTTGCCTTCCGCACGGTCGATCCGGGCGTGTACGTTGCAGAAATCGTCGGCGACGATGGAAACGTGCTCGCCGCAAGTCAGATGCTCAACGTGACGGCAGGCGACACGTTGTCGACGGCCATCAGGCTCCCGTTCCGCGCGGTGCCGCTCGGCGGCGTGCTCGGCGATTCGACGACGGCGGCGGCCATCATCGCCGCTGAAGCTGCCGCGGCAGGCATCCTGACCACGACGACCACCGAACCGGTCAGCCCAACCCAGTAGCGATCGACGATGTCCGATTCAGCGTCCAGCGGCGCCCACCGTTCGACCGGCTCGACGGTCTCCCAACCCGCTGGCACTGGCGGCCATTCGGCGACACCACATTACGCGCCGCAGAACGAAGTCCATCTCCTCGATCGCCTGGCCGTGCTCTACCGATACCGATGGCTGTGCGCGACGGTGTTCGTGCTCGTCTCGGGCGCGATGATCATTCAGGGGTACACCAACGTCCGGATGTACCAAGCCCAGGCACGCCTCCAAATTGAAAACGAACGCTCGACGGCGATTCCGGGGTTGCAAAACGAGCAGAACACGTACTACGAGGACCCGGAGCCGTACTATCAGACGCAGTACAAGATTCTGAAGGGTCGCGATCTGACGCGGCGTGTCGTGCAGAAGATCCACCTGGACACGGTGCCCGAGTTCAACGGCACGGCCCAGCAGGCGCCAACACCGATCTCGATGTTGAGGGACTTCGAGCGGCGACTGCTGTCCATCGTGAGGCCGGCGCCAGCCCAGCTGCAGGAGCCGCCCAAACTCGATGAGACGACAGACGAATCTGGCCTGGTCAGTGCATTTATAGGCCGCGTGGGCGTCGACCCGGTACGCGGCAGCCGCCTGGTGGACGTGACATTCCAGTCGACCGACCCGAAGTTTGCGGCCGATGCGGCCAACGCGCTCGTCGAGGAGTACGTCGAGCAGAACCTGCAGGTCAAGCTGCAGACGGCCCAGAACATGTTGGAGTGGCTCGGCAAAGAGCTTGCGACTCAGCAGCAAAAGGTCGAAGACAGCGAACGTTCGCTCGCCGAGTACCGCGAGAAGGAAAACGCCTTATCGCTCGACGACAAGCAGAACATCGTGCTCGCGCGGCTCACCCAGTTGAATGACCTGGTCACGAAGGCCAAGACGCAACGGATCCAAAAAGAAGCGTTGTACAACCAGGTGAAATCGATCTCGGGAGGTGCGGCGCCCGACTCGATTCCCGTCATCGGGCAAAACCCGGCGGTGCAACAGCTCAAGAGCAAGCTGAGCAGCCTCCAGCAGGATAAGGTCCGGCTGCTCGAGCGCTACGGCGAGAAGCATCCGCAGGTCGTCTCCGTGAACGCGAGTCTACAGGACACGCAGAGGCAGCTCGATCTGGAGATCCAGCGCGCGCTGCAATCGGTGCGCAACGATTTCGAGACGGCCGTGCTCGAAGAACGAACGCTGTCGCAAAACCTCGAAGCTGCCAAGACCGAAGCGAGCGATCTCAACCGCAAGGGCATCGGCTACGGCGTCATGGCGCGTGAGGCGCAGAGCAACCGACAGGTCTATGAAGCGCTGCTCCAGCGGGAAAAAGAATTACGCGTGTCGAGCAACAGCCGCGCGAACAACGTCCGCATCGTCGATCGCGCCGAGGTGCCGGGAGCGCCCATTACGCCCGGCGGACGCCGGACGTGGCTGCTGTCGCTTGTCGTCGGGCTGGTGCTGGCCGTCGGCGTCGCGATGGGCCTCGACTACATGAACGACACGATCAAGACACCGGAGGACGTGGCCAAGCGGCTGAGAATCCCGTTCCTGGGACTGATACCGTCGGTTCGCGGCACTAAACAACAGCCTCTCCTCACCTCGAGCCGTGCGCCCGTCGATTTCAGCGAGTCGTTCAAGTCGCTGCGCACGGCGCTGCTCAGCCGCTACAGCGGCGAAGGCACGAAGTTGATGGCGGTGACGAGTGCGCAGCCGCTCGAAGGCAAGACGACGACGGCGTGCAATATTGCGATGTCGCTCGCCTACGGCGGCGCCCGGGTCCTGCTCATCGACGCCGACATGCGCCGGCCCGGACTGCATCGAACGCTGCGACTGGCCAACGAACGTGGGTTGTCGCAGGTCCTGATCGGTCAAGCTCGAGTGCGCGACGTCATTCAGCGGACCGTGGATCCCAACCTGCTGGCGATTACCGCCGGTCGGCCGCCGGCCAATCCTTCAGAATTGCTGTCCTCGGAGCGGATGAAGACGCTCCTTGCGAATCTTCGTACCGGCCCCTTCGACTGGATCGTGATCGATACCCCACCGGTGCTCGCGGTGACCGACGCCGTCATCCTGGCTCCGCTCGTGAACGGCGTGACGTTTGTCATCGGTGCGGAAATGACCAGGCGTCGGCTCGCCGAGCGGGCGCTCCAGACCATCATGGAAGCTCACCCGCGCCAGGCTGCGGTGGTCTTGAACAAGGTCGACTTCGCGAAGAACAAGTACTACTACACGCGGTATTACGGCTATCAGCACAAGAGCTACTACGCCGAAGCGGCATCCTAGCTCAGCCGCGGCCTTCCCCCTCATCCTCCTCCTCGGTTGGATTCTGATTGCGTTTGCCGGCGCGTACGCGTGGACGACGGTTCCCTTCTGCCTCGGCGTAGGCCTCCTGTGGGCGATCGAGCGGCCCGGCGTGGCCGAGGAACGGACGTGCGTCCTCGATTGGTCGCTTCTTGTGTGCCTCGCCGTGGTCGGCGCTCAGCTGATTCCCCTCTCGACGTCGCTGCGGCACGTCCTGTCGCCACTCGGCGCACAGGTTGACCGCGCGCTGTTCTTCTTCAGCATCGACCAGGCGCAGTCCCTGCACCCGCTCTCGATTGACGCCGACTCGACGGCGTGGGCGCTTGCGCTGGCCGTGAGCTACGTTGGCGTGTTCTGGTGCGCGCGTCACGTGTTCGCCAGGGGCGGCGTACGGACAGTCGTCCGCGCGATCGCCTGGATGGGGCTGGCACTCACGGCTCTCGCGATCGTGCAGCACGCGACGGCGCCCGATCGACTCTACTGGTACTGGCGGCCGTTAAGCGCCGGCGCCACGCCATACGGCCCCTTTGTGAACCGGAATAATTTTGCGACGTGGCTCGTGATGGCGATTCCTGTCGTGGTCGGCTACGCCATTACGCGACGCCGCTCGCGGTCAACCGCAGCGGTGAACTTCGCCGAACGCGTCTCAACGATCGACGCCGCCGATTTGTGGCTCGCCGCGTCAGCGTGCCTGATGACGGGCGGCCTGCTCGGCTCGCTGTCGCGCGCAGGAATCGCTGGAGGGGCGGCCGGTCTGGCCGCGTTCGTTTGCATCTCGGCCACTCATGCCTCCGGACGACGGCGTGTCGCAAGCGTTATTGGCGCTCTGACGCTGATGATTGGGGTCGCGATGATGTACGCCAATCTTGGCGTCCTCGCCACGCGCGTGAACCGGGCGCTGGCACTTGGCGCCGCTGGGCGTCTTGCGATCTGGAGTGACACATGGCGGATGGCACAGGACTTCTGGTTGACCGGCGTCGGCGCCGGCGCCTACCAGCGTGGCATGCTGGTGTACCAGCAAGGATCACGGCAGTTCTTCTACAACCACGCCCATAGCGAGTACCTCCAACTCGTTGCCGAAGGTGGACTGCTGCTGGCTGTGCCCGCGGCCGTGGCGGTCGTGGCGGGCGCCATACTCGTCGCGCGCCGACTCAGCGCGGATCGGTCGCCGCTTTTCTGGCTGCGAGCCGGGGCAGCGTCCGGCATGCTCGCGGTGGCGGTGCAAAGCATCTGGGACACGGGATTGAGAATTCCTGCCAACGGCGCGCTGTTCGCTGTCGTCGCGGCCATCGCGCTCCACGAGCCGCACAGCTCGCGCTAGATCACTACTTCCGGCCGGACACGACTTTCCAGGCCCCGTAGATTCCTCGATGAACGTACAGCAGGGGAAGCGCGAGCATGGCGGCCGATCGGGTGGTGATGCCGTAGACGCGCACCATATAGCTGGGCTCTGGGAGCAGGACCTCACGCAGCAGTTTCAGACGATCCCGCCAGCGCGGGAGCCCACTGAGGCTCGAGACGAGTTCGTTATGCCATCGACGACCGGCGTGAAGATACACGGCTGATCGTTCGACGGGACGAGGAGCGGCGAGCCGGGTCGTCACCCGAGCCGGAATCGATGTGTTAAAGAGCGACTGCGCCAGGGCCAGCCTGTGCTCGACGATGCCGGCCACCTCTTTGATGACAACGAGATCGGCGAAGCGATCGAACTTTGCGGCGGAGAGCCCCGATGCCAGCAAGTGGATATCGTAGGTCCAGATGAGCCGCTCGGCATTGCGGTGATGCATGGCCGGATGGATACACGCGAGGAATAGGGCGTGTATCGGACCGGCGGCTCGCGCGCGGCGCCCGAGCGCGGCGATCGGCACTTCCCCGGCGGCGATCTCATCGTGGGTGAGGACGTCGGCGAAGACCGACTGCGTGCTGATTTTCCAGTGGATGTCGAACTTATGGTGGCCGCCGCAGGCGTCCGTTTTCTCCATCATGAACTGGCACAGCAGCAGCTCTCCGCCGCAGTGCACGCGCTCAGAATATCCAAGCCCGGTCATGACGCGACGGACCGCGTCGACCTGTTCGCGTGGGACGAGAAGATCCGTGTCGAGGCGGGGTCTCGCGCTCGGTATCTCGTAGACGCTGTAAGCGAGCGGCGTGCCCTTCATCAGGATCGGATGGAGACCTTCGGCCGCGAGGGCGTCCAAGGCGGACACTATCTCGCGCTGGCGCAGCAGCTCCCTGGCCGCGTCGGCACGAGCCTCGCGCGCAAGCCCCTCGCGCACGTCCTCGGGCCAGTCGGTCTCGCGCCGGCGTCGGTGCAGGCTCTGGTGCACAAGACTCGTCAGCTCTTCCTCTGCGCAGGCCTCGAGCAGCTCAGCGGGCGCGATGCGGAGTGCATCCCACGGGATGTCTTGGTCTTTGAGGAGCGCCGCGAGAGCGGCGGTCGTACGCGCCGGCGCGCCCATCACGAGCGTGTCGGCGCGGACAGGATGGAGTACGTGGCGAGATCTTGGCGATCACCGATGACGATATGTCCGCCGCACTCGACCCAGGCATGGGCTTCGAAGGGCGTCAGGGTCCGCACGCCGAGGCGCAGCTGGGCGACGTGCCCGCGCCGCTTGAGCATCGCATCCACTGCCAGCGCCTGAACCAGACAGGTCATCGTTGGTTCAGGAAAACGGCGGGCGACCGCCGCGACTGCCCACGAGATCCGATCGATGACATCCTGCGAGACCGACGTCGTGGTTGAAAACACTCTCGCGTGGTCATCGAGGAGACGCCGCAAGACACGGAACGGCACGACGCGCAGACCGATCCCAACGAGCATCAGCAGTGCCGTAGCCTCTACGATGAGCGGCCGATCCGCGACGTTCAGAGCGGCATACTTTCGCCACATCAGGCAACTCGCACTGCGCATCAGCCTACCACCGAATCCGGAACAGATCCCTCTATAATGGGTGCGGTTTGCACCGGTACTGTGTCTACGGAATTGTCATCGTGAGCGATACCCCGCTCGCCCTGCCGGAATATTCCCACGGCGGCTTGGGCCGTGTGGAGTGTCTCAGCGCTCCGGCCTCTGTTTTTCTCACGGCGATGGAGGGCGTCGATTTCGATCCGCGATCCGATTCGTGGTACCGATACGCCTTTCTTCGCGACGGCTCGACGTACGTGCGGTGGAAGACCGTGGGCGAGTTTCTCGTTGCTGCCGATGGCCGCAAGATCACCTGCCGTCGTCTCGAGGACTCCTCCGATGAGTCATTTCAGGTCTACATGCTGGGGCAGGCGCTGTCCTTTGCGCTGGTGAAACAGCACTTGGAGCCGCTGCACGCCACGGTGGTGGTCGTGGGCGACCAGGCTGTGGCGTTTCTGGGGGACAATGCGTTCGGCAAGTCGAGCCTCGCGGCGTGTTTCCTGGCGGCTGGTTACCGCCTCTTAACCGACGATCTGCTCATCCTGGAGGAATCGACCGGCGGAATCCTCGCGTATCCTGGCCCTCCGCGGATCAAGCTCTTTCCCCAAATTGCCAGTCGATTTCTCAGCCGCACGATGAACCGCGTACACATGAACCCAGACACCGACAAGCTGATCCTCCCGATCGACGAGCATCAGCGATGCGCCAGCCCCGTCGCACTCAAAGCGATCTACTCGTTGGCTGTTCCTCGCGACACGTGCCGCACGCCGCGCGTGAGCATTGAAACGCTCTCGCCCCGCGAGGCCTTCGTGGAGCTGGTGAAGGGCACATTCAATCGTCGGCTCGCGAACGCCCAGCGCTTGGGGCGTCAATTCGGCGCCATGGGGAGGCTGACAGACCTCATAGCCGTCAAGACGCTCACCTATC
>JBGPHH010000054.1:0-18810 GCA_041484265.1 Vicinamibacteria bacterium
CGAACCCGTTCTGCTTGGCTTTCCACGAGAGATAGAACGGATCGATCGGAATGCAATGGCCGCCCAGCCCAGGCCCCGGATAGAACGGCATGAAGCCGAAGGGCTTCGTCTTGGCCGCGTCGATCACCTCCCACACGTCGATGCCGAGCTTGTTACACATCAACGCGATTTCGTTGACGAGCCCGATGTTCACCGCGCGGAATGTGTTCTCGAGGAGCTTCACCATCTCCGCGACACGCGGCGAGCTGACCGGAACGACGGTGTCGACGGCCGTCGCGTACAGCGCTCGCGCGAGCTCGCTGCAGGCCGGTGTCATCCCACCGACGACTTTAGGAACATTGCGGGTGTTGAACGTCCCGTTGCCGGGATCGACGCGTTCAGGCGAGAAGGCGAGAAAGAAATCGACGCCAGCCTTGAGGCCGCCCCGCTCGAGCAGCGGCTGAACCACCTCCTCGGTGGTGCCAGGATACGTCGTCGACTCCAGGACGATGAGCATGCCCGGGTGCAGATGCTCGGCAATCGCTTCGACCGCGGACACGATGTAGGACATGTCCGGATCCTTCGTTTTGCGCAACGGCGTCGGCACGCAAATGTTGACCGTGTCGAGATCTTTGACGACCGAGAAGTTGGTCGTCGCACACAGACGACCTTCGGCCACGAGTGCCTTCACTTCCGCCGACGGCACGTCGGGGATGTACGATTCCCCTCGTTGAATGGCCGAGATTTTTCTCGCGTCGAGATCGATCCCGGTCGCTTTCAGGCCGCCGCGGGCGAGCTCAACCGCGAGCGGTAATCCAACGTAACCGAGACCGACCACCCCCACGCGCGCCTGGTGGGTCTGCAGGCGCTCGAGCAACTGAACTCCAAGTTTTGTCATCGGTAGAGCAGGAGCGAGGACCATGCCAGCGGCACACCGCCAAACTGCTTGAATTGAGCGGTATTCGGGGGATTAGGGGCGTAAAAGACAGCCTAATAGAGGATTTTGGTCCCGTAGGCATGCGACTTCAGAAGTTCTTCGACTCATGGAATCGGGCCGCGTGCATAAGCCCAAGTGCATAAGCCAAAGAGGTCACGTGGATCCAAGCCATCCTGGACGAAGACTTGCTTAGTGAGTGCGGCAAATCGAACAAGCCATGGCCCAAACCGCGGCGGTTCCACGACTCCTGCTCATCGACTGCCCTGATCGGCCCGGGTTGATTCACACCGTCACGGGTGTGCTGTACAGGCGCGGTGCGAACATCCTCTCCAACCGCGAGTCTGTCGACCGGGTGGCCGGGCGATTCTTCATGCGGACCGAGTTTGTCGGACCCGTCTCGTCGGCCGAAATCGTTCAGGAGCTTCAAGCGCTTCTGCCGCCGCTCGCCGTCATCCGGAGCGCCGTGGCTGGAGAACGGCGTATTGTCGTGCTGGTGACACGTGAGCACCACTGTCTGGGTGAGCTCCTCCTTCGACACGCCTACTGCGAGCTCGGCGCGTCACTGTTGGCCGTGATCGGCAACCACCCGAATTTGGCCTCCCTTACAGAGCGCTTCGGCGTGCCGTTTCATCACGTTCCACACGAAGGCGTCAGCCGTGAGCAGCACGAGGCGGCCGTGTTGAACGAGCTGGATCGGTACCGGCCCGACTACCTCGTGCTCGCCAAATACATGCGGATCTTGAGTCCGAGCTTCGTCGCCCACTATCAAAACCGCATTGTCAATATCCATCATTCCTTCCTGCCGGCCTTCACGGGGCCCAATCCGTATCGTCAGGCGTTCGAGCGCGGCGTCAAGATCATCGGCGCGACCGCCCATTTCGTGACCGAAGGGCTCGACGAGGGTCCGATCATCACTCAAAGCGTCGTGCCGATCGATCACAGCTATCGCACGGAGGAGATGGCGCGGGCTGGCAAGGACGTCGAAAAGATCGTGCTCGCCAAGGCGCTGAAGCTATTGTTTGAGGAACGGGTGTTTCTGAGTGGGAACCGCACGATCGTGTTCGGTTAGCATGAGGGAGACAGCATGACGCTGACCGCCGCAGAGCTCGTCAAGGCCGATCGAGAGCACCTGATTCACCCGCTGCACCATCCCATCGACCAAGCAGGGTCGATCATCTACGTTCGCGGGCGTGGCGCGACCGTTCAAGATATTGACGGACGCGAGTACCTCGATGGCCTCTCGGGACTCTGGAACGTCAACGTGGGGCATGGCCGCGCGGAACTCGCCGACGCCGCGGCGGCGCAGATGAAGGAACTTGCGTATTTCTCCGGTTTCATCGGCTCGTCCAACATCCCGTCGATTGCCCTCGCCGACCGTCTCATCGAAATCGCCGGCGACAGCATGCAGGCGGTCTTCTTCGCTTCCACGGGCGCCGAGGCCAACGAGGCCGCGTTCAAGACCGCGCGCTTCTGCTGGAAAGCGCGCGGTAAGCCCGACAAGGTCAAGGTGATCGCCCGACACCAGGCGTACCACGGCCTCACGTTCCAAACGATGAGCGCCACGGCGATGGGCGACGCGTACTGGAAGATGTTCGAGCCGCGCGTCCCAGGGTTCGTGCATATCCAGACGTGCTATCCGTACCGGTTCCAAGGGGCGAAGCCCGGCGAGACGGTGGGCCAGGCCGCGGCACGCGCGCTCGAAGAGGCGATCCTCCGCGAAGGAGCGGATACGGTCGCCGCCTTCATCGGCGAGCCGATCCACGGCGCGGGGAGTCTGATCTATCCGACCGACGACTACTGGCCACGCATCCGCGAGATCTGCACGCGGCACGACGTGCTCCTCATCGCCGACGAGATCATCACGGGTTTTGGCCGGACGGGGCGCTGGTTCGGCTTAGAGCACTGGAACGTGACGGCCGACATCGTCTCGTTCGCCAAAGGCGTCACCTCCGGCTACCTCCCGCTCGGCGGGATCATGGTGACGAAAGCGATTAAGGAAGTGATGGACTCGGTCCGGCCCGAAGACCGCTGGATGCACGCCTCCACGTACTCGGGCCATCCGACCTGCTGCGCGGTTGCGCTCAAGAACATCGAGATCCTGGAGCGCGAGCGACTTTTGGAGAACTCGGCCAAGATGGGCGATCGGCTCCACGCTTCCCTCGTGGCGACCTTCCGGGATCACCCGAACGTGGGTGACATCCGGAGCGGCAAGGGTCTACTGGCGGCGCTGGAGCTTGTGGAGGACCGCGCAACGAAAAAGAACTTCGCCGCCGACCGGAAGGTTGCCGCTCGGCTCAAGGCCGAGATGCTGAAGCGGGGCCTCGTAACCCGGACACGGCCAGCCGTGGGCGCCCATCCCGAGCTGGGCGACGTCGTCTTTTTCGCGCCGCCCCTCATCGTCACCGAAGCGGAGATCGACCGGTTGGTAACCGTGACCCGCGATGCGATCACGGCCGTGCTGGGCGCATAGACGGGCGGCTGGTGAGACCCCGGCCCCGGGGTCCATGATGCAGTGATCATTGACGAGAAGAAACCGCACAGACCAGCGTACACACCACGACACCGGTGGGAGAGCCGGCGCGCGGCGAATCCCGGGCTTACTTGCGGCGGCGGCGCAGCAATAGAGCGACGACCGGGGCGCCCACGAGCAGCAGCGTGGCCGGTTCCGGAACCTTCGTGGTGCAGGTAGCCGTCGAACAGGGCTGTTGGGCAGAGACGGTCATCGGCGCCACCGCGACGTTTGCCAGGGGCACCAGGGATGCTACCAACGCGGCGGTCCTGGCGTGTTTGAGTAGCTCAGACTTCAGTGATTCGTACGGCATTAACGCCTCTTGCGAGAAGTTGGGAGTCGGGCACCTGTAGCAACTCACCTACCAAGTTTGCGCGCGCCCCAGCAAGGAGCTAACTGCTTGTTCGCGTGGTGGATGGGGCTGGCGCCTCGAAATCGTCTTACACAACAAGTCGGAAGGGACTCTGAGTTTAGTCGGCAAAGACGCGGATAGGCAGTCTTCTCTGCGCCGTTGAAGCTATTGAGGGATTGTCAGTGCCGGCCGGCATGGGCCAGCGCGAGCACCGCATAGGCCGTTGCGGCGTCGCTCATGAAGCGACCGGCGTCGGAAGACGGACTACGTCGCTTGTTCAGGGAATAGGCCGGCCACGAACCTTCTTGCTCGATCTGGTTACGCACCAACCAGTCGAGCCCACGCTTCATCTGGACACTCTCGGGGGCTATGCCGACCTGCTGGAGCGTGTAGGTCACCAGGCCGGTGGCGTAGCCGTCGCTCTTCGTTTCCACCAGCGTCCTATCCGCTCTGATCCAGGATCGAGCGTACGAACGCAGGCTCGAGCCTCTCCACGTCCTATTCAGTGAAGACAGACTCCAGCCTCCATCTGCGCGCTGCTCATTGAGAATTTCGTTGATGAGAGACTCGCGGCGTCGTGGATCGAGCCAAGATGGCATCTTCGCCGAGGCCCACAAGAGGACCGTCCGATTGGCCAGGGACTGCGTCGCGTATTCATCATCGAGATATGCGCGCAATAGCCGCAGGTTGTCTTGTATCCCTGGCGCCAAACGATAGTTCTGAGGAGCTGTGCCGACCGCGAGGGCGGCGAGGGCCGCTCCATAATAGGGCGAGTCTTTCGCTTCCCAAGGCCTCAAGCCGAAATCAAGCCACGGCCACGCGCCCTTCCCGCTCCCCGTCGTCTGCTGCAGAGCCCACATCTGGTCGAAGGCGGTCCGCGTGTCGTCGCTCAGTTGTCCCTCTTGAGCATCGTAGGTGGCAAGAATCAACGCATCAATAACGGCTTCGGTTCCTCGAGACTCTTCGGTCTTGTGCTCGCCATCCTCCTGGTCGTTGTAATACGGTCCGATCTCCTTCCACAGGCGCACTCGCGTCTTCACATTCTCCAGGATCCTGCGTTCGTTGACTGAAGGAGTCTCATCGGCAAGCGCCTCGCGGAGCGCCGATCGAGAGAGGGCGTACGGTAGGACTGTATGACACGACACGCAGTACGTCCCGTGATCGCGGGAGGCCCCTTGCCATCCCGTCCACCAGTCTTCTCTTTGATCAAGATAAGCGGCAGCGGCTCCTGGGCTCCAGGTGCCGACGGCTGTCGCTTCAGAGTGGGAGCAGGCCGCAACGAGCGCTAGTGCGAGGCACATCCCGAACGCGCACACTCCCGGCCTGGCTGCTTTCATCGGGAGTGCCACTTCACATTCGTGATCTTACCCTGCGCTAAGCCTTTGCTCTTTCTGCGCGCAGAGGTACTGCAGCCAACCGCGATAGATCGACGTTGCCGCATGGCGCCAGGTGTTCGTCACGTGGTACGCCGAGGCGGGAAACTCCTTCAGCAGTTCCTCGCGTCGATCCGATCGCGCCCGTTCTTGTAGGGCATTCAGCGCGTCAACGGCGTCGGGGGCGAAGTAATCGTGCGGCATGAAGGGGTACGTTTCCCTCTCCCCCCGTAGGAAGCGCCGGATATCGCGGCGATACTCGAGGAGCAAAGTCTCGGCCCCATACTCCGGATGCCCTTGGAACAGGACGAACAAGCTCTTCCGCTGCTTGACGAAGATGTCGATGCCGGCTTCCTCGGAGCGTGTGAGCACATGATAGCCGCCCGTCGACATCGCGTCCTCCGGGATGTCGTTCCACCTGGAATGGGGCATCTGCAGCTGGCGCGGAGCACAGGCCATCAGTGGGTGATCGGACACGAGCGTCGACACGAAGACGCCGAAGCGCTTGTCGCTGTACGGCAGCCGATCGATTCCGTCAAAGTGGAGCACGGCGGCGTGTGCGGCCAGGCAGGACCAGATGCTAGAAGATGTCTCGCGGTCGGCCCAGTCGAGCAGCCGAGTCAGGCTGCCCCAGTACGGCTCGTCCATCAGGCGTGGCGCTCGCGGCTCGGCCCCGGTCACGATGAGACCGTCAAGATGGCGGTCCCACAGGCTGTTGATGTCGGCATACGAGCTGAGATGGTTTCTACCCGCCTCCGATCGAGGCACTTCCGGCAGGGCATAGAACGTCAGGCGTACCTTGACGTTGCCCGCCGCCGCGGTGAGCAGGGCGCGGAACTGCCGTTCGGTCGCTTCGAGCGCCGCGTCGGACATGTTGTTTACTAGGCCGATATCCAGGCACTGTGGATCGGATTCGCTGAAGCCGATTGGGGGCCTCTTGCGGATGGACTCCGCTCCTGTCAATGTCACCATGCTGAAGGACTGAGCACATCTCGTGCCCAAAGTTGGAAGGAAATTTCGATATTTGGCCCTAGAAGTGGGGCCAAGTTCTGGACTGAGCCAGATTTGTCATCCAGCGAGCTGACTTAAGTCGCCGTTGCAGCGAGGGCTTGATCCAGGTCGCTGATGATGTCGTCAGCATGCTCGATGCCGATACTCAGCCGGATGGCCTCGGGCCTGACTCCCGCCTTCAGCTGCTCCTCGGCCGACATCTGCCGGTGTGTGGTTGACGCTGGATGGCAGGCAAGCGATTTCGCATCACCGATGTTGACGAGGCGCTTGATGAGCGCGAGCGCGTCGTAGAACTTCTTGCCCGCTTCGAACCCGCCCTTGACCCCAAATGTCATCAGCGCACAGCCGCGGCCACCGAGATACTTCTGCGCCAGTGCATGGTGAGGATTCTCTGGGAACCCCACGTAGTTCACCCACGCGACCCTGGGATGTGCACGTAGGAACTCGGCGACGCGTCGGCCGTTCTCCACATGCCGCTCGACCCGCAGGGCCACCGTCTCGATGCCTTGCAGTAGCAGGAACGCGCTTAGAGGCGATAGCACAGACCCGGTCGTCCGCATGCAGACGCTGCGGCAGCGCCCGATGTACGCTGCGTTTTTAAAGTGCTCGGTGTAGATGAGATCGTGATACGAGCGATCGGGCTGGCTGAACATCGGGAAGCGCTTGGCGTGTTCCTTCCACGGGAACCTGCCGCTGTCCACGACGATGCCGCCGAGCGTCGTGCCGTGCCCGCCCAGGTACTTCGTCAGCGAATGCACCACGATGTCGGCGCCGTATTCGATGGGCCGCAGCAGGATGGGTGTGGCGACCGTATTGTCGACGATGAGCGGCACGCCGTGCTTATGGGCCACGCGCGCCAGGGCCTCGATGTCACAGATATTTCCCGCCGGATTTCCGACGCTTTCGCAAAACACGGCTCGCGTCTTGTCGTCGATCAATTTCTCTATGGCGTCAGGAGAATCCGACTCTGCAAAGCGCCCGGTCACACCCTGGCTGGCCAGCGAGTGAGCGAACAGCGTGTACGTCGTGCCATAGAGCTGCGGCACCGAGACGATGTTGCTGCCGACATCGACGAGGTTGAGCACCGCGTAGTGAACCGCCGCTTGGCCCGAGCTCACACAGAGGCCTTCTAGCCCGCCTTCAAGCGCCGAGACTCGCCGCTCGAGCACCGCCACGGTCGGGTTGCCGATGCGGCTGTAACGAAATCCCTCGACCTCGAGGTTGAAGAGGGCTGCGCCATGGTCAGCGCTGTCGAACGCATATGCGACGGTCTGGTAGATCGGCACTGCAACAGCCTTCGTCGTCGGATCGACGTCGTAGCCGCCATGGATGGCAATCGTCTCGCTCTTCATTCGTTCACCCATTAGGAAGCTTGGTCATCTCGCCGACCACCCACTCGATGTCCGCCTCCGTTGTCCGGAAGCTGGTGACGCAGGCGCGCAGCACGGGCGGGCCGTCGCCGAGCCGAACCTCCGACATCCACGCGATCTGGCGCTCGTAGAGGGCCGCCAAAAACTTCGACGTGACCAGGCCGTCCCGAGTAAAGCACACGAGCGGGAGAGGCGTCGAGTTGACGATCTGCCATCCGGCACGCTTGAGTGACTCCCGCAGCACGTCGCCCATGCGGGTCTGATGTTCGATCATCTCCACGTATCCCGCCTCGCCACGCTCGGCGAGGGCGAGAAAGAGCTTCAGGCCGATAAACCGCCGCGACCATTGAACTGACGTCGTGTAAGGGTCAAGCGCCGGTCCGGCCGTCTTCCCGGGCATGTAGGAGGTTTCGGCCCGAAAAGCTTCCTGAACGACGTCAGCGTGGCGGCAGAAGAACATCCCGGCTCCCATTGGCACCGAGAACCATTTGTGCGCATCGCACGTGATCGAATCCGCCGCCTCGATTCCGGCGAAATGGCCGCGGAGACGGGGCGAGATGATGGCGGCGCCGCCCCATGCCGCGTCTACATGAAACCACAGCTTCTCGGACCCGCAGAAGCGCGCCAGTTCCGGCAACGGATCGATCGCGCCCGCCGCCGTTGTCCCGGCCGTGCCGACAACCATGAGCGGTGCGCATCCGCCCTTTCGATCCTCAGCCACCTGCTTGGCGAGGTCCGCAAGATCCATCTTCAGATCGGGGCCCGTGGCCACCGTTCGGAGCGCGCGGCGCCCCAGGCCCGTCATGTGCGCGATCTTGTTGAACGAGTGATGGGCTTCTTTCGACAAATAGATCGTCGGCGAGTGGGCGAGGCACCGAAGACCGCCTTCGCCATACTCCGGAAACGCCCGCGTCAGGGCGACGATGACTGCCGAGAGATTCGCCTCGGCGCCACCGCTCGTGAACGTCGCAATGGCCGTGGCGGGGAGACCAAACTTTCTAGTGAGCCACGCCAGTGTGTGCCGCTCGATTTCGTTTGCTGCCGGCGACGTACGCCATGCCGCAAGTTGTGGGTTGTACATCGCGACTAATGTGTCCGCGACGACCGAAGCGACCGTGACGCTCGGATTGAAGAGGCCGAAGTACCGCGGGTGGGTGACGTGCACCTGCCACGTTTGCAGCATCCGTTCGACATCGGCATAGACGTCGTCGAGGGTCGTCGGCTTTGTGAAGTCGTAGCGTGAGGTGAGGTAGGTGCGAATCTCCTCCGGCGTCACCCTTCCAACGATCGGACCGCTCGCGATGCCGGATTCTACTTGGGCGACAAGACGCCGGAGATCGTCAACGGCCATATGCGGGGTGTCGGGGCATCGAGGCTAGAATCGCTCTGGCCATACCGAGATTCGAAATGCGCTATCACCGTCCGCGGGCACGAGATCCAGAGAAGACACGGGCACCGGCGGGCCACCTTTGGCTGCAACGGCGAAGATTCGTGTCGGCCCTCGACGCGGGATGATCCAGCGGCTGCATTCACCGTAGTCGATACCGGATCGCGGATGGAAGAAGATGGCGTCGGTCTTGTCGGCGACGCGTCGCAGGATCGCCGGAAAGATGTCTGTGAAATTCATCTTGTCCCGAGGCCAGATCGCGTCCATCAGAATGCGTCCCTGAATCTCTTCCTGGCGCCCCCGGACGACGTGGCCCAGCGCGAACCAGCCTTCGTTTCCGCTCTTGTCGCGAAACAGACAGATGTCAGCCGGATGATTCGGAGAGTTCTCGGCATACCGCCATGCAAGGAAGGCGGCCGATCGGTCGGTGGTCATCGACTGTGCACACCTGTGGCGGTGGAAGAGACTCGACAGTTTCTCCCAGTCTCGACACGGCTCGATGGTCAGGTCTGTCGCCTTCCGCGCCAGAAGCTGTAGAACTGGATTCGCGCATTGGCCCGCGATGCGAGCCATTCCCGCCGCCCGATTTGAGATTGTGCCGGTCAGGAATGTTGGAAACATCACATCGAGCCTGAGCGGAAGAATATATTCCGTATCTGAATTCGGAACAGAGCGGCCGCCCATCGTCTTCCACACCGGGCCGGAGTTGGCGTTGCAGCTGGTGGAGAAGAAGAACGAGTAGCCTGAAGAACTCAGATGTCTCTTGAACAGAAAGAAGCCCAGCATGCGGGCTTCAGGCTCGACGAAGAAGGCACCCGAACACAGGCCGAGAAGCCGCTGGTCCCCCGCGACGAACGCGTTTGGGAAAGAGATGTCCAGTCCGCGTATGGCACCCGACGCATCGCGAATGCAAAAGCCGTGTTGAGAGACCCCTGTGGCGAGTGGGTTCTCCAGCAGAAGCCATCGAAGACGTCGCTCAGTGCTCCCAACATCCTCCGCAACGGGTCGCTCGATTGACGACTCTTCATCTCGATCGGCCCGCCACCTGCGGAGGAACCGTGCCACGTCTGGTAGCGCAGAACCGGGAATCGGCTGGATCTCAAACTTCTCCATCACGGCAGACGCAGACGCGTCTCGTGTCGGGCGGACATCGCTCTCTCAGAGTGTCTCCTCAGTCCCTTCAAGAGGGCGCGCTTGAGGTTGAATGCCTGAGGAAGCCACCTGTAGGAGCCTGCGAGCTTGAGCCGAAATTCGAGGGGCCAGTCCGATGCCCTGGCCACGACGCGGGCGGTCACAAACTCATGCGGGTCAGAAAACGCCAGCAGAGGAAGGTTCGTAAACACGCGCTCGTATCCGGCAGCTCGGCAATAGGAGAGCACCTGCTCCGAGAACGCGCCGTACGGAAAGCTGAAGAGTCTCACTTCTCGCCCCAAGATGTCTTCCAGTTGGCGCCGGGAGCCCTCAATTTCTCGCCTCGCTTCCGGTTCGCTCAGCTTGGTGAGCTTCTCGTGAGTGGCGCCGTGCGAACCAATTAGTACGGTGCCGGGTAGCCTCCGTAACTCCTCGGCACTGAGCATCCTTTCGGTCGGCCTCGCACCCGGAGAGTAGTTGGTCCAGTTGGGAACAATGCCGAGCCTGTCGGTTGCAACGAACACGGCCGCGGGAATGCCGCGTTTGTCGAGCTCGGGAAGGGCGTTCTCCGCAAAGCTCACGAGGCCGTCATCAAACGTGACGGCGACGTGCCTCCGGGACGGGGCAAGCTTCTCACGCAAGTCGGCGCGGACGGGAGTGGCCATATGCCGCAGAATGTCCATCTGCCGGGCGAACTTCTCCCGATGCTCCGTCAGAACCGAGTGGTACTCCAGCACCACGCACGTCCCTGGCGCCGGCTTTCCAACCAGCCGGCCCCAAGAACGCCGGGCCTGATCGAAGAGAAAGAGGACCAGCGAGAGGCTGAGAACGAATAATCGCTTCAGTATGCCCCCTGCCATTCAGATCCTTTCTCCGCGTTGAAGGCCGCTCATACGCGGATTCGTCCCGCGTTGATGTCGCTGTGGAGCGCGTTGTCGAGTCGGACAAACGCCTGGTGTTCGCGGTCGTTGAAATAGATGACGTCAGCGATTGCGGCCGGATCGTAACCTTCACGCACCAGCTCACTCTTCGTGTGTTTGAAGGTGGCGGTTACATCCATGTCGCTCCGGATACGCAGGAACAATGGTTGCGCATAGTCGGGCAGTCGGTTCACCACATGCGTGCGCAAGGCTGCCAGATCCAGGTGGACGTCGGCGACAAGCGCGGCCATGCCGGCGCGGCCGTCGGTGCCGGGAATGGCCACGCCGTACACGTTGGCCTGCTCGATCCCGGGGAACGAACACAAGACCTCCGCCACTTCCGAGGTTGCGACGTTCTCGCCCTTCCAGCGGAAGGTGTCGCCGATACGGTCGACAAAGTAGAAATAGCCTTTCTCGTCCTTTCTCATCAGATCGCCTGTGCGAAACCAGGCGTCTCCCGGCTCGAAGACGTTACGGAGGACCTTCTTCTCTGAGGCCTGCGGGTCGGTGTAGCCCTCGAAGCGACCGCCAACATTTGAGGGATCTTTGAAGAGCTGGCCAATCGCCTCGCCGGCCTCGTTTGGCGCCGAGCGAACGCACAGCCCTTGCTCGTTCCGCAACGGCTCGCCTCGTTGCACGTCGAACTGCACAAGAGCCGCCGGAAACCGGTGCGCAAGAAATGGCGGAATGCGGCCGACGGCGCCCGGCTTGCCTTCGACATTGAACAGCGACACGTTGCCCTCTGTCGCCGCGTAGAACTCGAGGAGCTGCGGAATGCGGAACCGATCCTTGAACGCGCTCCAGATGTCCGGCCGTAAACCGTTGCCGCAGCCCATCCGGATCTGATGCTCCGCTTCGTGCGGCTGCGGTTCCGTGTGCAACAGGTAGCGGCAGAGCTCGCCAATATATTGGAAAAGCGTGCAGTTCCAACGGACGATGTCTGGCCAGAATTGTCTCGCCGAGAAACCGTCGCGAATCGCGACCGAGCCCCCGCTGGTCAGTACGGCGCCCGTCGCGAGTACGCCGCCGACGCTGTGATACATCGGCAGGCAGTTGTACATCCGATCGCTCGCGCTGGTGTCCATCAGACCGGCAAACCAATGAGTCCACTGCATCAGGCGGGCATGGCTGACAGTGGCGGCCTTCGGGAGCCCGGTCGTGCCAGAGGTATAGATGTAGAGGGCTCGATCTTCGATGGTCACTGACCGGCGCTCGGCATCGCGCAATGGCTCGCACGGATACGCCTCGATGTCCAGCGGTGCGAAGGTGCGAGGGTGCGAGGGTGCGGAGGTGCTATGAACCCAGACCGCTGGTGCACCTATCAGGCCTGGTATCGCCGTGGTCAGCGCATCCAACAGCTCGGCGTCGACGATGAGGTGCTTGGGCGCGACGATATTGATGCAATGGGCGAGCGACGGGCCCGTCAGATTCGTATTGAGCAGCGCCACGACGCCGCCGACGCTGGTAATGCCCAGCCAGACGGCCAGGTACTCGGGCCGGTTCGGCATGAGGAGACACACGACGTCGCCTTTGCCGAGATCTTGCCCGATCGCCCAGCGGGCGTACTGGTTCGAGCGCTCTGCGAGCGCGCGATACGTCAGGCACTCTCGGTCGGAAAGGAGCGCCGGCGCCTCGCCATGCGTCTGGGCCAGCTCTTCGATCACGGTCGGGAAGATGCGGCTGGGATTCCTGGCGATCGGCGCTGTCAACTCGAGCGCGCGCAACCACGCCTTGGCAGGAGAGTGCTTTTCCATGAGCCCTGAGCCTTGAGCCATGATCTAGACTAGGCCGTATTGCCGGCGTCAACCGTCAGCACTGTTCCCGTGATGTTCTTCGCTTTGTCGCCCAGCAAGAATTCCACGGCATTGGCGACATCCTCGACGTCGGGAAGGCGCTGTAAGGCGCTCCGCCGGGCGATTTGCTCTCGCTGGTCGCCGCCGAGCTCCTGCGTCATCTCGGTCTCGACGAATCCAGGCGCCACGGAATTCACCGTGACTCCCATCCGCCCGACTTCGCGCGCCAGCGACCGAGTGAAACCGATCATCGACGCCTTCGTCGCGCCGTAGACTGACAGGCCCCGGTATCCAGTGAAGCCAATGATCGACGAGACGTTGACCACGCGCCCGCCTCCGTCGGCCATCATGTAGCGGACCACATACTTGGTCAGCACAATTGGCGAGAGCGTGTTGACGCGAATCAGACGCTCGATCTGCGAATTGTGCATGATCGCCAGGGCGCCGTTCAGGCCGATCCCCGCATTGTTCACCAACCCGTAGATCGGCCCGAAATCCTTGCGCAGCCTCTTGACCAGGTCCGCGATCTTTTCAATCTCGCCGAGATCGAAGGGGACGAAATGCACCGAACCAGGGCGGGACTGTTCGGCCTGCTCCATCGCGGCCGCCAACTGGTCGTTCATCGTCCGCGCCACAGCCACCGCATGGTAGCCCTCGGCCGTCAGCTTGCGGACGATACCGAGGCCGAGTCCTCGGCTGCCGCCGGTGACGATGACGCTACGCACGGTTACGAGCCAGTTTGCCTGCCGCCGCGACGTCGAGAGCCTGCACGAAGCGAATCGTTGCCGGAACTTTGTGCGCGGCCAGATGTTCGTGGCAGAGCTGCAAGATCTCGCGCTTCACATCTTCGGTCTGATCGCTCCCACTGCTGTGTCCCTGCTCTCCGCCGGGCACCTTGAGCACGACGTCGGCCGCGACCAGCGAACCGGTAATCGGGCTTCGCTTCGACCGCACCACCGACATGCGGACTGCCGGGTGACGGTTGATCACGGCCTCGATCTCTTCGGGGTAGACCTTCAGTCCGCCGATATTGATCAGGCCGCTGCGCCGGCCAAGGAAGTAGTACCGGTCGCCGCGTCGCTCCACCATGTCGCCTGTGTCGACAAAGCCGTCAGCGGCCGCGAGTACCTGATCGTCCTCTCCGAGATAGCGGACCGCGTTCCGCGTGGAACGGATCCGCAGCGAGCCCTCCTCGACCTTCATGTCAACGTCGCCGCGTCTGCCGATCATGCTGGCGGGAAAGCCTTCGAGACCATCGGTGACTTCAAATCCCACGCCCGCTTCCGTCGACGCGAACGCATGGCCGATGCTCGCCTGCGGATAGCATTCGTGAAGGGCGTTCAGAATCGCCTGATCGGCGATCTCGCCGGACATCCGAACGTAACGCGGTGATATCACCCGGGCCGATGGACTCATCAGCGCGCGACGCCAGTGCGACGGTGTGCCCGAGAGGTGTGTCACGCCGTGGGCGCCGAGTCGCAGAAGATAGTCCCCCGCGGATTCGGTGGCACTCGACAGTACGAACGAACCGCTCCCCAGAACGGCCCGCAGGAAGATCTGCAGGCCGCCGTAGCGACGGATGTCGTAGAACGTGCCCCAGACCACGTCGGGTCCCTGGTGCGGGCCGCCGCCGATGGCGCCGGTCAGCGTGGCGAGCGTATGCACGAGCAGTTTGGGCGCGCCTGTCGTGCCGGAGGTGAGCAGCACCCATTCGGTCTGGTGTCGCTCGATGGGCGGGGCCTCCGCCG
Source organism: Vicinamibacteria bacterium (assembly GCA_041484265.1). GTDB lineage: Bacteria > Acidobacteriota > Vicinamibacteria > Vicinamibacterales > CAVVIG01 > 2-12-FULL-65-11. The sequence goes on from JBGPHH010000054.1 coordinate 14,511, forward strand.
GCTTGATGGCGACAGTGCAGCGCACGCGCAGCGGCACGTCAAGGCCGCCGGGATGGTCGGGATCGTTATCGGACACGATCGCATCGACGCCGGCTCTGGCGATCACGGAAGGCAGATGTTCGGAAGCAAGGTCTGGCGGGCAGATGACGAACCGCCGGGCCACGCCGTCCAGCTCGATGAGCGCCAGGGCTGCCGTCAGTTGATCGCGAGTGGCGACGAGTACCGACCGACCGGCGAGCTCCACCAGACGCCCCCCAAAGCCCGTGCCCTGCACAAGCTCGCCAAGGGCCACCTGCGCCGCGGCCCCCCAGAAATGGCGACCCGAGCAGTCTGGCGCGCTACGAAGCGCGTCCCGAATCGACGCTGCGTGTCTTGGCGGCGTTTTCGTAGAACCTGATGAAATCACCAAGGGTCACCGGATAGAAGATGTCGTCGGATTCCGTGAACGGATCGAATCCTAGCGTTTCCTCGAGCCGGGCCACGAGGATCGCGATGGCCAGCGAGTCGAGCCCCGAATCGAGCAAGACGAGGTCGTCGGTCAGAGGCGGCAGACTCTTCTTCTGGGTTTCGGCAATCTGCTGAATTTCGGTAACGATGGTTAACCTTATTGACATCGGGCTGCAGCTCGCACTGGTACCTCGTTACAGTCTACCTCGACGGCGACGCTTCTGGGCGAGCGCAGCACAACGGAGACAGCTCCGCCCGGACGAGAACACGTGTCGTGCTCGGTACGCGATGGGCCCGCTGGCCGCGCTACGCCGCGGCCATGTTTCGGATAAGGGTCCGAAGGAGATCGACGCCCTCGAAGAGCGCGGCTGGCGTCACCTGTTCGCGCGAAAGCGCCATTTCGGCCTGCAGCGAACGGAAGAGTCCTTCGGTGTGGGCGATGTCGCAGACGCCGTGCACGTCCGTATACTCAAGATCCTGAGAGCCTTGGAGCTTGGCAAGCTCCGCCAGATAGGGCATGAAGCGTTGAATGAAGCCCTCGAAGAACATCAGCATCAGCACGAGCCGTACAGAGCTGAGTTTGCCGACGAACAGACGAACGTTCGCCAGGTTCTTGTAGACCGCCTCCGCGTCCGAGTCGGTGGGAGCCGCCTGCGCCGCGACGGCGAATCGTCGCATCATTCCGGGGTGGCACTCGCGCACTTCCTCAAGCAGGTTGTCCACGATGTTCGCGCGCGCTTCCTCGGAGCGAACGCAGAGATGCGCTGCGCTCATCCAGTAGATGAAATTGCCTTCGAGCACCGCGGTATAACGCGCGATGATCCCGCGCCGGTCGGCGGCGGAGAGCTTCTTAGGGTCTGGAAACGAACTGAGAAGGTCGTCAGTCATACGACCTACGCGTTCTTGAATCGTCGTCGCGTCCGACTGAGTCGGAGTCATCAAACCGGAAGATGCTGGAGTCACAGCCCGCTCCTTGCGAGATGGCGTTTACCGCCCAATATCCAATAAACCAGGCACTACAGACATCTTGAACAGGAGCACATCCCGTACCCAGTTCAGGATCATCAATAAACCGTGAAAACACTAGGATTAGGCCAGTTTGAACGAACCGGCACAGAAGTCCTGAGATGAGAAGTCAGCCTCTTGGCTGACTTTCGTCAAGCGATTCAGGTCTTGAGTCACATCTGGTTAGCTGAACTTATGGTCCCCAAAGGCGTTGGGCGCCTCATCCAAGGTGCCGGTAAAGAACCCTTCCGGCGATGGCGATGAGCCCTTCCGGCGTCAGGACCATGGCCTTTTGGGCGATCAGCCTCCCAAGCCTTGCCGCCAGCGGCCACGGGCGCCGCGCTGGCGAACGTTGATAGGTTAGATCCGACCGCCTGGCTCCCCAGCGCTCCTTGAACTCAATCAGCCCGTCATTGTCGGGCGCAGACCGTCCAAGGTCGAGCTCCAGAAGCCCGTCCTGTTTGGCCTCCTCGATCGTCTTCCAAAAGAGCAACTGCGTGCCACCCAGGCTGCTGAACTGCTTGTCGGAGCAACCGTACTTGTAAACCACAGTGTGTTTGTGGCGGAGCGTGAGGATGCTCGCCACCGGACGGTCGTCCTTGGAAGCCACACGGATCGTGAGGTTGTCGCCCATGCAGGTAATCAGATTGCGGAACCAGGTGATAGGCTGAGGCGGTACACGCTGCCGGCGTCGCGTGAGCCGAAACAGACCATAAAACTTCTGCAGCAGGTCTTCTGATCGACCGTGTTCGTATGTCAGGGCTTCTCGTTGTGCGCGGCGGATCTTTCTCTGGATGCAATCCTTGTGGAAGCGCCTATAGAGCTCTTCCTGGCTGGGACGAAGGTCAAGCCGGTGGAAACAGAATGTCTGAGCACCTTCTCGGTACGCCGGAGCCTCCGTGGGCATGTCAAGCGACCTGAGCTCGACGTACCTCCATTTGTTCGCTGCCCGCCTGCTCTCCATCGCGGATGCGAGGTTATCCAGTTCTTCCTGGCTACTGACAAGCGGCTGACAATGATCGGAAAAGGGAAGCGATACGATCCGGCATCCCGTCAACCAGCTTCGGATCTCGCAGAAGACGATGCCATTGGTAATGGGCTCATCCGTGGCAGCTAGGGTAAGCGCACCTAATTCATATCCGTACGTTCGCCGCAAGGCTGCCAGCCATTCCGGTGTGTGAAACACCGATGCCCGCGGATGTCGTTCGATGAATTCCAGCCAGCGCGGATCGTCAAGTGGATTGATTCGCTGAACTGGAATGGTACGCATGCTCAAGGCACGTCGTCGACCGCTAACCGCGCCAATGAAGAGTGACTGACGAAGCTCGGAAGGGTAGCACGTAGAAGACGGCAGTACTGACGTGCTTTCTGCTCGAGGCACGAGAGGGCGGGTCCCGCGCGTCGATTCGCGCGGGACCCGGGTAATGACGAGCTACGCGGGGAAATTCGCCGGTTCCGGGACGTCGGGCATCAGAAAGCCTTGAAGTTGGCGCCAGAGATACTGATCGTTTGGAACGCCCATGCATCCGTCCACGTATGCGTGGTCGTGCCCGTTCCTGCGCCTCGGTCTCCGGCCGTGGCACCTGAAGCCGGCCCCCAAGTGAGCGTCTGGTTCGTATACGGCGTCACCCACGCATCGGTGGTGTAAGCGACACTCGCCGTCAAGTCGCCAGGAGTGCTCGCAATCGCCAGCGATGTCGCGCTGCTCGGTGCGGTGTTGACCGCGACAAACGTGCCGTTTGTGACGGGCGTCGTCTGATTCGCAGCAGCGACCGTCATGACGCTGACAACCACGTGCATGCTGGTGGTCCAGGACACGGTGGCCGTTTGCGATCCGGAAGGTGGATTGATCACTTGGAAAATCATCGTCCGGACGCTGGCAGTCGTCCCTGAATCGGTGCCGGGAACCAATGTGGCGGGCACGCCACCCAGGCTCGCCGTCATCCCAGTCGCGTTGTTCGCGCTCATCGACACCATGATCATCGCTGCGCGATTGGCCCCGCTTCCGATAGTGAATGCGGGAGTAGAGGCCGAGGTGACGCTCCACTGGAACCCTGAAGTCACAGCGTTATCGAACGTGACACCAGGGCGAGCCACGGTGAGAGAAACCGTGGACGTGTGCGTCAAGCTGCCACTAACGCCAGTAATCGTGAGGGCATAGGTGCCGGCCGGCGTAGTCGAGATCGTCGTCACCGCCATGGTCGAGGACGTAGTGGCCGGGTTGGGCGTGAAGGTACCGATGGCGCCGGTCGGCAGTCCGCTCACGCTCAGGCTGACCTGGCCCGAGAACCCGTTCGTCGGGCTGATCGTAACGCCGTAGGACGTCGCGCCACCTTGCGCCACGGTCTGACTCGAGGGCGTTGAGGTCATCGTGAAGTCAGCGGCGAGCACGACGAGCGAGACCGTGGCCGTATGCGTCAGCGTGCCGCTAACACCGGTGATGGTTACCGTATAGGTACCGGCCGGCGTGGTCGTGGCCGTGGTCACCGAGAGCGTCGACGACGTGGTCGCCGGGTTCGGACTGAAGCTGCCGGTGGCGCCCGTTGGCAGTCCGGTCACGCTCAGGTCGACCTGACCAGCAAAGCCATTCGTCGGACTGATCGTGATGCCGTACGTCGTCGGGCTGCCTTGGTTCACCGTTCGACTCGCGGGCGATGGCGCCATCGTGAAGTCGGCGGCGAGCACGACGAGCGAGACCGTGGCCGTATGCGTCAGGGTGCCGCTGGTACCGGTGATGGTCACGGTATAGGTGCCGGCTGGTGTGGTCGTGGCCGTCGTCACCGAGAGCGTCGACGACGTGGTCGCCGGGTTCGGACTGAAGCTGCCGGTGGCGCCCGTTGGCAGTCCG
>JBGPHH010000055.1:0-18637 GCA_041484265.1 Vicinamibacteria bacterium
CATCGACGTCACCAAACTCGACGAGGATGCGCTGGCCCGGCTGCGCGGCGAGAAGATTGGCTTTGTGTTCCAGTTCTTTCATCTGATTCCGTCGCTGACCGCACACGAGAACGTCGCGGTGCCGATGGAGATCGCGGGGATCGCAGACGCCGGCAAGCGGGCGTCTGCGCTGCTCGAAGAGGTCGGGTTGACCGGCCGATCGCATCACTATCCCTCCCAGCTTTCGGGCGGCGAACAGCAGCGGGTGGCGCTGGCGCGGGCCCTGGCCAACAATCCGCCGATTGTGCTCGCCGACGCGCCGACGGGAAACCTCGACACTGCGACGGGACGGCATATCATGGAGCTGCTGCGCGAGATCCACCGGACGCGCGGCACGACGATGGTCCTCGTCACGCACGATGCGGACGTGGCGGCGGCAGCGGATGTGCGGCTGATCTTCAGAGACGGCCGCGTGGTGGAGCGCACATGATGTTCGTCCTGCGGATGGCGTTGCGCGAGACGCGCGCGGCCTGGCGGCGGCTGCTGTTCTTCTTCGTCTGTATTGCGGTCGGCGTCGCCGCCATCGTCGCGCTCCGGTCGGTGATTCAGGACGTCCGCGAGGTGTTCGGCACGCAGGCCAAGGCGCTCATTGCCGCCGACGTCGTCGTCACCAGCACGCGCGAGTGGACGGCGACGGCGCGCCAGATCCTCGATCGCCGGCTGGCCGAGGCCGGTGCGACCGCCCGCACGGAAACGATTCAGACGCCGACGATGACCCGGCCGGCCGACCAGTCGCGTCCGGTCGCGCGCATGGTCGAGCTACGGGCCGTGCAGGCCGACTTTCCGCTGTACGGCAGCGTCGGCCTCGAGGGAGGCGAGACCTATTCGCACGCGCTCCTCAAGGGCCACGGCACGCTCGTCCGCCCGGAGCTGCTCACGACGCTCGGCGTCAAAGTGGGCGACGCGATCACGATCGGGCAGACGACCTTCACCATCCGCGGCGTCATCACGAATGAGCCGGGACGGGGGATGGGGCAGTTCAGCCTCGGACCCCGGGTGCTCGTCGATTTCGACGACCTGCCGTCCACGGGCCTCCTCGGATTTGGGAGCCGCGCGACACACCAAGTGCTGGTGAAGCTGCCGGAGGCGCGCGCGCAGTCGCTCGTCGACACCCTGCGCGCGGACTTGCGGGAAGAATTCGCGAACGCGCGCTCGTTTCGATCGACCGAGGACCAGATTGGACGGAACTTCGACCGGGCCGAGAACTACCTGAGCCTGGTCGGGCTCATCATCGTGATCCTGGGCGGCATCGCCGTGTCGAGCGTGACGCGCGTGTTCATCCTGCAGAAGATTCGCAGCATCGCGGTCCTGAAATGCGTCGGCGCGCGCAGCCGCGAGATCATGACGATTTACATCGTGCAGGTGATGGCGCTCGGACTCGCAGGGAGCCTCCTCGGTGTGGGGATCGCGCGAGCCGCGGTGGCTGCCATTCCGCTCGCCCTCGGTTCATCGTCGTCGATCCTGGCAGAGGCCAACTACACGGTCACCTGGAGTGCCGCGTGGCAGGGCGTCGGTATCGGCGTCCTGGTGTCGCTGCTGTTCTCCATCGTGCCGTTGTTGCACGTCCGGTTCATCAAACCCTCGCTGCTGCTCCGCGATGAATCGACGCGGCAACGGCGCGATTGGGTTGGATGGGCGGCGATTGCTCTGGTTGGGGCGACGCTCGTCGCGGTCGCCGTGTGGCAGGCCTCGTCTCTTCGCGTCGGCGTCGTGGTCTGCGCGGGGTTCGCCGGCCTGGCGCTCGCGCTGCATTTCGCCGGTCAGGCGCTCGTCGCGCTCATTAGGCCGCTCGCTAAGTCGCGGTCGTTCCCGCTGCGCCACGCGGTCCTGCACCTGTCGCGGCCCGGCAGCCAGACGCGGGTCATCCTGCTGGCGGTCGGGCTCGGCGCCTTCTTCATCGTGGGTATCCGGTCGCTGCAGGCCAGTCTGCTCGACGAGTTCTCCGTGCAGATGGCCGAGAACCAGCCGGACATGTTTCTGCTCGACATCCAACAGACCCAGGTGGAGGGCGTGCGGGCGTTTTTGGCGGATCCGGCCACTGGCACGACACAGTCGCAGGTGATCCCGGTGATGCGGGCCCGCGTGGTTGGGGTGGTCGGACGCCGGACGAACCTCGACGGGATTGACGCCGTTCGCGAGCGAGGTGGCGGCCTGGGACGGGAATACACGATCACCTATCGCGATCGCCTTGAACCGAACGAGAAGATCACTGCTGGCCAGTTCTGGAGCGGCCCGTCGACAGACGTCGAAGTCTCGGTGGAACAAGGCCTTCACGACCGATTCGCGATCGATGTCGGCGACACGATTCGGTTCGACATCCTGGGGCTGGCTGTCAGCGCCAAAGTGACGAGCATCCGGGACGTGGAGTGGCGCGACTCGCGCAACGGCGGGTTCGTGTTTGTCTTTCGGCCCGGTCCGTTCGCAGACGTGCCGCAGACGTACGTGGCGCCCCTCAAGGGACCGAGCGACCCTGCGGCGCGCGCGCGTTTTCAGCACGATCTCGTCACGCGCTTCCCCAACGTGTCCGTGATCGATTTTCACGAGATCCTCGAGTCGTTGCGAGACGTCATGAACAAGGTGACGCTGGCCATCACGGTGGTCGGGGGGTTGGTGCTCTTCAGTGGCGCGCTGATTCTCGTTGGCGCGGTCGCGATGACAAAGTACCAGCGAGTGTACGAGGCGGCCGTGTTCAAGACACTTGGCGCCAACACCCGGACCATCGCCAAGATGCTGCTGTTTGAATACGGTGTGCTGGGGTCGCTCGCGGGGCTCATTGGATCAATCGGCGCCGTTGCCCTGACGTGGGGCGTGAGCCGCTATGCCCTCGACATTCCATGGCGAGTGTTTGTCGGCGAACACGTGGCCGGCGTGGCGCTGACGGCGCTTCTCGTCGCGATGATTGGCGTGCTGTCGAGCCTCGACGTGCTCAAGAACAAGCCGCTCGCAACGCTCCGCGCGGAGTAACCCCGAGCCCACGCGGTGAGTCGCTTCCTCGAAACCCGCTTCCAGCTCGCCGCTCACGGTACGACCGTCAGGACCGAGGCGCTCGCCGGCTCCACGACCTTCCTGACGATGGCCTACATCATTTTTGTGCAGCCGGCCGTCCTGAGCGCGTGCGGGATGGACTTTGGCGCCGTCCTGACGGCCACGTGCCTCTCGGCGGCGATTGCCACGGCGCTGATGGCGTGGCTCGCGAACTACCCCATTGCCGTCGCGCCCGCGATGGGCCACAACTTCTTCTTCACCTACTCGGTCGTCATCGGCATGCACGTGCCGTGGCGCGTGGCGCTCGGGGCGGTGGCGGTCGCAGGTGTCGCGTTCGTGCTCACCGCCGGCATCGGCTTGCGCGAGCGGCTGATTACGGCGATTCCAGCAGCCATCAAGCACGCCATGGCCGCCGGCATCGGACTGTTGATCGCGACGGTCGGGCTCGAGTGGGCAGGCCTCATCGTGGCAGCGCCGGGGACCCTCGTGACGCTGGGCAATCTGCACAGCCTTCCGGTGCAGCTGGCCATCGGCGCCCTTGCGCTGACCTCGATCCTCATGGCGCGGCGGGTCCCTGGCGCGATGCTGTGGGGCATTCTGGCGACCGCAGCGGCGGGATGGTGGCTCGGTCTGGTGCCGTATCAAGGGCTTGCCGGCCGTCCGCCCTCGCTGCTGCCGACCCTGCTGCAGCTCGACGTGGCCGGCGCGTTCGCGCCGGGCATGGTGGCCGTCGTCTTCGTGTTTTTCTTCCTTGCGCTGTTCGATTCGGTGGGGACGCTCGTGGCCGTGGGCGGGCAGGCCGGCCTGATGCGCGACGGCACGCTGCCGCGCGCGCGCCAGGCGCTCCTCGCTGACGCCATCGGCACCGTCGTCGGCGCGGTCCTCGGTACATCGACGGTGACGGCGTACGTCGAGAGCGGCGCGGGCGTCGCCGTGGGCGGGCGAACAGGACTCTCGAGCTTCGTGACCGCGGCGCTCTTTCTGCTGTCCTTGCTGTTCTATCCGCTCGTGCGCATGATCGGCGGCGGCTACCAGACTGGGGGCTCGACGCTGTATCCGGTGATTGCGGCGCCGCTCGTGCTCGTGGGCACGATGATGATGGGCAGCCTGCGGCACGTGGCGTGGGAGGATCCGACCGAGTCGATTCCCGCGTTCCTCACGATTGTCATGATGCCGCTGACCGTCAGCATCACCGAAGGGATCGCGTTCGGTGTTGTCTCCTATGCGGTCGTCAAGCTCGCCTCGGGCCGGGGCCGTGAGGTCCACCCGCTGATGTACGTGTTCGCGCTTCTCTTTGTCGGCCGGTACATCTTCCTGCGGTGAGTGAGGAATGCTATCATTTAGAGTTACACAGCACTGAAGAGGGCCACGCTCTGGAGAGGGAGCCTCTACTGACATGGATGTGCAGAGCTACAAAGACGCGCTCCTCAGGAAGCGCGATGAACTTGTCGGCGCCGGAGGCATCAAGCCGCTGCAGGCGTCCATGGAGAACAACACGCGCCAGGGCGATATGGCGGACCAGGCCACCGGCAACAACGAAGTGCACATTGCGCTGAAGTTGAAGCAGACGGACGCCAAGATTCTCCAGGCGATCGAAGAAGCGCTCTGGCGAATCGAGAAGGGGACCTACGGGGCGTGCAGGGACTGCGGCGAGCCCATTGCCGAGGCACGCCTGACGGCGATTCCCTGGACGCGGGTGTGCATCAGCTGCAAGGAAAAGCAGAACGCATAATGTGGTCAGGGTCGCCGTCGCGCTCGGCAGCAACGTCGGGGATCGCGCGAGCCACCTTCACCACGCGATTTCCAGGCTGCGGGCCATTCTCGACAACGTTCGTGTCTCGCGATTTTACGAGACTGAACCTGTTGGAACGCCTGACCGGCAGGCACGCTTTCTCAACCTCGCGGTCGTCGGCGAAACGGCGCTGTCGGCACGCGGGTTGTTGTCGGCACTCCTGGCCATCGAACAGGAACGCGGACGCGAGCGTCCCTACACGAGGGCGCCACGCACGCTCGATCTCGACCTGGTCCTGTTCGGGGAATCCACGATAGACGAACCCGGCCTCATCGTCCCGCATCCGCGATTCCGCGAGCGTCGATTCGTACTCGAGCCGCTCGCGGAAATCGCCCCGGATCTGACCGACCCCGTGACGAAGAAGACCGTGAAGGAGTTGCTGGCCGCGCTATAGCTCGGCGCCGGCGTGCTCCTCTTTGCGGGGGCGGCCGCCCTTGAAGAGCTTCCGCACGGCCGCGACCGGGCTCCATTCCCGCAGATCATCGAAGTACGAGTAGACGACCGGAGTGACCAGCAGCGTCAGCAGCAGGCACAGGACCTGCCCGCCGATGATGGTGACGGCCATCGACGCGCGCGACCCGGCGCCGGACCCTCTGCCGAACGCGATCGGCAGCATGCCCGCCACGATCGCAATCGTGGTCATGAGAATGGGCCGCAGACGGACATGATTCGCGGTGATGAGCGCCTGGTGCCGCTCCATCCCCTGTTCGCGCAGCGTGTTGGTGTAGTCGACCTGCAGGATCGAATTCTTCTTGACGATGCCGAACAGCATCATCAGCCCAATGGCGCTGTACACGTTGAGCGTCATGCCGAAGGCCATCAGCGAGAGCAGGCCCGCGGGCAGACTGAGGGGGAGCGCCGTCATGATCGTCAGCGGGTGGACGAAGCTGTTGAACTGCGAGGCGAGCACCATGTAGATGAACGCCACCGCGAGCACAAGGGCGACCACGAAGTTGTTCGACGCCTCGGCCAACGTTCTGGCGTTGCCACCGAACACGGCCTGATAGCCGGCCTTCATATGGAGCTCTTCGACCTTCTGTCGGGCTTCTGTGATCACGCCACCAAGCGGCTTCGTGCCATCCAGATTAGCGTTGACAGAAATCTGGCGCTGGCGGTTGTACCGATTGATCGCCGACGGCCCGAAGTCGCTTCTGAGCTGGGCGACGTCGCCGACCTTGATCGTTCGGCCGGCTCCTGCGGGCACGAGCAGCTGGCCCATCGACTCGGGATTGCGGAATTGCTCGTCGAGCCGAAGCTGGACGGAGTACTGCTGGTCCCCTTCATTGAATTGTGAGACTTCTTCGCCGCCGATGAGGGTGCGCAGAGTCGCGGCGAGCGTGTCGATCGACGCGCCCAGGTCCGCCGCTCGTGCCCGATCGACGTCGACGCGCAACTCAGGCTGCGTGGCGTCGAACGTGGTGTCGGCATCCACGACTCCAGGGATCGTACGGACCTTCTCCATCAACGCCATGGAGTAGGCCTGAAGCTGCTCGATGTCCGGGCCCTGAATCAGGATGTTCACGCCGTTCCCGCCGCCTCCGCGCCCTCCCGAGGCGCCGGAGAGTTGGGTCGACCCAGACACGCTCAGCCGCGCATTCTTGTACTTGCTGAGCAGCTGCCGCGCCTGCCGCATCAGCTCCTGCTGAGACTGCTTCCGCTCCTCGAGCGGCGTCATGACGACCTGGAAGTTCGCCGATCCCGAGTTGGTCTGGATCAGCACGCGGTCCAGGTTGGGAAGCGACAGGACATCCTTTTCAATCGGCTTGACGAACTCCTCGGTTCGCGCGTAGCTCGTGCCGGTCGGCAGTCGGACACCAATCGTAAACTCGCCCTGATCGTCGTCCGGGACGAGCTCTTTGCCGACCTTGGGATAGAGATACACGGCCGACGCCACGACGGCGCACGCAAGGGCGACCATGACGGGTCGGTGGGCAAGCGACCACTCCAGCATCCGCCCGTACGCCGCGTCCATCTTCGCGTACCAGCCTTGAGACTTGGTCGTCGAGTGGTCTGATTTGACGTCATCCCTCCTGAGCCAGGTCGCGCAGAGCGCCGGCGTCATCGTGAAGGAGACAAACATCGAGATCAGGATCGCCGCGGCCGATGTGATGCCGAAGCTATAGAAATAGCGGCCAATCTGGCCGGTCATGAAGGCGACCGGCACGAAGATCACGACCAGCGAGAGGGTGGTCGCCATGACGGCGAGACCGATTTCGGCGGTCGCCTCGGCGGCCGCTTCCTTCGGCGTCACGCCCTTCTCTTCCACGAACCGGAAAATGTTTTCCAGCACGACGATGGCGTCGTCGATGACGATGCCGGTGGCGAGCGACAGCGCCAGCATCGTCATGTTGTTGAGCGTGAACCCAAGCGCCTTCATGACCGTGAAGGTCCCGATGATCGACGTTGGGATGGCGAGGGCGGCAATGAGCGTCACGCGAATGTTGCGGATGAAGAGAAAGACGACGATGCTGGCCAGCAGACCGCCGAGGATCAGATGCTCTTCAATGGCCTCAAACGATTTCCGAATGAATCGTGATTGATCGCTGCCAAGCTGGATCGTGATGTCCGGCGGCAACGTCCCTCGTAGCTGGTCGAGCCTGGCTATGACCCGGTCCACCACTTCCACCGTATTGGTGCCGGATTGTTTGCGCACCTGCAGAGAGATCGACGTCACGGGCGTCAGGTCTGGAGCCACCGCAATGCGGGACGTGTTGCGGACTTCGGCGATCGTGTCCTGCGCACGGCCGATATCGGCAAACGTGATGGCCGAGCCGTCACGGTAGGCAATGATGATGCGGTTGAAGTCGTTGACCGTCTTGATGCGCCCCATCGTTCGCAGCGAGATTTCCGCCGGGCCGGTGATGTAGGTGCCGCCTGGCACTTCGACGTTCTGGCGCTGGACGGCGTTGCGGACCTGATCAACGGTCAGGCCGTACGCATTGAGTCGGTCGGCGTTCAGCAGCAGCTGGATTTCACGGTTGCGATTGCCGAACAGGCTGACCGATGCGACGTCCTTCAGAGTCTCGAGGACCTGTTTGATCTGCTTGTCGGCGATCTCGGACAGTTCTTTGGGCGCGCGGGGCCCGTACACCTGAAAGGTGAAAATCGGCGCGGCATCTGGATCGGCCTTCGTGACAACCGGCGGCCTGGCATCGCGTCCGAACCGGTTGGAAAGCGGGGCGACCTTGTCGCGGACGTCCTGCGTGGCGGCTTCAATCTCGCGCTCGAGGGTGAAGTTGATCGTCACCCGCGAGCTGCCCTGGTCGGAGGTGGCCCGCAGCTCGTCGATGCCGCTAATGGTGTTCACGGTGTCCTCGAGCGGCTTGGTGATCTGCGTCTCAATCTCCTCGGCGCTTGCGCCGGGCAGGTTGACGTTGACGCTGACGGTCGCGGAGTCGGTCTTGGGCATGAGGTCCAGACCGAGCCCCTCGTACGAGAAAGCTCCCAACAGGATGAGCGCGGCACCGAGCATGACCGCGAACACCGGGTTCTTGACGCTGATATCGGCGAGCTTCACTGCCGCCCTCCTTGATTGTTGGTCTCACCACGGCCGCGGCCGCCGCCGCGCCGACCACCGTCGCCGTTCGATCCCGCCGCCCCCTCGCCACCTGCGCCCGCGACGCGCACCGACGTGCCCGTGGCGAGCTGGTTGAGATTGCTCGACGCGAGGGTTTCGTCACCCTTGAGCCCGCTGAGAATCTCCACGAGATCCCCTTGCCGCTCTCCGAGCGTCACCTGCTGCTGGCGCGCCTTGGCCCCTTCGATGACGTACACCGTCGACACGCCCGCCAGCGTCGACACCGTGTCATCTAAGGCGGCGAGCACATCGTCGTCGGTGTGGGTCAGGACCGTGCCCTTCGCGAAGAAGCCCGGTTTGAGCGACCGGTCGGTATTCTCGACAATCGCCTCGACGACGAACGTCCGCGTCGTCTGATCGATGGCGGGACTGATGTACGCGATCTTGCCCTTGAACGTCTTCCCTGGGAATGCCTCAACCTCAAAGTCAATCGGCTGTCCTGGCTTCAGCAGCGCGGCGTACTTTTCCTGAGCGGCCGTCCTGAATTTCAGCGGATTCATCTGCACGATCGTGACGACCGGAGTGTTCTCGCGAATGAACTCGCCGGGTTGCACGAGCCGCTCGGCGATCGACCCGGCCACCGGAGCTTTGATCGCCGTGTCAGCCAGCTTCTTCTGCGCGAGCTCGTACGCGGCGCGCCGATCCTGCAGCGCGGCCTTGAGCGCGTGCACATTGTCGAGCGACGCTTGATAATTGGCCTCCGCCACCTTCAAACGCGTTTCCGCCGTCTGGAGATCGACTTTCGACATGATGCCTTGGGCGCTCAGCAACTCGGCTCGCGCCATCGTGGCACGCGCATCATCCCGGTTCGCAATCGCCTGCCGGACGGACGCAATCTGTTCGTCGGGCGGCGGCTGCCGATCCTGCGAACGATCGATCCCAAGCTGGGCTTCCGTCTGACGCAACGCGCTCTCCGAACGCTCGAGGGCGAGCTCAATCTCGCGAGGCGCGAGTCGAACGAGCACATCGCCCGGCTTCACTTCGGTGCCGAGCTGCACGGCGACGTCAAGAACGACGCCTGCGGCCTCGCTGCTCACCTTGGCCTGGTCGGGGGAGAGCAGCGTGCCCGACAGATCGACCCGCCGCGGAATCGAGATCCGTTTCAGCGTCGCGGTCTCGACGTTGATGGCGGTGCCCCGGCCGCCACGGCCCGCGCGACCGGCGCCACCCGTGCCGCCGGCGGCCGCACTGCCGCTTCCCGATGCCTGGCCTGTTGGTGCGGCACTGCACGCCATCGTGAGCGCAGCGAGGCACACGAACATAAATGCGATTGGCGTGATCGTGAATCGCCGCAAGAGCCTTAGGTTCTGAATACGGTCTACTAGCTGGCTGTCTACGGTCCGCATACGATTTATTTATGTGCCCTGGCTAAAAAAACCATGGACCGCGTCGAGACCCTCGACGCGCAACCATGGTGACGCCCGATGCCTACTTAGACTACTTAGACGTGCTCAGGCGCGACTACGATTCTGCAGCGCCGGCACTTGCTCCGCGGCCGGCGCGTGGCCATCGAGAACCTCGCCCGACGGTTTCCTGCTACGCGCGGCCAGCCACATGCGCGCACGCTCGATGTACACGTAGTAGACGGGCGTGATGTACAGCGTCAGCAACTGTGACACCAGTAAGCCGCCTACGACCGCCAGTCCGAGGGGGCGGCGCGACTCGGCGCCGGCGCCCAAGCCCAGAGCGATGGGCAGCGTTCCTACGAGCGCGGCCATGGTGGTCATCATGATCGGCCGGAAACGCACGAGGCACGCCTCATGGATCGCATCGAGCGGGTCCTTGCCGTGCTGGCGCTGCGCTTCCACGGCGAAGTCCACCATCATGATGCCGTTCTTCTTTACCAGGCCGACGAGCATGATGATGCCCACCATCGCATACAGGCTCATCTCGGTCTTGAAGATCAGCAGCGTGATCAGTGCGCCGAAGCCCGCCGACGGCAGCCCGGAGAGAATGGTCAACGGGTGCGTGAAGCTCTCGTACAGCACGCCGAGCACGATGTAGATCACCACGATCGCCATGATCAGGATGACGCCCAATCCCTGCAGCGAGTCCTGGAATGCCTGTGCGGTCCCCTGGAAGCTGGTCGACACGGTCGAGGGCAAGGTCGCGGCCGCCACCTGCTGAACGGCGTTTGTCGCATCGCCAAGGGCCACGCCCGGCTTGAGGTTGAATGCAATCGTCACCGACGGCAGCTGTCCGGTGTGGCTGACGGTCAGCGGGCCGGCTTGGATTGTCGCCGTCGCGACGGAGCTAACCGCGATCAGACGTCCGCTCGACGCGCGCACGTACAGCTGTGCCAGCGCCGAGGGGTCGCGCTGGAACTGCGGCGCGACGCCCATGATGACCTGGTACTGGTTGTTCGGCGCGTAAATCTGCGACACCTGCCGCGTGCCGTACGCGTTGAACATCGCCGTTTCGACCTGATTGACGCTCAAGCCGAGCGCGGCGATCTTGTCGCGGTCGAGATCAATACCGATCTGCGGGTTCTTGAGCTGCAGGTCGCTGTTGACGTCCTCGAGGCCCGCGATCTCGCGCATCTTGTCCTCGAGCACCGGCGCCCACTTATACAACTCGTCGGTGTCGGTGTCTTGGAGCGTGAGCTGGTAGAGCGCGCGGGCGCCGCGGGCGCCGATGTTGATGGGCGGCGGGTTGTTCATGAAGATCCGCATGCCCGGCACTTGCGACACTTTGGGGCGCAGCTCCTGGATCACCTGGTCGACCGACAGCTTGCGGTTTGCGCGCGGGACGAGTTCGACGCTCAAGCTCCCCTGGTTGGTGCCCGAAGCGCCCGGACCTGACCCGACATTATTCGTGAACGCGAAGACGTTCGGATCCTTCGCGACGATGTCGCCGACCATCTGCTGATGGCGCACCATCTCTGAGTAGCCGAGTCCCTGAATGGCCTCTGTGTTGATATTGAACCGCCCGGTGTCCTCGCTCGGCAGAAAGCCCTTCGGCACGAGCGTGAAGAGATAGGCAGTCGCGACGACCAGCACAACGGAGAAGGCCATCGTGGCGGCCCGGTACCGAAGGACGCCGCGCAAGGTCCAGTCGTACAGTCGCAACCACGCGTCGAACATGCGTTCGGTGGCGTTATAGAGGACCCCGTGCTTCTGGGAGTGCGGCGGCTTCAGGAAGCGGCTGCACAGCATCGGGGTGAGACTGACCGACACGAACCCGGAGGCCAGAATCGCGACGCTGATCGTCACGGCGAACTCGTGCAGCAGGCGTCCCACGACGCCGCCCATGAACAGGACCGGAATAAAGACCGCGGTCAGCGACAGCGTCATTGAGACGATGGTGAAGGCGACTTCCTGAGAGCCGTCGAACGCGGCCCGCATGGGTGACTTGCCCATCTCCATATGGCGGACGATGTTCTCGAGCATGACGATCGCGTCGTCGACCACGAATCCGACGCACAACGTCAGCGCCATCAGCGAGAGGTTGTCGAGGCTGTAGCCGAGCTCGAGCATCAGGGCGAACGTGGCGACGAGGGAGACTGGCAGCGCAAGGCTGGGGATAATGGTCGCCGAGACGTTGCGCAGGAAGAGAAAGATCACCGCGACGACCAGGAATACGGTCAGGATGAGCGTCAGCTTCACGTCCCTCACCGATTCGCGGATCGCCTCCGACCGGTCCTGGCGGATGTCGAGCGTGATGGCCGCGGGCAGCTGTGCGCTGAGCGTCGGCAGCAGCTTCCTGACGTCGTCAACCACCTGCACGACGTTGGTGCCGGGCTGCTTGTTAATCGACAGATAGATCGAACGCTTGCCCTTGAACCACGACGCCTGCTTGTCGTTTTCGACCCCGTCGTAGACGCGAGCGACCTCGTTGAGGCGAATTGGGTTGCCGTTGCGATACGCGAGAATGATGGGCCCGTACGCACCGGCGCGGAGCAACTGGCCGTTGGCCTGTACCACGAAGTTCTTCTGGTCGCTGTACATCGTGCCGGTGGGGAGGTTGACGTTCGCGTTGGTGATCGCGGTCGCCACTTCGTCGATGCCCACGCCGTGCACGGCGAGCTTCTGCGGATCGACATCGATGCGGACGGCGTACTTCTGCGAGCCAAAGACGCCGACTTGCGCGACGCCGTTCACGCTCGAAATGCGCTGCGCCAGCGTCTGCGCCTGTTCGTCGACCATCGAAAGCTGCAAGGTATCCGACTGCAGCACCAGGAACATCACGGGCTGGTCGGTTGGGTTCGTCTTCTGCAGCGACGGCGGCGCCGGCATGTTCGCCGGGAGCTGACGCGTCGTGCGCGCGATCATCGCCTGCACGTCCTGCGCCGCAGCGTCAATGTTGCGGTTCAGATCGAATTGCAGCGTGATGTTGCTGTTGCCTTGCGAGCTGACCGAGTTGATCGACGACAGGCCTGCGATCGTCGCGAACTGCTTCTCGAGCGGCAGCGCGACCGCCGAGGCCATCGTCTCCGGGCTCGCGCCCGGCAGGCCGGCGGATACTTGAATTGTGGGGAAGTCAATGACGGGGAGGTCGCTGACCGGCAGCAACCGGTACGCCATCACGCCGAACACGAGCACACCCAGCATGATGAGCGTCGTCGTCACGGGACGCTTGATGAAAAGCGCCGACAAATTCATGGGTCCACTCTCTCCTTGGCTCCACCTGGACCGGACTTGATGCTGACTTTGGAACCCGGCACGAGGCGGAGTTGGCCGTCGGTGACGACCGTCTCGCCCGGCTTCAGCCCTTCCTTGATAACGGCGCTGTCTGCTGTCTGGCGCTCGACCGTGATGGCGCGCAGCTCGACAGTCTTATCCGGCTTGACGACGAAGACGTAGCTGCCCTGCTGGCCATTCTGAACGGCCGTCGTCGCCACGACCACCGCGTTCGGATCGTTCTTGAGGGTGACCGCCACGTTGGCGAACTGTCCTGGCCACAGTCGACGGTCCGCGTTCGGGAACGATCCTTTGATCTTGATCTGGCCCGTCGTCGGATCGACGGCGTTGTCGATGAAGGTAATCTGCCCTTCGGATGCCACCGTTTCGTTGGGCGCACTCGCCTGCAGGCGGATCGTGCCGAGCGCCATATACCGCTTGAGATCCGGCAGCTGACCCTCCGGGAGGCCGAACGACACGTAAATCGGCGACACCTGATTGATGATGACGAGCGGTGTCGCGTCGTTGGCTCGCACGAGGTTGCCTTCGTGCACCATCAGCGCGCCGGTGCGGCCGGAGATCGGCGAAATGATGGTCGCGTAGAGCAGCTGGACCTTCGCGTTTTCGATGGCGGCCGTGTCTGCGGCCACCGTGCCCTGAAGCGCCTGGGCCGTTGTGGCTGACTGATCGGCCTGCTCCCTGGTCGCGATGCCGAGCTTTTGGAGGTCCTGGTAACGCGCGGCCGATGCCTTCGCGTTCTCCAGCTGCGCCGTATCGCGCGCAAGATTGGCCTGGGCTTGCTGTAGCGCGGCCTCGAGCGGTCGGCGATCGAGCGTGAAGATCACCTGGCCCTTCTGAACGTCTTCGCCTTCTTTGAAGTTGACCGACGTCAGCTCGCCCGTGATCTGGGCGTGGACCGCGACATTCGAGTACGCCTCGGCCGTGCCAATCATATTGATGGTGAGGGGCACCGCCTTCTTCTCGACCACCGCGGTGGTGACAGGTACGACGGCCGCCCCAGTGCCAGGGCCGCCACGCCCTCCGCCGCCGCTCGCCGGGGGCGCCTCACCCCCGACTGAACAGGCAGAAACGGCCAACGTTGCCGCGGCTAGTGCTCCCAGTAGTCTGACGAATCTGAAGCTCACGAGGAACTATTCTATTCGAATCGGAGGGCCTCGATCGGATCGAGTGCAGCTGCCTTACGCGCCGGGTAGAACCCAAAGAACACGCCGGTTGCTGCCGCAAAACCGAACGCCACGACCACGGCATCCGCCGAGATCGATGTCGGCCACTGTTTCCACACTGTCAATCCCTGCGAGAGGCCGTAGCCCAGCGCGATCCCGAACGCCCCGCCCACCAGGCTGAGGACCACCGCCTCAACCAGGAACTGCCACAGGACGTCACGTCCCCGCGCGCCGATTGCCATGCGGAGACCGATCTCGCGTGTGCGCTCGGTGACCGACACCAGCATGATGTTCATGATGCCGATGCCGCCAACGAGCAGGGACACGCCGGCGATTCCCGACAGCAGAGCTGTCATGGTCTGGGTCGTTTCCTTTCTGACGCTGGCAATTTCGTCCATGGTACGAACCATGAAGTCGTCCGGGTCGCCCGTCTGGATCTTGTGGCGGATTCGCAGCGCCGCGGCAATGCGGTCGGCCGTTCCAGAAGTATCGGTCGCCGAGGCGGCCGATACGGTAATCTGCTGAACGAACGTCACGCCGCGCATCTTCTTCATGACGGTCGAGTAGGGGACAAATACGACGTCGTCCTGGTCCTGCCCGACGCTCGATTGACCCTTAACGCCCATCACCCCGACCACGGTGAACGGGTGGTTCGCGATGCGGAGTACCTGTCCCACTGGATTGGCATCCGGTCCAAAGAGCTGATCGCGCACCGTGGCGCCGAGGACGGCCACCTTGCTCGCGGTTGTGACATCCTGGGGCGTAAAGAACGTGCCCATCTGCGTCGGCCACGCCCGAATGAGCGGGTAGTCGACGTCCACACCGTTCACTTGGGTGTTCCAGTTCTGGTTGCCGGCAATCATCTGCCCGCGCGTGTTGGAAATCGAGGACGCGTACTGGACGCCCGCGACCTGGGCGATGGCTGCGGCGTCTTCAGGCACGAGCGTGCTGGCCGCGCCCTGGCCCTGCCGCACGCCTTGCGCGGCGAAGTTGCCGGCCGACACCTGAATCATGTTGGTGCCGGCGGACTGAATCTGGGCGTCGATGGCGTCTTGCGCGCCGTTGCCGAGCGCGACCATTGTGATCACGGCGCCAACGCCGATGATCATGCCGAGCATCGTGAGCGCCGTCCGCAGTTTGTTGCGGCCGAGAGCTTTGAAAGCGATCCGGAAGATCATCAAAAAGGACATAAACGTGTTCCTTAAACAGCCGACGCTACAGGGAGCGCAGCCAATTCGTCCTGGGCCATGCGTCGCCGCGTGACCGATTTATCTGCCACTACCAGTCCATCGCGGAACGACACGATTCGGCTGCCGTATTCGGCGATGTCCAGCTCGTGCGTGATGAGCACGACCGTAATGCCTTGTTCGCGATTCAGCCGTTGAAAGATATCCATCACTTCGATGCTTGTCCTGGTGTCGAGGTTCCCGGTCGGCTCGTCCGCCAGCAGGATCGACGGGTCCTTGATGAGCGCCCGCGCAATGGCGACGCGCTGCTGCTGGCCTCCCGAGAGCTGGTTCGGGTGATGATCGGCCCGGTTGCCCAGGTTCACCAGCTCAAGCACCTCCTGCGCGCGCTTGTGCCGCGCGGCGCTCTTCATGGCTTTGCCCGCGTCGAGCAGCGGTAATTCGACGTTGTCGATCGCGGAAGTCCGCGAGAGGAGATTGAATCCCTGGAACACGAAGCCGATCTTTCTGTTGCGGACCGCGGCGAGCTCGTCCTTCGACATGCGTGAGACGTCCTGGCCGTCCAGGAAGTACTGGCCCGACGTCGGCCTGTCGAGACAGCCGACGATGTGCATAAACGTCGACTTGCCCGAGCCGGACGGCCCAGTCACGGCCAGAAACTCGCCGCGCTGAACCTCGAGGTTCACACCGCGCAACGCTTTGACTTCGACCTCGCCGACGACGTACGTCTTGACGAGGTTCTTGACGGAAATAACGGTCGGCATTGGCTATCGCCCGCGGCCTCCGCCGCCTGCCGGAGCGCCGCCGAACCCGCCTGGGGGAGGCCCGCCGGGTCCGCGCTGATTGCCGAGCAAGGGGTTCGCATTGGGGTTATTGCCGCCGGCGACCGGGCGGCTGGGCCCGAGGCCGGTCACGCTGGTGACGAGCTCCGCACCTTGCTCCGCGTCTCCGCTCACGAGCTCGGTGTTCGTCCCGTCGCTCAGGCCAAGACGCAGGCTCACCGGCTTGAGCTGCTTGTCCACGAAAACCCACGCGCGACCTGTCGATTCGACGATGGGGGGCAGCGGCGCGAACAGCGCGTCAATCGTTGCCCCCGACACTTCCCCGTACTTCGGTACGAAAGCCGTTGTGGCCGCCGAGTTGCCCTTGGCCGCCTTTTCGTACGCGCTGACGTCGGCGCCCCGCCCTTTCAGGCGCGTGATGAACTGCTGCTGATCGTCGGCGGTCATGGCGTTGAAGCGGTCCATCTGCGCTTGCTGTCCTTGACCTTGTCCGCGACCGCCGCCCTGGTTGCCGCCGCCGTTCCGGCCCCCACCGAATCCGCCTTGACCGCCGCGTCCCGCGACGTTGCCGCCAGCTTGGGCGCGCCGACCCGGAGTACCGCCACCGGCGCCAGCATCGGCATTGGCGCCGCGACCACCTGGCTGCGCGGCGGCGTTCTGGTTTGGCGCAGCGCTCGCGTCACTCGCAGCCGTGCCCTGCTGCCCGGTTGCGGCTGGCGCGGCCTGGTTGGCGCCGCCTCCGCCGCCGGCCCGGCCGCCGAATGCGCCGGCGTTTCGCCCGCCGCCGCCCTGACCGCCGCCCGCGTTGCGGCCGCCTCCGCCGCCTTGGCCGCCGCGCCCGCGTCCGCCCACCAGCGCCTCGGGCGGCACCGGCTCGTTGAGCGCCGCGAACATCTCGGTCGTCGGCCTGAACCGAAGCGCCGCAGCCGGCACGCGAAGCACATCCGTCCGCTTGTGTATCTCGACTTTTAAATTGGCCGTCATGCCGGGCTTCAGTTTCAGCTCCGGGTTCGGGACGTTGATGATCGTGCCGTACGTCGTCACGTTCGACTGGACGACAGGCTGAAGTCGGACCTGGGTGACGATCCCCTCAAATGAGTCAGTCGGATACGCGTCCACGCGGAACGTCACGCGCTGGCCCGGACGGATCTTGCCGACGTCGGACTCGTCGATGTTGGCGCTCACCTGCATCTTCGTCAGGTCGGCCGCAAGGACGAACAGCGTGGGTGCCGACAGTCCCGCATTCACCGTCTGGCCCACGTCCACGCTGCGCTGCGTCACGATCCCGTCAATCGGGGCCGTGATAATCGTGTGATCGAGGTTGACCTT
Source organism: Vicinamibacteria bacterium (assembly GCA_041484265.1). Taxonomy (GTDB): domain Bacteria; phylum Acidobacteriota; class Vicinamibacteria; order Vicinamibacterales; family CAVVIG01; genus 2-12-FULL-65-11. The sequence goes on from JBGPHH010000055.1 coordinate 17,495, forward strand.
CTGGGTATTGACCTGCGCTTCCGACTGAGTGACGGCGGCCTCTGTCTGCTTAATCGTGGCCTCCTGAGACTTCAGGCTCGCCTGCGCGGAGTCGACATTCGTCTTGGCGGTTTCGAGGTCGCTCTGTGTCGTGAGTTGCTTATCGAAGAGCTCCTTTGCCCGTGTGTACTTCTGTTGCGCGTCCAGGAGAAGGACCTTCATCCGATCGAGGTCGCTCTGCGACTTTGCCAAATTGGCGCGAGCCTGGGCCAGGTTCGCACTGGACTGATCAAGCGCGGCCTGGGTGAGCGAGGGGTCCAGTTTCGCAATGACCTGGTCCTTCTTGACGATGGAGTTGAAATCCGCGCCGAGCCACAGAATATTCCCGGATACCTGGCTGCCCACCTGGACGGTGGTGACCGGCTGAACCGTCCCGGTGGAGCCGACGCTTTCAATGATGTCGCCGCGCGACACCGGCGAGGTGTTGACGGAGAGCTCCTGAGCGTTGCTTCTGACGTAGTACATCCAGCCCCCGGCTCCCCCTGCCGTGAGGAGGACGAGGACGATGATTGCGCGTTTCATGACTCTCCTAAAGTAGAAGTGAAGCGATTACCGGCCGATCACGGTGATGCCCAGATTCCCCAAGGTCGTCTGCTGCAGACGGTCGAGCTCCACGAGCGACTTGCGATAGTTCAGGATCGAGACCAGTTCGTTGTTCTGGGCAGTGGCCAGGTCGCGCTGCGCCTGGACGACGAGATAGTTTGTCGACATCCCGACCTCGAACTTGCTGTTCTCGGCGTCGAGCGATCGCTGCGACAGCTCGCGCGCGGCCTGCGCCGCCTGCACGCGCTCGGCGTTGCTCTGCACGTTGATGGCGGCGTTGGTGACGTCGGTCGCCACCTGCAGTTCTAGCTGCTTCAGCTGGGCGTTGATTTGATTCTGTTGCACGTCGGCGCGCGCGATGGCGGCCTTCTGCGCGCTCAAGCCGAGCGGGTAGCTGAAGTTCAATTGGAGCGTCCATCGGGGATTCTGTGAATGGAACAGCGAACTGAGGGCGTCGCTATATCCCCCGGGGATGGTCTTGCTCGGATCGACGACCTGGTTGACGCCGGCGCCGGACTTGCCGAGCAGATCGCCGCCTGCGCCAGTGAGGCCGTACAGAGC
>JBGPHH010000056.1:0-18482 GCA_041484265.1 Vicinamibacteria bacterium
GTCGCCGTCCCCACACTGTTGGTGGCCACCACGCGGTACTGCGCCCCCGTCAAGTCGGCCGTCACGCTCGTCAGCGTCAAGGTCGTCGTGGTGACGCCGCTGTACGGCGGCACGTCGGTGAGAGGCGTCCACGTCGCACCGCTAGCGATCGACACTTGCCATTGATACGTCGGCGTCGGACTGCCGCTGGCCGCCACCGTGAAGGTGGCCGTCTGGCCGGCGTTGACCGTCTGGTCCGCCGGCGGCGTCGTGATCGCCGGCGCCGTGTGCACCGTGAGCGTCGCGGCCGTCGACGTCGCCGTCCCCACACTGTTGGTGGCCACCGCGCGGTACTGCGCTCCCGTCAAGTCGGCCGTCACGCTCGTCAGCGTCAGCGTCGTCGTGGTGACACCGCTGTATGGCGGCGCGTTGGCGAGGTCAACCCACGTCGCCCCACTATCGATCGACACCTGCCACTGATACGTCGGGGCGGGCATGCCGCTGGCCCCCACAATGAACCAGCCGACATTGCCGGAATTTACGGCCAGGTCGCTCGGGGGGATCGTGATCGTCGGAGCCACGGGCGTGGCCACGACGAGTATCGCAGCGTCCGATGCCACCGAGCCTGCGGTGTTTTGAACGACAACGCGATAGTAAGTGCCATTCAACTCTTGTGGGACACCGGTCAGGCCGAGCGTGGCGGAGCCGATTCCGCTGTAGGGGGCGGTGTTGGTCAGCTCGGTCCACGTCACCCCGCCATCCGTTGACGCCTGCCAGAGGTACCTAGGCGCCGGAGTTCCACTCGCAGCCACCGTGAACGACGTGTTCCCTGCGACGATTACAGCGGCAGCGATCGGTTGTCCCGTGATCGTCGGCGCAAGATTGACGTTAAGTGTTGCCCAACCAGAGATGACGGGGCTGTCGACACCGTTGGTGGCAACAACGCGATATTGATAGCCCGCGAGCGCCGCTGTGACGTTGGTGATCGTCAGTGTGGCGGTGGTCGCGCCAACGTAGCAGTCCGCGGTGCACGAAACCGTATCGACGAGATCCGTCCAAGTCACTCCGTCGTCGGTCGAGACCTGCCACTGATACGTGGGGGTAGGGCTGCCGCTGGCCCCCGCTAGGAACGCCGCGTCTCGTCCGGCGTTGATCGTCTCGTCCCTGGGCTGGTTCGTGATCGTCGGCGAAGGATCGACATTGAGTGTCGCCCAATTCGAGACGGCTGGGATGCCGACGCCGTTGGTGGCCCACACGCGATATTGATGGCCCTCGAGCGCCTCTGTGACACCGGTGATCGCCAGGATGGCGGTGGTCGCGCCAACGTAGCAGTCCGCGGCGCACGAAGCCGAGTCGGTGACATCCGTCCAAGTCGCTCCGTTGTCCGCCGAGACCTGCCATTGAAACGTGGGGCTAGGGAAGCCGCTGACCTCCACTGAGAACGCCCCGTCGAGACCGACGTTGATCGCCTCGTCGGTGGGTTGCGTCGTAATCATGGGCGCGAGGTTGACTGTGAGTGTCGCCGCATCCGACGGCACATTTCCCGCACTGCTGCTGGCGACAGCGCGATACTGCGCGCCATTCAGCGACGCGTCCGAATTCGTCACTGTGAGGGTGGCGGTTGTCACCCCACTGTAGGGCTCCGTGTCGGTCAGGTTCGTCCAGGTGGCGCCGGCGTCGATCGAAATCTGCCACTGAAGCGTCGGCACCGGCGTGCCAGTGGCTGCCACGGTGAGGGCTGTAGTGGTTCCAGCCAGAACAGTTCGGCTGAGCGGCTGCACGGTAAACACCGGGGCGCCGGCATCGGCGGTAAAGGCCACCTCGGCGGAGCACGGGCTCTTGAGCTCGCTCGTGTTGACGGCCTGGACCACCACGAAATACTGCACACCCGGTGCAAAAGGAAGTAGTGCCGTCGTGACGTTGCCAACATCGACGGTGATGGCAGGATTGGAGGTAACGACCGGACCGTCAGCGTCGCACACAGGCGATTCGGTCCTGTAGGAAACCAGGTACTTGGCGATGTCGGGCTCGGGGTTGGCGTTCCAGGAGGCTGTCGCGGCGTGAGCGACAGACGCCCACGCTGCCAGCATCGCCAGCGGCATTGAGACCCGAACTACGGCCTTTACCCTGCGATTCACTGGTTGGATGGAGTAGAGGACGGTGTGGTTTAGAGCAAAAAGTCGGCCGCCCCGGGGTCGATCTGTTCGACGATGTGCCGGTCAACCTTCGGTTATTCGATTCACGAGTCGTCGCGAAAATAGGCCTACTATTCAGGAAGGGCGGTTATCGACTGACTTTCGCGGAGTTCTGGCCCTCTGATCTCTTACGCGAGGCTTGCAACCGCTCAATAGAAGTCCGCTGCTCGGCAGACTTTATTCAGCTTCTTTTGTCTGGGAAAACAACAAAACCCTAATGTTTCCTCGCAGCCTTCGCGTGAAGAACCGCGTCGGTGAAGCGCGGCTTGTTCGCAATCGTTGTGGGTGAGAATAGGACTCGGCCGCCCATTCGAAATGACCGCCTACGACGATCTGCCTTACAAGTGCCTGCCCATTCCATGCACGGCGCCCGAGCAGCTCGCCATCGCGTCGCTCCTGCACGGCGGACCCTGCCCGACCTTCGAGGGCGCGCGCGTTCTCGAGATCGGCTGCGGCGACGGGGCCAACCTACTGCCTCTGGCTTTCTTCCGGCCGGATTGCAAGTTCGTCGGCGTCGACATGTCGGTGGTGCAGATCGCCGACGCACGCCGATCGGCCGAGCACCTCGCGCTGCACAACACCACGCTCCACGCGGCCGACATCCTCGATGTCGGCCCCACGCTCGGCCAGTTCGACTACATCGTCGCCCACGGCGTGATGTCGTGGGTGCCGGACCTGGTTCGTGACGGCATCCTGGCCTTCTGCCGCGAACATCTCGCAGACGATGGCCTGCTCTACCTCAGCTACAACACGTATCCGGGGTGGTTGATTCGGGGCGTGGTCCGCAGGTCGATGTTGAGCCCGATCGCGTCGGGCGAGTCGCTGCACCAGATGGCCGACGAGGCCCGCCGGCACGCGACCGCCATGCGGCACGAGGTCGAGCGCGTCCCGCACCCGTACGCGCAGCTCCTCGGTCGCGAGCTCGCGTTTGCCGAAGCGTCCGACGAGTCCATTGTGGTGCACGACTATCTCGCCGAACACAATCGCGCGTACTGGTTTCAGGAGTTCGCGTCGCTCACGGCCAGCTTCGGCTTCCGGTACCTGGCCGAGGCGCCTTTCACACAACGCGACTATCGGATCCCTCCTGAACTGCGAGAAGCCGCCCGTGCGATGCGGAACGATCCGCTCATGGTGGAAGAGCTGATCGACGTCCTCTGGTATCGGCAGCATCGGTCGTCGCTCTTCTGCCGCCACGCCGCGCCGAGCGCTTCGCCATCGGGAGACGTCCCATTCGACCGCATTGTTGTCGCAGCCGCGGTGAAGCCTCGATCACAGACCGTGCAGCTTGCGCCAGATGTCGACGAAACGTTCGATGGGCTGCTCGAGCCGGATGCCGCCATCGCGTTAGGCGATCCGCTGGGCAAGGCGACGCTCTCGACGCTCGCGGCCATTTGGCCGCGCGGCCTCGGCTGGCGTCAGCTCGTGACGCAATCGATCGAGCGTGTGCGGGCGAGCGGCCTCGAAGTGCCGGACCAAGCCGTCGCGGATCTGCAGGCGCAACTCGTGGCCCTTCATGCCATGGGACACGTGAACCTGCGGCTCCGACCTCTGCTGTTGCCTCAGGTCTCGAGCGACCGACCGGCCGTCATTCCACTGACGCGATGGGAAGCCGAACGGCGCTCGCTGATCACGACGCCGACGCATCAGCGTGTGTCGCTCGCGAGCATCGACCGGCTCATCGTGGCGCACCTGACCGGCGCGCACACCCCAGGCGAGATCACGGCTGCAGTCGTCGCGAAGCTGCGGGCGCCTGAGTCCTCGAGCGAGAGTGAAGCGTCACGTGCGGCGGCCGAGATGCCCGAGTCGATGACTCCGGAGCAGTGGGTCGCGTCGCGATTCGCGTACGACCTCGCCTTTCTGGGCTCGTGGGGGCTCCTATAGCCCATGGCGCCCGTGGAATTTCGCCCTAGAAGTTGACGGCCTTCGCGTCGCCCATGATGAGCTGATGGTAGACCGGTAGCGACCAGCCAGCCTTTTCGGCCTCATTCAGCTTCGTCTCGAACTGCTTCACGAAGTTCTCCTTCGTGCCGTAGCGCTTCTTCAACTGATCGGCCGGAAGGGGTTGCACCCACGCGCTCAGCGTGCAGAGCAGGCTCGGTCCGATCACCGGAAGCTGTCCGGGCGCCAGGCGCGTCAGGTCGGGAGCGGGCGCTTTGCCCGTGTTGCCGGCGATGATCTTGGCCACCGGCACATCCACGAATGGGTTGCGGATACCGCCCTTCGCGTTCCCCACCTCGTCGAGCATCATCAGGCTGCCGTCGTTGCCGACGTACATATCCATGTAGGCGCGCTCGGCCTTCGGGGGCGCGACACCCTTGTCGACCCACTGAATCAGGTAGTTGAGCGCGACCGACATGTAGGCCTCGAGCGGGAACATGCTGCGCGGGTTCACGCAGTCAGCGTCGGTGAAGCGCGGGTTGTTGCGCGCCGGCAGATGGCTCATGCCGGGGAACTCGTACACGCGGAACTGCTTGCCAGGCTCGTCGCCGTCCTGCTGCTTGGTGGCCACCTGCGAGAACTCGTGCTGCGTGGGCACCTGGATGATCGGCACGTCGACGGGGTTGATCTGCGAACCGTTCGAGGTCGGCATGAACCCGTCGTAGATGCGTCCCATCTGTGGCGTCTTGTAGATGCCGCTCGCCGGCAGGTATCGGGTCAGGATCGCTGAACTCGCCGACGTGCCCCACAGCACCATCTTGCGCACCGTCAGCCCCGCGAGCGGACCGTTGCTGCTGCGCACGAGCGCACCCACCTGCGCCAGCACCTCGTTCGATTGCGCGTTGGTGACCTTCAGCTCCTTGTAGCGCTCGGCGTTGAGCGCGGTGAAGTTGTTGAGGCCGGTCGTCGAGACCTCGGCGGCGACGTGCCCCGAGTCCATGATGTAGACGCTGTTGTATTCGAACGCGTGCGCCCCGCCGATCGGGTGCATCGGTTCGGCGACGACGATGCCCGAGAACCGGGCAGCGTTCGACGGCTTCCGGATGACGAGGCGCACCTCGTAGGGCTCGCCCGAAGCGGTACCCGACACGAAGTATTCCTTCTCCTCGTAGTTGAAGTGCTTCATGTCGTAGCCGGGCCACTGGGCGGGGCCCGACTCGAACATCGGTCCGGGGCCTGTCACTTCCTTGAAGGTCGGAAGTGCCACCGCGGTCGGGCTCTTGGGAATAGAGGGATCCGGACCAAACAGCCCGGCACCGGGATTACCGGGAGCACCCTGACCCTGCGCCATCAGCTGATGTTGGCTCGCCACAACAAGCGCGGCCGCACCAAGAACCGCCGTCACGATCCCGAAGTACGTCTTTCTATGCACACGCCCTCCTCTTCCCATCGAAGCAACCCCGCAACGCGCGTCAGTTCTCCGCGGAGCAGCCGAATTATATTACCGATGCTCACCGTTGGCGCGGCGGTTCGGGGCTGAAGCCCTGCTCGAACCCGTGCGCGCGCTCACGACGCTCCAGTGGATCTGCTGTGGGAGCGGGCGGCAGGATGCCGAGCCTGACGAGCTGCGGATGGAACTCGTAGCGGATGTTGACCGTCTGCACCGGTTCCTGTTCGAGGTCGAGCCACACCTGTACGACGGCGTGGTCGGTCGGGCGGCCCATGCCAGTGGCGGCGAACTCGTCGCGGGCCTTCTGGTCGCCCGCTGCGGCCGAGGCCGCGGCCGTTTCCGGCGCTGCCGGCGCCGGCACCTGAGAGGCCGGCGCCCGTCGGCCCGCACCGTCGTTCGCACTGTCGGACATGGTCGTGGGCACGCGCTCCCTGAAGAAGACCGCGGAGATCACACCCAGATTGGCGGTCTTGCCGAGGGCCTGTCCGTACGAGCGCTCCTCGGTCGTGAATTCGAAGCGGCGCGCCGCGGCCTGGCTGATCTGCCACCCGCTGATGGTGACGGATTCGTACGGCCCGAGTACCCATTTGCGCGCGGCAGCCGCCGTCGTCTCGCGCGCGTCGATGGTGTTCAGTCCATCGGCCGACAACGCCACGGCCACCCGAACGCCGTAGGGGTTCCGCAGCCGAATGGCATATTCCCGCCCCTTCTGCGCCTCGACGTACCAGCGCCCATCATGCGCGTACTGTGGTTGAGGGGCGCCGCCGACGAGGATGTCCACGTCCCCCGAATGACGCGCCGGTGACGCGGACATCACGGTGCGCGGACCGGCGGCGAGCACGAGACCGGCGGCCATCAGATAAGCGAAGCGGTGGTTCATAAATCCTCCTGCCCTTAGAACGGGGGAGGCTGAAAAGCTTGCACTCACGGCGCGGACTCGGACAATTCCTGGACAATCGGCGCTGACGCACGCGGCCGACGCCATACCACTCAGCGGTCTTGCTCAGGAAGGATTGGCGGCGCCGCCCGTGTGGAGGGCGTCATTTCTTCAGCGCCGCCGACCAGTTGACGACAAGGGTCATCGGTACCGGGGCGGCATCTTCAACGAGACTGTTGACGAGGAACTTCTGTCCGTCGGCTGAGACATCGTAGCTCGAGTATCCGCCGCTCCCAGGGCCGGACGTTCGCGCGCGCGTCTGGAACAGTGGACGAGCTGGACCGAATTCGAAGGCAGAGCCCTGGCCGTTCACGGCCACTGCCATGAGTCTGTTGTCAGGGCCGAGGAAGAATAATTCCGTGCCATCTTTCCGCCATCGCGGCCAAGTGCCGCCCATCGTCGACACCCGCCACTTGCCGGCCGACTGCGGGAACGATGTCACCCAAACCTCGACTGGCCCGGACTCATTCGACACGTACGCCATCCATCGTCCGTCCCGTGAGATCCTGCCCTGCCCTTCATTAGCGGGCGTCTGCAGAAATGACACAGGTTTTCGCTCGCCGGAAAGGGGCAGCAACCATGTATCTTGGCCGGTTTTTGGAGTGCTGTTGGTCGAGTTGTATGAAATGAGTTTTCCGTCGGGAGACCAGCTGTACGGGAGCTTGTTGAGCTCGTCGACCAGCAGCGTCTGTTCTTCACCCTGGCCATTGGACATTTTCTGATAGAGACTTCCTCGGCCGTCACGCTGCAGACTAAAAGCTACCCAGCCGCCGTCAGGTGACCACACTGGATAGGCCTCGTCTCCTGGGCCGAATGTGAACTGAGTGCGGAAGCCACGACGGAGATCGAACAGCCACAGATCACGGCTTCTTCCGGAAGACTCGAGAACGCTGACGGCCACACGAGTTTCATCGGGAGCGAGCTCCACGGACAAGTAATCGCCGGGCTCGCCAATCTTGTTCAGTTCCTTGCCCGTCCGATCGAACCAGGCGAGCTGAGAGCGGACCTCTCCAGTCGCACTTTGGTAGACGAGGAGGCCGTTGTCCGACACGGAGAAGGCACCGAGGGCCGCTGACACGCCTATGCTCGACACGGCGAGCTGGTCGACGAGCGGTGACGCCTCGCCCGTGAGCCTCACGTTTTCAGCATCGAACGGTTGAGCCATCAACGTCGCGTCGCGCATGAATAATAAGTAGCCTTGCGCGTACTTGGCATTAGAACCTTTCTCCAGCACCAGCCTGCTCTTTTCACTCTGGTCGAGCGAGGCAACATAGACCGCTCTTGGGTCGTTCGTGCCGCCCGCCTTACTCCCAAGCACGAGGTACAAGAAATGTCGACCGTCCGGCAGGAAGAATGGAGATCGATGATCGTAATCACCTTGCTCAGCGTCGAGCGTCGTAACCGCTGTTGCCGGGCCGCCTGATGCCGACACGCGGAAGAGAGGCGAGCCAGCAGCAGGCGTAAACACGATCACGTTGTCGCCGTTCCAGGCGAGCGGCGCGCTGAGAGCCCGGTCGCTCAGAGTAATCAGGGATCCGTCGGCGATATCGACTCTCTTGAGCTTCCCCTGTGCCACAAACGCGACCGATCGACCATCCGGCGACCAGCTTGGGTAGACGCCGCCATCAGTACCCCTAAGAGGTCGTGCCGTGAGGCTATCGATGGGACGAACCCAAATGTGGTTCTGAATCGCCAACACGTTGGTGCTCTCCCTTGCGGCAAATGCCAGCATCCGGCCGTCGGGCGACAAGGCGAAACGCGACGCCGCCGCAGCACTGATCGTCACGTTTGCGGGCAAAAGAATCGATGTGCGAAGCGTTCCCGTACTGGGTGGCACACGTCGCAGATACATCGCGCCGGCCAGGACGAGTGTCGTCAGAAGCAACACCGCGGCCGTCATCCATCCGTATAGGGATGCGTACTTCTTGGTCGCAGGGCCAGCCCTTAGATCGGGCCGAACGTCCGACTCGACGACTGTCCCCTCGTCCAGGTCGAATCGTACGTCCGCGACGTCCGCCAGACGCTTCTTGCGATCCTTCTCGAGACAGCGCCGCAGCAGTTTTCGGGTCGACGACGGCGTGCTCGGCGGCAACGCCGTCCAGACAGGTTCTTTCGTGATGACAAACGCCAGCGTGTCGGAGATTTCCTCGCCGCCAAATGCGCGCTGACCGGTGAGCATCTCGTACAGCACGCAGCCGAACGCCCAGATGTCCGTGCGCTTGTCGACCGTCTTGCCACGCGCCTGCTCGGGGCTCATGTACGCCGCGGTCCCGAGAATCAATCCCGCACGCGTGGCCTGCAGGCTGAGCGTCGGCGACTGCGTGTTCATGGCGGTCGCATTAGACGCGACCGGATCGGAGAGCTTCGCGAGCCCGAAGTCGAGGACCTTCACCTGGCCCTCGGGTGTGACCTTGATATTGCCGGGCTTCAGGTCGCGATGGACGACGCCCTTCTCGTGCGCGGCTTCAAGAGCGTCAACAATCTGTCGAGCGATGGACACGGTATCGGCGAACGGAATGGCTTGAGCTTTGAGCCCTGAGCCATGAGCCGACAAGGTCTCTCCAAGCGTCGCCCCCTCGACCAACTCCATCACGATCGCCGTCACGCCATCGGTTTCTTCGAGGCCGTAGACGGCGGCGATGTTGGGATGGTTAAGGGTCGCGAGGACTTCCGCTTCGCGCCGAAATCGCGCTAGTCGGTCCGCGTCTTTCGAGAACTCGTCGGGCAGGACTTTGATGGCGACGTCGCGCTTGAGCTTCGTATCGCGAGCCCGATAGACCTCGCCCATGCCGCCGATGCCGAGCAGCGCGACGACTTCGTACCCGCCGAGTCGCGTGCCGGGAACGAGCGTCACGGTTTCGGTCTCCAGTTCAGAATGACGCTGATGGGCGACGTGGTTTCTTCCGCGGAACTGCTGTTAATCAGAAACCGCGTGCCGTCCGGCGAGACGGCATACTGATGATTGTTCACAGCGGTCCAGTCAATGATATGGGTGACGAATAGAGGAACGGGCGTGCCAACCTCAACCGTCTTGCCGATTGAATCGAGTTGAACCCGCGCCGCCATGAGCCTGTGGTCCAGACCGATGTAGAAGAGTTCCTTGCCATCGGCCCGCCAGCGTGCCTGCGTGCCGCCGTTGGTCGAGATGGTCACCCGGGTTCCCGGACCAGGAAATGGCTGAAGGTAGATTTCGGATCGCCTCGACTCGTTTGACTCGTACGCGATCCATTTCCCATCAGGCGAAAACTGTCCGTTCAACTCGTCGAACTCGGTCTGAACGACGGGAATTGCCGCCTTCCGATCTCCCTCCATGGGCAAAACCCACAGGTCGTATCCCGCCTTCGGATTGTTACTTCGGTAGAGGAGGTATCGACCGTCTGGAGACCAATCGCACGGAATCTTGTTCTCTGCGGTGGTCAGCAACAATGTTTCGGATTCAGCGCTTAACACGGACTTGCTGTACAGATCGAACCGCCCCTCTTTCCGGTTAGAGACAAACACGACGCGACTCCCGTCCGGAGACCAGATCGGACGGTTGTCCGTGGCTCCATCAGAGGTGAACCGCCGGTCGAGCACGCCGCGCCCTACGTCGAGCAACCAGATGTCGGTATTTCCATCGGACTGCCGGTTGACGGCCACGCGACGGCCATCGGGCGACAGTGACGGGTTTGATAGACCAGTATCGTCTTCGCCAAACTGTCCGACGGCCTTGCCGGAACGATCGAACCACACCAGCTGTCGGTGGCCGAGCGCTGAACCAGCGTGGTAGACGATCGGACCTGCGGCAGCGGCAGAGAGTGCAGCGCGCGAGCTGATGCCAGAAGCGGCGACTTGTTCCGCCACGGGGATCGGATTCCCGGTCAACTTGAATCGGAGGAAATCGAAAGGCTGCGCCAACAAGGTGGCCTGACGCACGAACAAGAGCTGCCCGGATGCCGTGTACTCGGCGGCTGCATCCGCATCGAGGACCCGTCGCGGCTGCGCTCCATCAAGGTCACCGAGATACACACCGCGCACGTCAGAGCTGCCCCTCACATAGAACAGAAAGTGGCGGCCATCTGGCAGAAATACGGGAAAGCGATGGCTCCCTTGCTTCGCCTCCAGGCGCGTGACCGCAGTCGGTTCGCCGCCGACGGCCGGTACACGGAAAATGGCATCGCCGCCGCGCGGCGCAAAAAGGATCACGCCATCACGGCTCCAGGCCCCGCCAAAACCGGCGTTGGCAGTGGCAACAGCCTGTACCGAACCGCCATCGAGATCGATCCGTTTCAGCTTGGCGTCCGTAAAGAAACCAATGCTCCGGTTGTCCGGGGCCCAGAAAGGATATTGCGCTTCCTCCGTTCCAGCCAATGGCCGCACCACGGATGACTCAAGCGAGCGCAGCCAGAGTCGGGATCGGTCGGTTGTGGCGGAGAAGACAATCTTCTGCCCGTCCGGCGAGATAGCGAGCGACGTAGGATCGGTCGTCGGCGGCGTTATGATCTCGACGCGCATCTCCGGCAGCGGTGCCGGCGTTCGCCAGGGCGCCCATACCGCGATCGCAGCGGCCAGGCTGACCACAGCCGCAGCGGCCACGGCCCACGGCAGTACACGTTGCCAAGTCGCGGACGGCGATTCCGGCATCGCGGGTGCGGCGCTGCCGCCCGCCGCACCGATCGTTGGATCGCTCATGAGAAACAGCGCGACCGAGATATCAGGGACTCGCTGACGACGATCCTTCTCCAGGCATCGCCGGACCAACGCGCGAATGGCGGGCGGCAGGTTCGACGGCAGCACGGTCCAATCGGGGTCCTTCATGATGACGGCCGCCAGTGTCGTCGACAGGTCTTCCGCGTCAAACGGTCGCCGACCCGTCAGCATCTCGTACAGCACGGCACCGAAGGCCCACACGTCACTCCGCTTGTCAGCCTCGCGGCCCTTGGCCTGCTCCGGGCTCATGTACGCCGCGGTGCCGAGAATCACACCGGCGCGCGTGGCGGCCAAGCTAATCGTCGGGGAGTTCGTCACATCGGCAGATGCGCTCGGTTCCAGCGCTTTGGCTAGCCCGAAGTCAAGGACCTTCACCTGATCGTCCGCGGTGAACGCAATATTCGCGGGCTTGAGATCGCGGTGGACGATGCCCTTCTCGTGCGCGGCCTGGCACGCCTCCGCGACTTGCCGCGCGACGGTGAGCGCCTCCGCGAATGGAAGCGGGCCAGCCTTCAGTCGGGCGGCCAGCGTTTCGCCTTCGACCAGTTCGAGGACGAGGAACTGTGCCGCCTGCCCTGAGCTTGTCGAAGGGTTGGCCTCTTCGAGTCCGTAAATGGCCGCGATGTGGGGATGGTTGAGCGACGCGAGGACCTGCGCTTCTCGTTTGAACCGGGCGAGACGATCGGCGTCGTGGACAAAGGCTTCCGGGAGGACCTTCAGCGCCACGTCACGATTGAGCTTCGAATCCCGCGCCCGATAGACCTGGCCCATGCCACCCTCGCCAATCAGCGCGAGGATTTCGTACGACCCGAGGCGGGTGCCTGTCGTCAGCGACATGTGAATCTCACGGAATCTCGCAGATTCTGCCACAACGGTGTAAGCGATGGTTGAAATTGCTGCGACATTCGACGCGTCATCATGTCAGAACGCTCGGTTCTGGTGGCCTGAACGGGCGGCATCGATCTCGCACGCGCCTTTTCGATAGAATGAGCGGCATGCCGGCTGGGAAAGACGTCGCGCCAGCGAACCGCGTGAAGCTCACCTACGAGGACTTTCTGCTGTTCCCCGACGATGGGAAGCGGCACGAGCTGATCGATGGGGAGCACTACGTGACGCCGTCGCCCAACATCAGACATCAGGCGATCTCGCTCAATCTGGCCGGAATGATCTGGGCGTACTTGCGCGAGCGAAAGATCGGCCGTGTGTTTACCGCGCCGTTGGATGTGGTTTTCTCGGATTTCGATGTTGTCGAACCCGACTTGCTGTACGTGTCACACGACAGGGCGGCGGAGGTTCTGCTTCCCAAGCACGTCAAGGGTGCGCCGAATCTCGTCGTCGAGATCGGGTCGAAAGGCACCCGCAAGCGCGACGAGACGATCAAGCAGCGTCTCTACGAGCGCTCAGGCGTAGAGGAGTACTGGGTCATCGACACCGAGCTCGACGCGATCAAGGTGTATCGACGCACCGGAGAGCGCTACGAGCGTGTCAGTGAGCTGTCGCTCGAAAACCACGACGTGCTGACGACGCCGCTGCTGCCAGATCTCCAGCTGCCGCTCGAGACAATCTTCAGCGAGTAAGGTTGGGCTTGACCTTCCCCTCGGGTGTGATCTTCAGCGGGGATCAGCGTCGCGACCGCTAGAAGTGGACGCGCCCCAGAACCGTCAGGGCGCCAGTCGTGACCGAGGGATCACCGAATGCTGTGTGCTTATCGACCGTTCGCAAGCCGACGTCATAACGGCCCTCAACGGAGAGGCTCCTGATAGCGACGCCACCACCACCGAGGACGACATTGACGTCTACGCTCGCGGAATCATCCTTGATGTCCTGTTGAGGCTGGCCCGTCACGGCGCCTTTGGCTCGTACTAAGAAGCTCAACGCCGGTCCCGCGATCGCATAAATCGCCGGCTTACGATCGCCAGTCAGACTGATCCTGAGCAAGATCGGGATTCCGAGGTAGTCGAGACCTTCAGTTTGGGTAATCGTCGTTGTTCCGGACGGGCAGGTGGTCGGCTGGCTGGAATCGCGGAGGAAGGGATTGCTCGGGGCGGAGTTACAGGTCGTGAACCGTTGCCGGGCATGTTTCTGTGTGTACACAAACTCGGGTTGAAGCCCGATCCTCGGTGCGATGGGAACCTGGCCATAAATGCCAAGAATCAGACCCGACCGGCTGTCGTTCGACTGCCCGGATACACCGAAATCGATCGTGGTGAAGTTCACACCGGCCTCCACACCGACCACGGGTCCCTGAGCCACGGCCGGCGCAGAGACCGCCCATACGCACGCAGAGAACGCGCAGACCTGGGAGAGCCTCATTCGAAGTTGTATCTGGTCACGGCTTGGAAGGCGGCTTCCAATTCGAGAGCAGCGTGATCGGCGCCGCGGCATCGTCGAGAACGGTATTAATAAGGAAGCGCCCGTCGCCGGCCACGTCGTACTGCCGGGTCTGGCCGCCCTCTGCACCGCCACCGAAGATTCGCGTCTGAAACAGTTCCGCGGGCGCGCCCGGCACGAGGGTGGTGCCGCTCACCATGATCGGGACGGCCATCATCTGGCCCACACGACCAATGTAGAAGAGTTCCTTTCCGTCGGGACGCCACCGGGGGTGGATGCCTCCGCTGGTAGACACTTGCCACTGGACGGAGGCGCGCGCCCCAGGCGCGACAGTGGAATTCGCTCCGCCCTCTGATGCGACGAACGGCCGCACGTAGACTTCGTACTGTCCCGATCCGGACTGGTTCGACTCGTATGCGACCCAGTGTCCGTCTGGCGAAAACTGAGCCGCTCTATTCTCAAAGCTCGTCTTCAGAAACAGCCAGGGCTTCAGAGGCCGATCGCCATCGAGCGGCAATACCCACAAATCCCTGAAGCTTTCGCTCTGCACGAGATACAGCAGGAACCGGCCGTCGGCAGACCAGTCGTGAGCGCTCTTGTCCTGCGGCGATTCGAGCAGGAGCGTTTCACTGCCAGGGCTATCGACATGGCCAAGATACAGGTTGCGAATGCCCTGGCCTTGACGAGTCGAGTCGAACACGAATCGCGTGCCATCCGGAGACCAACGGGGGAAACGATCTAGTGCGGCGTCGAATGTCAGACGCGTGACGCGCGTTCCGCCCAGCAGCCAGATGTCCGTGTTCTGCTGAACCGTCCGGTGCACCAAGACGCGGCGCCCGTCGGGCGTCACCCGGGGCGCCGAGAGCGCCGCCTCGTCGGAGACTCCCATCAAGCCGAGCGCTTTCCCGTTACGGTCGAACCATTGCAACTGCCGCCGACTCGCCGAACCAGACCGGTAGACCGCCAAGCCTGCCGCCGTCACTGAAAACGCGCCGCCTCGCGTCGCCGAGTCCCAGGCCAGCTGGTCAGCAATGGTGACAGGTTCACCGGTCAGCGCTCGTCGCTGCAGATCGAGACGCTGCGCCATGAGCGTCCGGTCGCGAATCCACCACAACCAGCCCGACGACGAGGCGTAGAGGCCGCCGGTGTCGGCCAGGGTCAACCGCGTCGGTTCTTCCGAGTCGAGCGAGCCTAAATAGATCCCCGTCGTCTCCGGCGTTCCGAACGCGTAGTACAGGAAGTGTCGGCCGTCAGGCAGGAACTGCGGCCACCGGTGGTACGTGTGGCGACCCAGCGTGGTGACTGCCACGGGCTCGCCGCCCGAGGCCGAGATGCGGAAGATCGACCCTCCCGTGGTTCGCGGGCTGAAGAGTATGACGCCATCCAAGTTCCAGGTGCCGCCACGAATGGCCGACGCGCTCAAGACCCGCGGCACGCCGCCGCCGAGGTCGAGCCGTTTCAGCTTGCTGTCGGCGAAAAATCCGACCGATCGGTCGTCCGGCGACCAGAACGGAGCCGCTGCCCCATTGGTTCCTGCCAGCGGCTGGGCGGTCGTCGCGGACAAGGATCGCAACCACAGGCGTGAAGGACCATCACCTGACGCAACAAACACCAACTGCCTCCCGTCGGGCGACAGAGCGAACGAGACCGGATCGTCTGTGGCAGGCGTGACGATCTCAGTACGCGTCTCTGGTGGATCTGCTCGAGGCTGTTCGCGGAAATGGATCGCCGTAGGCACTCCGAGTCCCACGAGCAATACCGCCGCGACCGCCCACGGCAGCGCGCGCTGCCAGATCGCGGACGACGATTCCGTCATCGCTGGTGCGGCGCCGACGCGTGCTGCCGCGCTCGTCGCCGGATCGGTCAAGACGAAGAGCGCGACTGAAATGTCGGCGATTCGCTGCCGGCGATCCTTCTCCAAGCATCGTTGGATGAGCGCGCGAATCCCAAGCGGCACGCTAGCAGGCAACGCGCCCCAATCCGGATCCTTCATGATGACGGCCGCTAGCGTCGTCGACAGGTCTTCTGCGTCAAACGGTCGCTTGCCCGTCAGCATCTCGTACAGCACGGCACCGAAGGCCCAGACGTCGCTCCGCTTGTCGGCCTCGCGACCCTTGGCTTGCTCCGGGCTCATATACGCCGCCGTACCCAGAATCACGCCGGCACGTGTGGCGGCCAGGCTGATCGTCGGCGAGTTCGTCACATCCGCAGATGCGCTCGGTTCCAGCGCCTTCGCTAGGCCGAAGTCGAGCACCTTCACCTGGTCGTCTGCGGTGAACGCAACATTCGCGGGCTTGAGATCGCGGTGGACGATGCCCTTCTCATGCGCCGCTTGGCACGCCTCCGCCACCTGCCGCGCGATGGTGAGGGCCTCAGCGAGGGGAACCGGACCAGACCTCAGTCGCGCGGCCAGCGTTTCGCCTTCGACCAGTTCGAGCACGAGGAACTGCGAGCCATCGGCCTCTTCGAGCCCGTAGATGGCCGCGATATGAGGATGATTCAGGGAGGCGAGGACCTGCGCTTCTCGCTTAAACCGTGCGAGACGATCCGGGTCGGCTGCGAAGGCCTCGGGTAGGACTTTCAGCGCCACGTCACGATTGAGTTTGCTATCGCGCGCGCGATACACCTCGCCCATGCCGCCCACGCCAAGAAGCGAGCTGATCTCGTACGATCCGATGCGAGCACCCGGGCTCAGCGCCATGGCCCTTCTTCCTGAAAGCGGAGACCTTGATCCATGAGGCGAGTCACTTGTCTGGCAACCTCGCCTTGAGTTCCTCAACCCAGTTGAGGACAACAACCATGCGGGCCGACGTCGCGTTCGTGGTCTGGTCAGCGGTCTGGGCATCCTTAATCATTAGGAACCGTTGGCCGTCTGGCGAGACGTCGTACGTCTGGCCGGCAGCGGCCGACACATATGGCTTGTCGAACACTTTCGCCGGACCACCCGCGACAAACTTGGCGCCTATCGTCTGCACAGGGACCGTCGTCAGCACACCATTCCCATCGAGATAGAAAAGCTCCCGCCCGTCCCGCGCCCACACTGGCCTTGTCCCACCCGCTCTCGAGATTGACCAGCGCCCGTCCTCGACATTTGGAAACGGACGCACATATATCTCGAACGCTCCGGATTCATTCGACTGGTACGCCAGCCAACGACCGTCAGCCGAGACGACGGGGTTGCGTTCGGTGAACCTCGCGGTTTCGACGAGCAGTTTCACTTGGCGTTGGGTTGATCCGGCTTCTCGAGAGGAACTCGTGCCAGCCTGAGCTCGCCGCTCACCCGGCCTGAAGGAGCCATCCTGTAGCAGAAGGACACCGATATCGCTGGTTCCCGCGAGTTCGCCCTGGTCGAGGACGACCTGGCTCCCGTCGGTGGAAATCGAGTGGGCCCATTGCTGGGTCGGACTTGTGGTCAACCGCTCGGCCGTACCGGTGCCGTTGGCCGCCTGCCAGAAGAGATTGGGGACACCCGCGCGCGACGAACTGAAAATGACGCGCTGGCCGTCCGGCGTCCAGACGGGGTCCGTGTCAAAGCCAGGATCGGAGGTCATGCGCGTCATCGTCTGGCCGCGGAGATCCCAGATCCAGATGTCCCTTTGTTGATCGCGGACGTCGAGGGCGATGCGGGTGCCATCAGGCGATAGGCGCGGATAGACGTACGCACGCGGCGGCGCGGCAATCGCTTCTTCGCGTCCCTGGCGGTTTACCCATACGAGCGACCGCGACATCTGGGCCTGTTGCACAGTGCCAGGTACGTACGCGAGCGTTCCAGTTCGCGACACGGCAAATTCAGCGGCACCATTGGCTGACGTCGCCGCGGCGACCTGGTCCGCAACGGGCACTGGATCGCTCGTGACTTCGAGCCGCGCCGGATCGAACCGTACAGCACGCAGTGTGCCGGCAACGGCATAAACCAGATAGCCTTGTCCCGAGGTCGTTCGCCGCGAGCCTATCGAAGTCGTCGAAAGGTCGACAAACTCGGGATAGGTTGCGCCGCGGACCAGTGTTTTCTGCTGGCCTGTGCTGAGATCCAGCACAACTATCTGCGCCGTGTCGATGGCTCCCAACCCAGTGATTGTGAACAGAACGGCACGGCCGCCTGGTAGAACAAGCGGAAAGAGATGATCCTGCTCGCCACGCGCGGGATCAGGTTTCGTGAGCACTTTAGGCTCGCCGCCCCCTGCGGGCACACTGAGTAGACCTGTTGTCACATCGGAAGTCGCGAACACGATCGTCCCGTCCGTACTCCAGCTCGCGCCGCGCGGTAGTCCGGTGAATCGGCACAACAGGATGGATGTGCCCCCGTCCACGGACACCTTTCGGAGCTCCGCCTGCCCCTCGAAGAAGCCGATCCATTTGCCGTCTGGCGAGAAAAACGGCGCCCGAGCGCCGGTAATGCTGCGCAGCGGCTCGGCTTCGAGCCGATTCATGCTGTGAACCATCAGTTGGCCGCCAGTTCCCGCATTCCCGCCGACCACGTACGCGAGGTGCGTGGCGTCCGGTGAGATGGCAAACACTCGATCATTCGTGATCGGCGCCAATGGCTGCGCGGCAGGCAGGACGATGGCGAACCGCATCGGCTGCGGCGGCCTCGCGCTTCGCCACGGCGCCCACAACACGAGCACGAAACCGGCGACAGTAAGGGCTCCGGCAGCCACGGCCCACGGCAATGCGCGGCGCCATCGAGCCGGCTGTGGCACCGCTATCGATACGGCCGCCCCAGAACCAGTGGAAGCCATGCTCGTGTGCTCGGTCAACAGGAAATGCGCCGTTGAGATTTCCGCAATGCGTTGCTTCCGATCCTTGTCCAGGCTGCGTCTTATCACCGTGTGAATTGCTGCCGGAAGGTTGGACGGCAAGGCACTCCAGTCCGGCTCACTCTTCAACACGTTGGCCAGCGTGTCGCTGAGGTCCTCGCCCTCGAACGCGCGCCGGCCAGCGAGCATCTCGTACAGCACACAACCAAACGCCCAGACATCGCTTCGTTTGTCGGCATCGCGGCCCTTGGCCTGCTCCGGGCTCA
>JBGPHH010000057.1:0-18476 GCA_041484265.1 Vicinamibacteria bacterium
CTATGCGGCGGACGTGCATCGCGCGCTGGCGGACATCGCGGATCGGCGCAATCCGCGCGCGCGCTTCATCGGTTACACGAAAAACGAGCGCCTCGAACGGCGTACCGCGTCCGTGTACGGCGACGACATCGGCCTGTCGGCGGCCGAGGCGCGGCGCACCATGGACGCCGTCATGCAGGAGCCCCTGTTGTCGGGTGCGCGGTCCGAGCACGAGGGGCGTGGCTACGTTCAGTCCGACGACGTCGTGAACACCGGCTTCACCCAGGGCGACACGTCGTTCGTGCGCGTGCAGGTCGTGTATGACGAACCGTTGCCGTTGGACGATTTCGAAGGCGTGGACATCACGCGTCTCACCCAGGAGATTCAGCCGAAGAGCCCCTTCGAGCTCAACGTGGGGCACATCACCGTGGACGGCAAGCCGATCGACGACCTGGGCCGCAGCTCTTCGGACATCCAGCGCTGCACCGACGTTGCGCTCGACAACGCCAAGATCCAGTTCCGCTTCGACAATCTCGAGTCGCGGCCGCGGCTCGCCGTCGCGGCGCATCCTGTCGCCGTGGTAGTGAGCGACCTGGGCAACGGTCCTGTCGCATCGGTCGTGCATTTCCGGATGTACAACAACTATTCGAGTTTCATCGAGCGTGCCGAAATCAGAATCTTCGAGCAGCAGCAGTCAGTGCAGGCCGTGCCGCTCGAAATCGTCGCGGTCGACGCCGCGGGCCTTGCGGAATGGCAGCCGGCGGCAACAACTCTCGCGGGGACCGCGCGCGAGCTCAAGTACCTGCTGCGCGCCTATGACTCGAAGGGTCATTTCGACGAAACGGACGCGCGGCCGCTGTGGCTGTCCCGCGAGCCGTCGCCCGCTGAAGAAGGCGGAGCCGTGACGTCCGCCGGCGCGTCGCCGCGCGAGCTGCTGGCCGCCTACGGCGAGAGCGACCTGGCGCACCACCAGATTCCGCTCCGCGGTGGCACGGTGAAGGTGCAGGGCAGCGGCATCCCGGTGGATCACGCGGTATGGGTGGCGGGCCGCCAGGTTCCGGTCGACCCGCAGGGCAACTTCGCCGCCGAGGAGATCCTTCCGCCCGGCACGCATACGGTCGAAGTCGCAGTGCTCGATGCTGCCGGCAACGGCTCGCTCTATCTTCGCGACCTGGAGTTCAAAGCGACAGACCTCTTCTACGTCGGCGTCGCCGACTTCACGCTGTCCGAGAACCGCACGAGCGGGCCGATCAATCTGCTGCAGGGCGAGAACGCGCCGCAGCCCTACGATTCGTCGCTCGGTGGCCGGCTGGCGTTCTATCTGAACGGCGGGGTCAGCGAGCGGTGGCGATTGACGGCAAGCGCGGATACCCGCGAAGGCCCCGTGAAGAACCTGTTCAGCAACTTCCTCGACAAGTCGCCCGATTCGTTATTCCGGCGCATCGATCCTGATTTCTATTACCCGACGTTCGGCGACGACGGTGTCGTGAAGGAAATGGCGCCGACCCTGGGCAAGTTCTACGTCAAAGCGAGCCGCGGCGAGAATTACGGGCTGTGGGGCAACTTCAAGGTGGGCTACATGGGCAACGAACTGGCCCAGGTCGATCGCGGCCTGTACGGAGCCAACGCCCACTACGCATCTGAAGCCACCACGAGCTTTGGCGAGCGACGGGCTGCCGTCGACGGATTCGCCGCCCAACCCGGCACGATGTCGAGCTATGAGGAATTCCTGGGCACGGGCGGGTCGGTCTACTTCCTGCGCCACCAGGACATCCTGAGGGGCTCCGAGCGCGTGCGGATCGAACTTCGCGACAAGGACTCGGGCATCGTCATGGGGGTGGTCAACCTGCGGTACGGCGTGGACTACGACATCGATTACCTGCAGGGCCGGCTGCTGCTTTCCGAGCCCCTGTCGTCGACTGCTGCGGACAACCTGCTCGTGCGCAGCAGCGGCTTGAGCGGCAACGAAGCCAGGTTGGTGACGCGTTATGAGTACACGCCAGGCTTCGACCAACTGGACGCGGCTGCCCTCGGCGGCCAAGGCCAGTACTGGCTCCACGACCGCGTGCGGATCGGCGTGACCGGCAACTCCAACCAGGAAGGGGGCGCCGACAGCAGCCTCGGTGCCGCAGACGCGACCTTGCGGATGAGCCCCGATTCCTGGTTCAAGGTGCAGACGGCCCGGAGCGAGGGTCTTCTTTCGAGCTCCCTACGGTCCGAGGATGGGGGATTCGGGTTCCATGGCCCTAACGACCTGTCGTTCGCCAATGCGAATGCCGAGGCATACCGCGCCGATCTCAGCGTCGGCCTTGGCGACGTCTTCAAACGCCGCGACGGCCGCGCTACCTTCTATGTACAGAACCTCGGCGCCGGCTACTCGGCGCCGGGCCAGGCGACGCTCAAGGACACCGATAATTACGGCGGCACGTTCAGGATGCCCGTGATGGGTCGGCTGAGCCTGGCGGCCAAGGGCGATCAGAGGATCGAAGACCAGGGGCTTCATAGCAGGGCCATCGAAGCGGACGTTATTTATAAACTGACCGACAGGTGGAGCCTCAGCACCGGCATGCGTAACGATCTGCGCAAGGACCAGTCGCCGATCGTTCCGCTGACCCAGGAGCAGGGTGAGCGCACTGACGCGGTCGCGCAGGCGATGTTCGATCCCGGTGCCTCATGGCGCGCCTATGGCTTTGTCCAGAACACGGTCGCGTCAAGCGACGGCCGTGAGGACAACGGGCGCATTGGCGCCGGCGGCTCCTATCGCCCGACGACACGCCACAAGATCGACGGGGAGGTGTCCGACGGGGACCTTGGGTTCGGCGGCAGACTCGGCACCAGTTACCTGTATTCCGAGCGGACCAGTCTTTATCTGAACTATGCGCTGGAAAACGAGCGGACCGACAACGGCCTGCGAGTCCGTCGAGGCAACCTCGTCTCGGGCTCCAAGACGAGGCTCTCGGACAGCTCCAGCGTCTACCTCGAGGAGCGGTACCAGGACGCCGGGTCGCTGACCGGCCTCACGCACGCCACCGGCGTCAACCTCGCGGCAAGAGAACGCTGGAATCTCGGCGCGAATGCGGAGTTCGGCACGTTGCGCGATTCGCTGAGCGGCGCTCAGACCGATCGCAAGGCGGAAGGTTTCCGCGTGGGTTACGGCGTGGATGCGATGCAGGTGTCGAGTGGGATCGAGTATCGCCGAGATGATGCGGAACAACTCGACACGACGCACACCGAACGGACCGCGTGGCTGTTCCGTAACACCTTCAAGATCAAACTGACGCCGGACTGGCGCGTGGTCGGCAAGCTGAACCACTCGGTCAGTAATAGCTCCCTCGGCGAGTTCTATGGTGGCGGTTACACCGAGGCGGTGGTCGGCTACGCGTACCGTCCGGTCCGGCACGACCGGTTGAGCGGCCTGGCCAAGTACACGTACTTCTATAACGTCCCGACGACCGATCAGGTGGCATTGCAGAACACCGCGGCCGAGTTCATTCAGAAGAGCCACATCGCGGCGCTCGATCTGACCTACGACGTCACAGCCGACTGGTCAATCGGTGGCAAGTACGCTTACCGGTTGGGACAGGTGAGCCTTGATCGGGAGCAGCCGGTGTTCTTCGACAACGCCGCGCAGCTCACGGTGTTGCGCGTGGACTGGCGGTTCCGCCCGGGTTGGGAGAGCATGGTCGAGGGACGAATGCTCGACCTCCCGGATGTCAGCCAACGCCGCGGTGGCGGGCTGACCGCGATCTATCGTTACCTCGGTAAGCACCTGAAGGTCGGCGTCGGCTACAACTTCACCGACTTCTCCGACGACCTGACCGACCTGAGCTACCATCACCGGGGCGTATTCGTCAATCTCATCGGGACCATGTGACGCCCGCGTGTGGGCGCGCGTAGTGTGGCCGCGGTCCGCAGAGGAGGTTGAGATGCGTAGAACGGTGGGCCTCGCCGCCTTGGTGATTGCGACTCTCTGGACCCTTCAAAGCCACCAGTACCGGATCACGTACGAGTGCCCGGCCAACGCGAACGCCCAGGCTCGCATTCAGGCGTCCGTCAGCCGCGCCGGCACGCCGTTCTTGTCGATCGACGGCCACCTTCCATAGGTCCCTCTCAGGGGCCGAAGGCCTGCGCAGCCAATTGTTGTGCTGCCGATCGCGTGTGACCCTCGACGATCAGCTGGCCACACGCAGCCCGGATGTCTCGTCCTCGGCTCTTGCGCACCGAGACGGTCAGGTCGTGGTCTGCGAGAATCTGCGCGAAGCGATCGATCGCGTGGTCGGACGGCCGCTCGAAGGGAATGCCGGGAGCGGCATTGAGCGGAATCAGATTCACCTTCGACTTCACCCCTGACAGCAGCTTCGCCAGCTTTCGCGCGTCTTCAGGAGAGTCGTTGACGCCGGCCAGCAGCACGTACTCGAAGGTGATCCGGCCGCGGCGCTTTAGCGGGAAGCGCTTGCAGGCGTCGATGATGTCTTTGACGCCGTACTTCTTGTTGAGCGGCACCAGTTCGCCGCGCAGCTCGTCGGTCGGGGCGTGCAGCGAGATCGCGAGATTCGGCATCACCGGCTCCTTCGCGAGCTGCTCGAGGGCCGGCAGCAGCCCGACGGTCGAGAGCGTGATGCGCCGCGGCGACATCGCGAACCCATGCTCGTCGTTGAGAATCCGCAGCGCCTTCATCGTCTCGTCGTAGTTGTGCAGCGGCTCGCCCATACCCATCAGGACGATGTTGAAGCGTTTGTCGCGCATGTCGAGCGCGCCCGCCAGCACGCGCACCTGACCGACGATTTCACCGGCAGTGAGATTCCGGACGAGACCCATCTTGCCGGTCAGACAGAAGGCGCAAGCCATCGCGCAGCCGACCTGCGTGGAGACGCAGAAGGTCATTGACGGCGTATCGGGAATGAAGACGGACTCCAGATACCGGCCGTCGGCCAGTCGCAGCATGAACTTCTCGGTGCCGTCCACTGACTGTTCACGATGGACAGTCTCTGGCGTCGTGAGGGTGAAGTCCGTCGCGAGCCGTTCGCGCAGCGCGCGCGAGAGGTCGGTCATCGCCGACACGTCGGTGACGCCACGACGGTAGATCCACCGGTAGATCTGGCGCGCATGGAAGCGCCGGTGCCCCCGGGCCTCGAGGGCATCTTCGAGCGCCGGCCGTTCGAGTTCGGCAAGGTCGGTCGGCGATTCGGTGGGGTGGGCTGTCACGGTATCTCTCACGGGCAGAACCACTTTACTCCTGCTTGCCGAGCGGCGACGGGCCATGCTATAGTGTGAATCTCTCGGCCGGTAATTCCTTCTAGCTCAATGCTTTGCGGCACGTCGCCGGCTCCGGGGTAAACCTGATTCCTGCTGCGAGCGTCACCCGTGTCGAAGCTACCAATCGTTCGAAACGTTCTGGATAACGGGGTCCGCGTTCTGACCGAGCGCATGACGCAGGTGCGTTCCATCAGCATCGGCGTCTGGCTGACGCGCGGGTCACGCCACGAATCGGCGGAGCGGGGCGGCATCGCGCACTTCGTCGAGCACATGCTCTTCAAGGGCACGGCCACACGCACCGCCGAAGACATCGCGCAGGCGATTGACTCGATCGGCGGCCAGCTCGACGCTTTCACGGCCAAGGAATACGCGAGCTACTACATCAAAGTCCTCGACGAACACCTGCCGCTCGCCATCGACATCCTTGCCGACATTGTGCGCAACCCGGCCTTCAGCCTCGAGGACATCGAGCGAGAAAAGAAGGTCGTCGTCGAAGAGATAAAGATGGTCGAGGACACCCCCGACGATCTCGTCCACGAGCTCTTCACGCAGGGCTTTTGGGAGAACCACCCGCTCGGCCGGCCGATTCTCGGCACGCGCGAGACGGTCGAATCGTTCGGCATGGATCTGCTTCGCGACTATTTCCGGCAGGCGTACACGGCCAGAAATCTGATCGTCTCCGCGGTCGGCAACCTGGAGCACGAGCACGTCCGCGATCTGGTCGCGGAGAAGCTTGGATCGCTCGGACAACGCGGCGCGCCGATGAGCGAGCAGGCGCCGACGGTCGTGCCGAGGGTGCTCATCCGCACCAAGGAGCTCGAACAGAGCCACCTGTGCGTCGGCGTCGGCAGCTATCCGCAGAACCACGACGATCGGTATTCGAGCTACGTGCTCAACACCCTGCTCGGTGGATCGATGAGCTCGCGCCTGTTCCAGAACATCCGCGAGAAGCGCGGCCTGGCGTATGCGGTCTCGAGCGGCCTGAGCGCGTACCGCGATGCGGGCTCGTTCACGATCTACGCCGGCTGCGCGAACGACGCGGTCGGCCAGGTCATCGATCTTGTCGTCGAAGAGCTGCGGAGAGCGAAACAGACCCCGGTGCCGGCGCCCGAGCTGCAGCGGTCGAAGGATCATCTGAAGGGCAGTCTGATGCTGGGCCTCGAGAACACCGCGAGCCGCATGTCGCACCTGGCCCGGCAGGAGATCTACTTCGATCGCCAGTTCGGGCTCGACGAGACGCTGCAGGGGATCGAGCGCGTCACGGCCGACGACGTGCAGCGGGTGGCGGTGGACCTGTTCAGGAACGGATCGCTCTCGGCCACCGTGCTCGGCAACGTGAACGGGCTGCAGATTCCGCCCGAACGACTGAACCTCGACTGATTGTGATCGCACGGTACACACACCCGGAAATGGGCCGCATTTGGGGCGACCAGCGTCGCTACGAGACGTGGCTGCTCGTCGAGACGGCTGCCGCCCAGGCGATGGCCGCCGCCGGCATCGTGCCGGCCGACGCCGCGCGCGAGATCGAGCAGCGCGGCGCCTTTGACGTCGCGCGCATCGAAACGATCGAGCGGACCACGCAGCACGACGTGATTGCGTTCACGACGGCCGTCGCCGAGCACGTCGGCCCCTCAGCGCGCTGGTTGCATTTCGGGATGACGTCGTCTGATGTCGTCGACACCGGACTGGCGCTGCAGATGCGCGAGGCTTGCGACATCATCCTGAGCGATCTCGGCGCACTTTCTGCCGCCATCCGCGACCGCGCCATCGAGCATCGCCGGACGCCCATGATCGGCCGCACGCACGGGGTCCATGCCGAGCCGATGACGTTTGGTCTCAAGCTCGCGCTTTGGTACGCGGAGGTCGGCCGCGCCATCGAGCGCGTCCGTCGCGCGCGGACAACGATTAGCGTGGGCAAGCTGTCGGGCGCGGTCGGCACGTTCGCCCATCTACCGCCGGAGATCGAGGCGGACGTCTGCCGCCGGCTGGGGCTCGAGCCCGCGCCCGTCGCGTCTCAGGTCATTCAGCGCGATCGGCACGCCGAGCTCGTCTCGGCGCTGGCCATCACGGCGGCCTCGCTCGAGAAGTTCGCGCTCGAGGTCCGCGGCCTGCAGAAGACGGAGATCGGCGAGGTCGAAGAGCCGTTCGCGAAAGGCCAGAAGGGTTCGTCGGCGATGCCGCACAAGCGCAATCCGGTGGGCTGCGAGCAGATCGTCGGCCTGGCGCGCCTCATTCGCGGCAATTGTCAGGCGGCATTTGAGAACGTGGCGCTGTGGCACGAGCGCGACATCTCGCACTCGTCGGTCGAGCGCGTGATTTTGCCCGACAGCTTTATCGCGCTCGACCATATGCTGCGCCGATTCACCAGAATCGTTGGCGGCATGGTCGTCTATCCGGAGCGGATGCGCGAGAATCTCAATCGCTCGCGCGGCGTCGTCTTCTCGGGCACGGTGCTTCTGGAGCTCGCGAAACGAGGTGTGCCGCGCGAGCAGGCCTATGAGTGGGTGCAACGCAACGCCATGCGATCGTTCGCGGAGCAGCGCGACTTCAAGGCATTGTTGCTGGCCGACGCAGACGTGACGCAGGTGCTACCGCCGGCCGACGTCGAGCGCGCGTTCGATCTCGAAGGGCAGTTGAAGCACGTCGACCATATTTTCGACCGGGTCTTTCATGCAGTTCCGGTCTGAATCGGCCGGCGCCGAGAGTTCTCCCGAGGCCGAGAGTCTACGCTCGAGGCCGAGGTCTTTGAGCGCGTGGGGGTGGGGCCCCACGCGCCATAAGGAAAGGTTGGTAATGCGCGCACGCGTGTTTGTCACACTCAAGCCGTCCGTATTCGATCCGCAGGGCCGGACCATCGCCGACGCACTGCATTCTCTCGGCTACAACGGCGTCGAGGGTGTCCGGCAGGGCAAGTACTTTGAGCTCGACCTGGCGACCACCGAGGCCTCAAAGGCAAAGGCCCTCGCGGCCGAAGTCGCCGACAAATTGCTCGCCAATCCGGTGATCGAGAGCTATCGGATTGAGGTGGACTGATAACACCCGAGGCCGAGAGTCTACGCGTGAGGCCGAGGTCTTGGAGCGAGCTTGGGGGTGGGGCCCCAAGCTCGCGGAGTAATTAATGAAATTTGCCGTCATTGTCTTCCCGGGCAGCAACTGCGACGAGGACGCATATTACGCCGCGACCGCCGTCCTCGGCCAGCAAGCTGAGTACATCTGGCACAAGGACACGGGTCTCAAAGGCGCAGACGTCGTCATTCTGCCAGGCGGGTTCGCCCATGGTGACTACTTGCGGACAGGGGCCATGGCGCGCTTCTCACCCATCATGCACGATGTCCGGGCGTTTGCCGAGCGCGGCGGTCCGGTGCTCGGCATCTGCAATGGCTTCCAGATACTGCTCGAGGCGGGTCTGCTGCCCGGGGCGATGCTCCGCAATCGCGGCCTGAAGTTCCTCTGCGAGCAGGTGCACGTCCGCGTCGAGCAGACCGACACGCCGTTCACCCTGACGTGCCGCCGCGGACAGGTGCTGCGGATGCCGATCGCGCACGGCGAAGGCAACTACTTCGCCGAGCCTGACGTCATCGCGCGGCTCGAGGCCAATCGGCAGATCATTTTCAGATATACCGACGCCGCGGGCGAGGTGTCTGACGCGTCGAATCCGAACGGTTCGGCGTCGGCGATTGCCGGCCTCTGCAACGAGGCGCGCAACATCGTCGGGTTGATGCCTCATCCGGAGCGCGCGTGTGAGTCGGTGCTCGGCAGCGCCGACGGCTTGTGCATTCTTGAATCCGTGCTTCAGTCGCTCAAGGCCGGAGCGCTGGCGGGGGCATGATCGATTCTCAGATTCTCGAACGTCACGGGATCAAACCCGACGAGTACGACCGCATTCTGCAGTTCCTCGGCCGCGAGCCGAATCTGACCGAGCTCGGCTTGTTCTCGGTGATGTGGTCGGAGCACTGCAGCTACAAGAGCTCGCGCGTCCATTTGAAGACGCTCCCGACGGAGGGCCCCCAGGTGCTGCAGGGCCCAGGGGAGAATGCCGGCGCCGTTGATATCGGCGGTGGGCTCGCGGCGGTCTTCAAGATCGAGTCGCACAACCACCCGTCGTTCATCGAGCCCTATCAGGGCGCGGCCACCGGTGTCGGCGGCATCATTCGCGACATCTTCACGATGGGCGCGCGGCCCATTGCGCTGCTCAACTCGCTGCGGTTCGGAGCGCTCGACCGGCCCGGCACGCCGAGGCTTGTCGAAGGCGTGGTCGCCGGGATTGCGGGTTACGGAAACAGCATGGGCATTCCGACGGTGGGCGGGGAAATTACCTTCGATCCGGCGTACGCCGGCAACCCGCTCGTCAACGTGTTCTGCCTGGGCATCGCGAAGGCGTCAGACATTATTAAAGGTGTGGCCTCTGGCGTCGGAAACGCCGTGTACTACGTCGGCGCCAAGACGGGTCGCGACGGCATCCACGGCGCGACCATGGCTTCGTCCGAGTTTGACGAGCGTTCGGCCGAGAAGCGGCCGGCCGTGCAGGTCGGCGATCCGTTCATGGAGAAGCTCTTGCTCGAAGCGTGTCTCGAGGTGATGAAGACCGACGCGCTCGTGGGCATCCAGGACATGGGCGCGGCGGGCCTGACGTGCTCGACGACCGAGATGGGATCGCGCGGCGGCGCGGGCATCGAGATCGATCTCTCGCTCGTGCCTCAGCGGGAGAGCGGGATGACGCCGTACGAGATCATGCTCTCGGAGTCGCAGGAGCGCATGCTGCTCGTCGTCAAGCCTGGGCGCGAAGCGGAGGTCGAGCGCATCTTCGACAAGTGGGATCTGCACGCGGTCGCCATCGGCCGCGTGACATCAGACGGCATGCTCCGCGTGAAAGACCACGGTCAGGTTGTGGCCGAGGTCCCGGCCGGTGCGCTTACTGACCAGGCGCCTCTGTATCGACGTCCAATGACGCCGCCCGACTATCTCTCCGACGTACGGCACCTCGACCTCGACAATCTGCCAGTAGGCCGGACCTTCTCAGGTCCGGCGGATGGACTGCTTGCGCTCCTCGGGTCGCCGACCATCGCGAGCAAGCGCTGGGTGTATCGCCAGTACGATCACATGGTCCGCACGAACACGATCAATCTGCCGGGCATGGGCGCAGGCGTCGTGCGTCTCAAAGGCACCGAGCGCGCGCTGGCCATGTCGCTCGATGGCAACGGCCGCTTCGGCTACCTCAACCCGTACCAGGGTGCGATGCTCGCGGTCGCCGAGTCGGCGCGCAACGTTGCCTGCACGGGGGCTCGCCCTCTGGCGGCGACCAATTGCCTGAACTTCGGCAATCCCGAACGGCCGTCGATCATGTGGCAGATCGCCAGGGCCGTCGAGGGCATGGGCGCCGCCTGCCGCGCGCTGGGCGTGCCGATCACCGGCGGGAACGTCAGCCTGTACAACGAAACGGACGGCACAGCGATCTATCCGACCACGGTCATTGGCGTCGTGGGCCTGCTCGACCACGCCGACCGTGTGGTCGGCAGCCGGTTCCGCGAGGCGGGCGATGTCATCGTGCTCCTTGGCGAAGGCACAGGCGAGCTCGGCGGCGGCGAATACCTCAATCTCGTGTACGATCTGGTCCGTGGCGCGCCGCCTGCGCTCGATCTTGCCCGCGAGCGCGCGCTGCAGGCGCTCGTGGTCGCGTTGGCAGGTGAGCGGCTGATTCGATCCGCGAGCGACTGCTCGGAGGGCGGACTGGCGGTAACCGTGGCCGAGTGCTCGTTCGACACGGGAGGCATCGGCGCCGAGTGGTCGATTGAACCGGTGACGGTGGCCCGCGATCCGCAGGTGAACCTCGCGGCCATGCTCTTCGGGGAATCGGCGTCCCGCATCGTGGTCTCGGCGGCCGTTGACGCCGTGAGCTCGGTGTTGAAGCGCGCAGCGGCGGCGGGCGTGCCGGCGCGCGTGATCGGACGAACGGGCGGAGACCGGCTGCGCATCGCGGCGGGCGGGACCATCGTCATCGACGTGTCGGTCGAGGAAGCCGAGCGCGTCTGGTCAACCGCAATCGAACGCTACTTCAAGAAAAAGGTTGCCTGAGCATGCAAGGCGAGCTTCACGAGGAATGCGGCGTCTTCGGCATCTTCGGTCATCCCGAAGCGGCCAACATGGCGTACCTCGGCCTCTACGCGCTTCAGCACCGCGGCCAGGAGAGCGCGGGCATCGCCTCGTCGGACGGCCGCCAGCTCCACGTGTCGCGCAAGATGGCGTACGTCAACGAGGCGTTTGACGAAATCTCGCTCGGCAGCCTCGTGGGACCGATGGCCGTTGGCCACGTGCGGTACTCGACGGCGGGCGGGAGCCGCCTCGGCAACGCCGGCCCGCTCGTCATTGACTGCGCCCACGGCGAGATAGCCATCTGCCACAACGGCAACCTCGTCAATGCGACCGAGCTCAAAGACCAGATGGTTCGTGACGGCGCCATTTTCCAGACGACGACTGATTCCGAAGTCATTCTCCATCTGTATGCGCGATCGAAAGCGCCGACGGCCGAGGGCGCGATCATCGAGGCGCTGTCGCAGGTCCGAGGGGCGTTTTCGCTCGCCATGATGACGAAGGACAAGCTGATTGCGGCCCGCGATCCGCACGGATTCCGTCCGCTGGCCCTCGGACGCTTGGGCGACGCGCCGGTCGTCTGTTCGGAGACATGCGCGCTCGATTTGATCGGTGCGACCTACGTGCGGGACATCGAGCCGGGCGAGGTGTTTATCGCGGGGCCAAATGGCGAGAAGTCGATCAAGCCGTTCGCGCCTGCGCCGCTCGCCCACTGCGTCTTCGAGCACGTCTACTTCGCCAGGCCGGACAGCCTGGTGTTTGGGCAGAGCGTGAACGAAGTCCGGACCGAGCTGGGGAGGCTGCTCGCTCGCGAGCAGCCGGCCGCCGCAGATGTGATCGTGCCGGTTCCCGACTCTGGCGTGTGCGCGGCTGTCGGCTTTTCCGATGCCTCCGGCATTCCGCTCCGGATGGGGCTCATCCGCAATCACTACGTCGGGCGCACCTTCATCGAGCCGCGACAGTCGATCCGGCACTTTGGCGTTCGCGTGAAGCTCAATCCGGTGAGGAGCATTCTCGCGGGCCAGCGTGTCGTACTCGTCGACGACTCCATCGTGCGCGGCACCACAAGCCGGAAGATCGTCAAGATTGTGCGGGCGGCCGGCGCGCGCGAGGTGCATATGCGCATCAGCTGCCCCCCGACGATTTCGCCGTGCTTTTACGGCGTCGACACACCGCAGCGATCCGAGCTCATCGGCGCCACCCACACGCTCGATGAGATCTGCAAGTACATTGAAGCGGACAGCCTTGGGTATCTCAGCCTCGACGGCATGCTTTCGGCGGTTGGCCCCCGGCGCAGCTCCTACTGCACCTCTTGTTACACCGGCCACTATCCGGTCGAGTTTCCGCGAGACGAAGCCAGCTACCTGCAGCTCGCGTTGAAGCTCGATAAGACCGAGCCCGTTGCCAAATAGCCGCGAGCGCTCACGCTGATGGATTACCGCCAGTCTGGCGTCGACATCGACGCGGGCAACGAGACCGTCAGGCGGATCAAGTCGCTTGCCCGCGCCACCTTCACGCCGGGCGTGCTCTCCGACATCGGATCGTTCGGCGGCCTCTTCCGGCTCGATCGCGAGCGGTTTCAGGATCCGGTGCTCGTGTCGAGCGCGGACGGCGTGGGGACCAAGCTCAAGGTCGCGTTTCTGACCGGCCGGCACGACACGGTTGGCGCCGACCTGGTCAACCACTGCGTCAACGACATTCTGGTTCAGGGCGCCGAGCCCCTCTTCTTCCTGGATTATTTCGCGACCGGCCGCCTGTCGCCAGAGGTCGCCGAGCAGGTCGTGGCGGGCGCCGCCCGCGCGTGTCGCGAGAACGGCTGTGCGCTCATCGGTGGAGAGACCGCTGAGATGCCGGAGTTCTACGCCGACGGCGAGTACGATCTGGCCGGCTTCATCGTCGGCGTCGTCGAGCGGACAAAGGTCGTCGATGGGCGGACGATCGCGCCGGGTGACGTCTTGATTGGCCTGCCCTCGGCGGGGCTCCACACCAACGGCTACTCGCTCGCGCGACGCGTCCTGTTCGAGGTGGCGCGGCTCAAGGCGGACACCTTCGTCAATGAGTTGGGCGCGACGGTGGGCGACGCATTACTCGCTCCTCACCGATCGTACCTGTCCCTGGTGCGACCGCTTCTCGAGCGGGGCTATGTGAAGGGGATGGCGCACATCACCGGCGGCGGCATCACCGAGAATCTGCCTCGAATCCTGCCGACAGGATGCGCGGCCGAGGTCGATCCCCGCGCATGGTCCGTGCCCCCCGTCTTCCAGCTTCTGCAGCGGCACGGCGCCATTGCCCGAGATGAGATGTTCCGCACGTTCAACATGGGCGTGGGGATGGTGCTGGCGTGCCGCGCACATGACGCCGAGCGCGTGATCAACACGCTCGCGCGAACCGGAGAGCCGAACGCCGTCCGTCTCGGCTTCGTGGTCTCGGGCGACCAGACTGTCCGCTACATCGACAAGCCGTGAATCGCCGCCTGGCTGTCCTCATCTCGGGCCGCGGGTCGAATCTGCAGTCGATCATCGATGCGGTGAAGACGCGCCGGCTCGACGCGACCATCGCCGTGGTCGTGTCCAATCGACCGGAGGCTCCGGGCCTCCTTCGCGCGCGGGAGGCGGGGATCGAGACGCTTCTTCTCAATCACCGTGATTACACGGACCGCGACGCGTACGACCGTGCGATTGTCGATGCCCTCCTGGCGCGCGAGGTCGGCCTGGTGTGCCTCGCAGGATTCATGCGCTTGATCGGACGGCCGCTCCTGGACGCGTTTCCCAACCGCGTGCTCAACATCCACCCGTCCTTGCTGCCGGCATTCCCCGGTCTCGATGCGCAGCGCCAGGCGCTTGAGCACGGCGTCCGCCTCAGCGGGGCGACCGTGCACCTGGTCACCCCGGAACTGGACGCCGGTCCGATCATTCTGCAGGCGGCCGTACCGGTGATGGCGGACGATTCGGTGGAGACGTTGTCGAACCGGATTCTCGTCGAGGAACACCGCCTCTATCCCGAAGCCATCCGCCTGGTGCTTGACCGCGGCTGGACGGTCGAGGGGCGCCGATTCATCTTGCGTTAGCGCCTATTTCCCGCCTCGGCTGCGAGCCGCTTCTTGTCGTTCGGGTACCAATACTCCAGATGGCAGTCCTCGCAAGCCTTGTCGAGGTCTCCGCCGGCGTCGAACAGGGCGTCGACGTCCTTCTTCTTCACGACGTCGAGGACCTCGAGGGCGACGTTCCTGAGCGCCTCGATCTTGGCGTTCCATAACACCGGGTCGGCGTCGATTTTGGCTTTGATCTGATCGGGCGAGAGTTCCGGCGCGTTCGGGCCGATGCTGTCGTTGACGTCGCCAGGCGGCGCAAAGAGCCTCGGGACTTTGAGCAGATAAATCCCTTCGGCCAGCGTCACCGCGCCGATCTTCACCTTGTCCCAGTCGTCATCGGTTCGCGGCCGCGTCTCCACGATCCCCTTGGCGGTGATGTCCCACCTGACCGCGTTGAAGATATTGTCGGCGATCGGATCGATCGTGTACTTCATCAACTCCTTGGCTGAGACGACGGGCGGCATGTCGCCGATGAGGCGCGAGGCCGAAGGCGGGGCCTGTTTGGCCGGCTGTGGTGAACACCGCGACCCCAGCGCGCCCAGGAACAGCAGGCAGGCAGCTGCGACGAAGCGTCCAGGCCGTTTGAACATGTCGGGCCCCTACTTCTTTTCCGGAGAGGCGCTCGTATTCGACGTCGGAGCCTTCCGAGAAGCTCCAGGCTTTTCGAATCTGGCCCGCTGCCTCGCATCCTCATCGACCGCCGCCCTGTCGCCCGGATACCAGTACTCCAGATGGCACGCCTCGCAGGCCTTGTCGAGATCCTCGCCGGCGGCGAAGAGCTCGTTGATGTCCTTCTTCTTCACAATGTCGAGGACCTCGAGCGCCACGTTTCTGAGCGCCTCGATCTTCGCGTTCCACACGACCGGGTCGGCGTCGACCTTGGCCTGAATCTGAGTGGGCGACAACTCCGGTGGGTTGGGGCCCGTGCTGTTATTGACGTCCCCCGGCGGTGTCCATGGCCGCGGAATCTTGAGAAGATAGATCCCTTCCGCGAGCGTCACCGCCCCGACCTTCACCTTCTCCCAGTCATCGTCGTTTCTCGGCTGGTAATTGACGATGCCCTTCTTCGAGATGTCGGTCCACACGGCATCGAAGATATTGTCGGAAATCGGATCGATCATGTACTGCATCAACTCTTTCACCGAGACGATCGGCTTCATGTCGGAATCGCCGATGAATTTCGGCTTCGGTGGCTGGGCCGGCTGCGGCGACGAACACTGCGACGCAAGGACGCCGACACACAGAAGGCCGGCTGCCACGGCGAGACGTCGATGACCCATTAACATGTCGGCTCCTCGAGAACAAAGAAACTCCGAGCGGCTCAAGAATCGTCAGGACTCAAGCGACCCGCGAACGGCCGTGAGCAGAAGCAATGATATAGCCGGGTCGGCTCCCGAAAAGTCTGAATTCTCAGTAAGGAACTCTGGGCTCAATCAGGACGACCCGGCGGGCTCGAGCGTCAGCACAACGACTTCGGGTGGGCAGTTGATGCGAATCGGTGCGTAAACTGTGCCCAGTCCCCGGCTGACGAAGAGTGTCGTGCCGTCGCGGCGCGCGAAGCCGGCCGCCACCGGAAACTTCTGCGCTGCGATCGCGCCGAGCCCGGGTAGCACCACCTGACCGCCATGGGTGTGACCCGACAGCACCAGGGGAATTCTGAGCGCGGCAGCTTCTGTGAGGCGCCGCGGATCGTGGGCCAGCAGCACGATCGGGCCGGTGGCCCCACGAACGACGGCCCCGATGTCGCCCGGGCGCTTGGTCCAGAAGCGGATCCCGGCGAGCTCGAGCGCTTCGCCCTTGATCGTCAGGCGCGAGCGCGCGTCTTTCAGGACTTCGACGCCGTTTCGCGAGAGTGCCAACGGCATGTCGTGGTCATCGTCGTGATTGCCGAGAATTGCAAATACTCCGTGCGGCGCGTTGAGCGGCGCCAGCGCCTCGGCCGATGGGCCGACGTACTTTCGGTCGGCGAATGACACGTAGTCGCCGCCGAGAACGATGAGATCGGGGCGCTCGCTCATCAACACGCCGACGGCCTGCGCGACCGCCTCGTGCGACACGAACCGGCTGCGGTGGATGTCGGTCAGCAGTCCAATGCGCAGTCCGGCGAGGCCAGGGGACAGGCCAGCCACGGTGGCCGTTGCCCGCGTGGTCACCAGGCCGTGGCGGCCGTAGAGAAAGCCGTACGCGCCTGTCCCTGCGACCGCACCAACCCCGGTCACGACGAGTCCCTTCAGTACCGCGCGCCGACTGCTGTCCATAGGTCAGGGTGTGGCTGGTATAGTAACCCGTTGCGGCGATGGCCAATCTTTTTGAGGAACTGACGTGGCGCGGGATGGTGTCGGAGTCGACTGAGGGCGTGAACGACCTGCTCGCGGCCGGACTCCTCGCCGCGTACATCGGCTTCGATCCAACCGCCTCGAGCCTTCACGTGGGCAACCTGCTGACAGTGTTGGGACTCGCGCGCCTGCAGCGGTTCGGCCACGTGCCGATCGCGGTCGTGGGCGGCGGCACCGGCATGATCGGTGATCCGAGTGGAAAGTCGCTTGAACGAGTGCTGCTCTCCGCCGATCGCATCAATGAGAACGTGGCCGGCGTGCGGCCGCAACTGGAGCGGTTGCTCGACTTTGGTGCGGCGACCAACGCCGCGCGCATCGTCAATAATGCGGACTGGCTCGCCGCGATCGATCTCGTGTCGTTTCTGCGCGACGTCGGCAAGCATTTCACCGTTAACTACATGCTCCAGAAGGAATCGGTGAGCCGCCGCCTCGACAGCGAAGACGGCATCTCGTACACCGAGTTCAGCTACCTGGTCCTTCAGGCGTACGATTTCCTACAGCTCTTCGATCGGTTCGGTTGCGTCCTCCAAATGGGCGGCAGCGATCAGTGGGGCAATATCACCGCCGGCATCGACCTGGTCCGCAAGCTGCGCGCAAAGAAGGCACATGGCCTGGTCTGGCCCCTGATGAAGACGGCGGCGGGCACCAAGTTCGGCAAGACGGAAACCGGCACGATCTGGCTCGACCCTGCGCGGACGTCGCCCTTCAGGTTTTATCAGTTCTGGCTGAACACCGACGATCGCGACGTCGTGACGTATCTCAAGTACTTCACGTTTCTCGATCGCGCGACGATCGACGGCCTCGAGGAGGTGAGCAAGGCGGCGCCCGAAAAGCGCGAGGCACAGCGCGTGCTGGCGCGCGACGTCACGGGTCTCGTACACGGCACCGGCCAAGTGACCAGAGCCGAGCACGCCTCGACGGTCCTCTTCGGCGAAGACATCGCCACGCTCGACGCCGAGGATGTGCTGGCGGTGTTCGAGGATGTGCCGTCAACTGAGCTGCCGGCCGACGCGTTTGCGGGCGGCGGGCTGGGCTTGGTGGACCTGATCGCGCGCGTCGAACTCGCGCCGTCAAAGGGCGAGGCACGGCGGCTGGTGCAGTCGGGGGGCATTTACGTCAACAACCGTCGCATAGCCGATCCGCAGGCCCGCGTCACGAGGGATCAGGCAATCGGAGGCCGATTGTTCGTGCTGCGGAAAGGCCAGAAGCAGAATCATCTCGTTCGAATCCTCCCAGAATAAAGAAGTATTGACAGGGTAGGAGGGGTCTAGTAACCTTCCAAGGTTCCCCAAAGAGCGTTCGGCGCGAAAGGGAACCTGGGCCCAGCGCCTCGGGCGTGTCCCAGGGTTCGGACTCGTTTCCGGATCGTCGGTTCTTTGAAAACTAGATAGTGCGTGCAAGCACACACAACCCGTCAATGTTTCAGGCCGCACTCAAGGTGCGGCCTGTAAGCAAAGACAATGAGAGTCAGCGGGTGGCGTCGTAGAATCGGTCGACCGGAGTTGTCAGTCCGTGCAAAGGCGACTGGCGACGACCACTTCATTAATAACGGATTGAACAACGCAAAAGCCAAATCGGCCTCGCGTTAATGAGTTGTGTTGTTGCAGCGTGACCCTTCGGGAGAGCGATGCAGCAGCCAGCGAATTTAACATGAGAGTTTGATCCTGGCTCAGAATCAACGCTGGCGGCGTGCCTAACACATGCAAGTCGAACGCGAAAGTCCCGCA
>JBGPHH010000058.1:0-18453 GCA_041484265.1 Vicinamibacteria bacterium
CGAGGTCCAAAACCTGCAGCGGCCTCGTTATCCCGAGAGACCTCACGACGGCTTCTCCGGATTGACGCATCAAGGCGGCAATCTCGGTAAAGTCGCCTTTCTCCCACAACGCTTGATTTGGATTCATCACAGCTCCCTTCTATTAAGGTCGGTCACTCCGGCCTCTATATCTCCACGGCGAGGGGTTGCAGCGTTTCGGCCATTCGCGTGGCCGATACGATCCCAGACGAAAAGGTCAGCGCCGCGATGACCCACATGGCGACGTTCAGCCCGAACGCGTCGGCCGTCACGCCGGCGAGAAGTGCGCCGATCGCATACCCGAGGTCGCGCCAGAGGCGATACACGCCGACCGCGGATGCTCGCCACGATGGGTGGGCGACATCCCCGATGGCGGCGAGCAGCGTGGGGTAGACCATCGCGGTGCCGATCCCGAGCAACACGGCACCCATGGCAAACCCCGCGAACGCGTGCGCCATCGTCACCACGCCGATGCCCGCCGCCTGGACCCACATGCCCCAGACAATGAGCGGCTTCCGTCCCGTGCGATCCGACAGTGCCCCGGTCGCCAGTTGGCCGATCCCCCACGTGGCCGGATAGACGGCAGCGAGCAGTCCCACCTGCGCCAGATTCATCCCGGCCGCGGCGAACACGAGCGGGAAGAGCCCCCAGGCCATCCCGTCGTTCAGGTTGTTGACGAGGCCCGCCTGACTGACGCTCGACAGGTTGGCGTCGAGCACTGTGGTGCGCCAGAACACCTCGCGAGGAGTGGGCACGTCACCAAACGCCAGCGTCCCGAGCAGGGCGGATTCGTGTGCGACGTGATGCCGAGTCTCGCGCACGAGGAGTGCGGACAGCGCGAGACCCACGATGGCGAATCCGACGCCGAGATAGAACGGCTGCGGGCGCAGGCCGTAGCGTGCGGCCATCCAGCCCGTGGCCAGTGCACTGGCGGCCACTGCCACGTATCCGGCGAACTCATTCAAACCCATCGCCAGCCCGCGCTGCTTCGGACCGACGAGATCAATCTTCATGATGACGGTGGTCGACCACGTCAGACCCTGACTGATGCCGAGCAGGACATTCGCGACGAGCACCCAGTTCCAGGTCGGCGCCCACATCAGGAGGAAGGGCACCGGAACGGCGACCAGCCATCCGGCCACCAGCACATGCTTGCGACCCAGTCGGTCCGACAGTCGGCCGGCGCTGTAGTTGGTGAGCGCTTTCGCCACGCCGAACACGACGATGAACGAGAGCACCGCGGTACGCGCGGCGAGATGGAACTCCTGCTCTGCGATCGCCGGCAGGATGCTCCGCTCCAGGCCGACCATGGCGCCGACAAAGGCATTCACGACGACGAGTAACGCAAACTGACCGAGGTTTTCGCGGAGTCCCAGGCGGACGGGCGGCACCGACCGGCGCGCCGTGGGGATAGACGACGTCATCTTCAGGCCTTGCGCGCGAGAATCGACACGCTCTTCACGCCCCATTGCGCGGTGGCGCCCCGGGTACTCTTTGACATGAACTGATACTGCGGGTTTTCTTCGACCCGCTCGATGCGTAGCCCCGCCGCCTCGATGGCCGTGCGGTACTCGTCTTGCTGCGCGGCGCCACCGATGCATGCCGCCCAGAGATCCGCGTTGCAGACGACGCCTTCCGGCAACTGTGTCTCGGTGACGATGTCGGCGATGGCGAGACGTCCGCCGCGCTTGAGGAGCCGCGCGGCTTCCTGGAACACGCGGCCCTTGTCGGCCGCGAGATTGATGACGCCGTTCGAGATCACGCAATCGAACGCGCCGGTGTCGAGACTCGTGTCTTCGATGTACGCCTTCTGGAACGTGACGTTCTGGAAGGCGGCGCTATGGGCCAGACGCTCAGCCTTGGCAAGCTGCGCGTCCGTCATGTCCACGCCGACCACGCGGCCGGCCGGCCCGACCTTGAGCGAGGCCACGAACGCGTCCATGCCCGATCCGCTGCCCAGGTCCGCCACCTGCTCGCCGGGCTTTAGATCGGCGAGGTGGAAGAAGTGACCGACGCCGGCGAATGAGTCGATGGCGTCCGCCGGCACACGATCGAGATCCGCGGGTGCGTAGCCAAGCCGCTCGGCCATGGCGCGACCCATCTCAAAGTGGAAGTTGCCGTGCGGGTTCATGGCGACGTCGGTGTACATGCCCTTGACTTTGGTCTCGAGGGCCGCGCGATCAACGGTCGTGACGATCATGGCTGTCTCCTCTCATCTCGATGCCTCTTGCTCAAGACCCGTCTGCACGGGAAAGCCCGCCGCCCTCCACTCGGGAAACCCTTCGAGCAGGCGCCGAGCGCGGCGTCCCTTCGATCGCAGGATGTCCACCGCGCGATCGGCGTAGACGCAGTACGGCCCACGGCAGTAGGCGACGTATTCCTTGTCTTTCGGCAGCTGCCGCAGGCGGCCCTGCAGCTCGTCAACCGGCACCGAGATCGCGCCCGCGATGTGTCCCGCCGCGTATTCGTTGGCAGGCCGCGTGTCGAGAATGACGACATCCCGCGACCGCGCGCGCTTGATGAGTTCGCCCATCGGCACGGCCTCCGCGGCGGAACGGTCGCCGAAGTGGTCGCGCACAAGGCGGTCGAACTCGGCC
Source organism: Vicinamibacteria bacterium (assembly GCA_041484265.1). Taxonomy (GTDB): domain Bacteria; phylum Acidobacteriota; class Vicinamibacteria; order Vicinamibacterales; family CAVVIG01; genus 2-12-FULL-65-11. The sequence goes on from JBGPHH010000058.1 coordinate 2,616, forward strand.
AGTTGCTGCTCGGCGACGGAACGGATCGCCCGACACAGGTCGTAGACGGCCGGGTCCACGAGGCGGTAGTGAACGAAGAGGCCGTCCTTGCGGCTATCGACGAGCGCCGCCTGCCGCAGCACCTGCAGGTGCTGCGAGGTGTTCGCCAGGGAGAGGCCTATTTCGCCGGCCAGGGAGTCGACGGTCCGCTCGCCCTGCGCGAGCAGCTCCAGCATCTCGAGCCGGTGGGGGCTGGAGAGCGCCTTGCCGATGCGGGCGAACTGGCCGTAGAGACGGCCCTTGAACGCCCGGTGGGTGTCGGTCGCCATTGGTAAAGTAGTAAATATATTACTTGAGTAGTCGCCGTCAAGTGGCTTGTGAGGGGCGGGCGACTCTTGCGACAGGAGGTCGAGGAGCTCGAAACGGCTCGCGCTGGCCGCGGCCTGGCCGATGCGCGCAGGCCTTATGATGGCGCCATGGGCGAAGGGCTTCTCCGAATCGGCCAGCTCGCCAAGCGCACCGGCGTCAGCGTCGACACGATTCGACACTACGAGCGGCTTGGCGTGCTGCCGGCGGCTCCACGAACGAACGCGGGATACCGGCAGTACCCGCCGTCTGCGTTCGATCGCGTCACACTCGTTCGACAGGCGCTCCGGCTTGGGTTTTCGCTGCGCGACGTGGCAGGATTCTTACGTGTGCGACAGTCAGGCGGTGCACCATGTCACGATGTGCGTGCGGCTGCCGATCGCATCCTGACCGCGGTGGATCAGCGGATCGCCGAGCTGACAGCGGCCCGGAAGGACATGAGTCGGACGCTCCGGAACTGGGATCGTCGTTTGGCCCGTACGCCCGCAAATCGGCCGGCACGCCTGCTGGAGTCACTGGAAGCAGATGCCAGGCATCTTCCAGTTCGCTCTCCTCTGTCGAATCTGAAAACCAGATCCTGATTCAGGCCGCCCGGCTGGATGGGGCTTGACCCTGGAACCGATTCCAGGGTTTACCATGGTTGGTATGAAACGACTGATTCGACTTTCCACGGTCTTCGCACTCGCCGGCCTTCCGTTCGTCTCCGTCGTCGCTCGCCAGCAGCATCCGGCCATGCCCGCAGGGATGACGCACGAAGAGCACATGGCGCAAATGAAGAAAGAGGCCGAGATGAAGCAGCACGGCCAGATGGCCATGGGCTTCGATCAGGACAAGGCCACGCACCACTTCACGCTGGCCGCCAACGGCGGCGCGATCGCCATCAGCGCCAACGACGCGGCCGATCAGACCACTCGCGATCAGGTTCGGTCGCACCTCCAAGAGATCGTGCAGGCGTTTGGCCAGGGCGACTTCGAGAAGCCGCTGATGACGCACGGCGAGATGCCGCCCGGTGTGGCGACGATGCAGCGCCTCAGGGCGGCGATTGCGTACACGTTTGAGGCCACCGAGCGCGGAGGCGTCGTTCGGATTGCCACGTCGAACGCCGATGCACGGGACGCGATCCACGACTTCCTGCGGTATCAAATCAGGGAACACGTCACCGGCGATCCCGTCACCGTGCAGAAATAGCCGCGCCAGGCCTGTCTGTCATCCATCAGCCCTGATCGGCGCGCACGTAGCCGCCTTGGCGGGTGCGTTTGAGAAACTTGACGTCCAACAGTGCCGAGAACAGCGCCTGCGTCGCCGCCGAGTCGAGGCCCCACAGCCGCTGCGCCTGGGGTTCCGTCAGGTGCAGGCCAGGGATTTCCAGATACTCGGCGCGTATCAGATGCAGCCAATCGGTGTGGGTTGCTTCAGTCGATAGCATGGTCGCGCTCCTCCGTCAGTGCATCTGGTAGCCCGGCCGAGGCATGCACGCCAAGGCGAGAATGGCCGACACCAGCTCATCGGGATCTACGGGCTTCTGCAAATGCAGTTGATATCCCGCGGCGATCGCATGGTGACGATCCTCGGTCAGCCGGGACGCGGTGATTGAGGCCGCGGGAATCGACGCCATGTACGGATCGCGACGCGATCGCAGGTTCTGGATGAGCGCGAAGCCGTCCTCACCGGGCAGTCGCAGATCCGACAACAGCACGTCTGCCTGGTGTCGTTCGAGTAGCTGCGCCGCTTCCGAGGCCGAGGCAACGGGCCACACGTGTGCGCCGTAGTACTCCAGGGTTTCGGTCAGCAGCGTTCGCGCATCCTCGTCATCCTCCACGAGCAGTACCGAGATGGCCCGGAGGGCACCGGCCGGCACGCCCGCAGGCCGTCGCTCCTCGACTGCGCCCTGTTGTGGCTGCAGGGGCAGCACAACCGTGAAGGTCGCGCCCTTACCGGGTCCCTCACTGTCGGCCCGGATCATTCCACCGTGACGTTCCACGAAGTGCCGTGCGATCGACAGGCCCAAGCCAAGGCCTCGAGACGAAGAGGCCTGCGTGCGGGGATCCTGCTGAAACCCGTCGAACAGGCGCGGCAGAAACTCCGTGCTGATGCCGGCGCCATCGTCCTTGATCGTCACCACGGCCGTACTCGCTGTGCACGACGCCTCGACGGCAATATGTCCCCCCGGAGGCGTAAACTTCATGGCGTTTGACAGCAGATTGGTAAACACCTGCTGTAACCGGACCGGATCCGCCGACATTGGGTACTGGGTATCACTGATGGTGGTCGTGAGCTGTTGGTGATTGTGATCGAAGCCTGGTCGCATTTGCTCGACCGCCGCTCGCAAGACTTCCGAGATGGACACGATCTTCGGCTCGAGGCGCATGCGTCCACTCACAATCCGCGCCCGGTCGAGAATGTCTCGGACCAGCCGGCTCTGGACCTGCGCGTTTCGTTCGATCGCATCAAGCGCGACACTCAGTGCTTCGCCGTGGAGTTGGCGTTTCCGGATCGCGGTCGCCCAGCCCTCAATGACGGACACCGGTGTCTGCAGTTCGTGCGAGATCAAGCCGAGGAAATCGTCCTTCGTCTGGTTGGCGGCTTCTGCCTCGGCCCGGGCCTTCTGCTCCCGCCACAAGCTGTCGGCCAGTCGGCGCCTGCTGACCCTCAGGACCGTTGTCAGAGAGATGAGCAGCCCGCCCACGAGCAGAAACAGCGCCACGCGATCCCACTGTTCGAGTCCTGCCTCACCAATCGTCCGGAGAAAGAAACGATCACCGAGGATCGCCCCGGCACCCGTCGCCAATATCGCGGGGCCGACGCCGCCGTACCAGGCCGCCACCATGACGGCAGGGGTAAACAACAAAAACGGACTGGCGTTCCCGATAAGTGGTTTGAGGGCCAGCCGCACCAAGAAGGCGAGGGCGACAGCCGCCGTGGCCGTCACGTACCCGCCCAATGTCGAGTCTTGAAACCTCGCCTTGGTCGGCGTTGGGAGCCTCGATTCGACGTTGGCCGCCGAGGCTGCATCGAGAGTTTCTCGCCAGCTTCGCTGGCAACGATGGCAGCTGATCCACACATGGTTCCGCGTACGCGCGAGTTCGTGGACTTCACCGCCGCAGAATTCGCAAGTTCGTGACATGACACCCTCCAAGAACCCCGGCTCACCGCGTGCGCAGGCGCCGTTGGCCGGACCAACAAGCCCCACGTGTCACGCCTTCAGAAACGATTCACGCTCACTCCATTGGCCCAGCTCAAACTGAAACCTGCGGCTTTTGTCGATCAGCAGCTGGCCATCATCGGCCAGCGAGACGGCGGCCCGCTCCAGCGGGCGGGGCGCGGGCCCTTCGAAATTGATGCCTGTGAGGCGGAAGCCGCTGCCGTGACACGGGCACTTGAACTTCTGTTCGGCTGGCAAGTAGTTCGGCGTGCACCCGAGATGCGTGCAGACCGCGATCAGGGCGTAAAACCCGCTGGCGTCCTGGACCACATCCTCGCGCGTGCGCACGATCCAGACACCGAATGTGTCCTTCCATCGCTCATCAACTCCCATCCCGTAGTCGTTCGGAAATCCAGCCTTGAACTGCTGCGACGGCTCATCGAGGACGTTTGGAAACATCATGCGGCCGGTGGATGCGAGCGCGACCAGCGAGGCCGCCGTGAGGGCTCCCCAGGCGAGCCCGATCCATTGCCGTCGCGAGAGCAAGGGCGACGTGTCGTCATCCTGATCTGCATGGACAGCGTTCACCAACCCGATAGCGGCCGTCGTGGTTCTGCCCGCCAAATCGACGCTCGGGGACGCGATGGCTTCAGGCGTTCGATATGCCGCTCCCATTTGACGTGAGTCAGAGAGCAAGAAGTGTGCGCAACCGTCTGCGGTGGCCCAGCACTGGATTTCGCCGGGAGGTATCCGCAGAGACGGAGCAGCGGTGATCGCTCTCAGACAGCGCGCGCGTCAACGTGTTTGAAAACAGACAGCCGCGTCAGGATGGGCGTGAGGTCGGAGTGCTACGATGGCATTGATATGGACCGGTCGACCGACGAGGCACCACTGCGCCGAGGCCTTGCGAGCGACGCGACTCGCATCGGCAGCCTGCTGCTCATCATCGTCGCGATCTCTCTCGTGCACGCCGCGACGAACCAATCAGAGGTGACCTGGCACGGGTTGCTGCTGCGGCTCTATTACATTCCCATCCTAGTCGGCGCCTACTGGTACGGCGCGGTCGGAGGCTTGCTCATTGCAGTGGCCTGCTCGATGGCCTATGCGCCTCATCTCCGTGAGCAGAGTGCGGCATTCGAAGCGGGCCGGTACGCTGAAATCGTCGTCTTTCACGTCATCGGCCTGACCGTGGGCCTCCTCGCGACGGCGCAACGGCGCGTAACCGCGCGCTACCAGCGTGCCGCGGAGACCCTGGAACGGGCCAACCTCGAGCTTCGTGAATCGTGCGAGCAGCTCCAGCGCGCCGATCGATTGAAGACGCTCGGGGAGGTCGCGGCCGGCCTGGCGCACGAGATCCGTCACCCCTTGGCGTCCATCCGCGGGGCGCTCGAAATCATCGACGAACGGTCGAGTCCGGACAGCCCCGAAGGGGAGTTCTCGCGCCTCGCGATGGTCGAAGTGCAGCGCCTGGACAATCTCGTGTGGGAATTCCTGCGCTACGCGCGACCACACGAACCGGATCTCCGTCCGACCGCGCTCCACGATGTGATAGAGCGCGTCGTCGCCCTACTTCGGGTCGAAGCGGAACGACGGGGCGTGAGCCTGGACATCGGTCGCGCCGCGCCCATGCCGGATATGTTGATCGATGCATTCCAGATCGAGCAGGTGCTGCTGAATGTGATCCTCAACGCCATCCAGGCGAGCCCGCGGGGCTCGTTCGTGCGTGTGCGTGAATGCCTGGATCAGCAGGAAGTCCTGATCGACGTCATCGATGAAGGACCGGGTATTCAGGCCGAGCATCTGGACCACATCTTCAGTCCATTTTTCACGACGAGAGAGACGGGCACCGGGCTTGGCCTCGCCATCGCCTATCGGATTGTCATGGCCCATGATGGTCACATCGAGGTCACAGAGACATCTGAGCGCGGCACGTGCGTTCGCATCCGCCTGCCCATCGGCGCATCCACGCCACATGCCGAAGTCGAGCCCCGCTCGGAGGTCCAGGTATGACTGACCCTCGCACGGTGCTTCTCGTCGACGACGATCCGAGCTTCCGCCGGGTCGTGGAATACCAGCTTCAGGAGGACGGTTTTCGAGTGCTCACCGCGCCCAATGCGGCGGCGGCCTTGCAGCGATTTCAGGCCGACCGGGTCGACGTCGTCCTGACTGATGTCAAGATGCCGGAGAGCGACGGGATGGAGCTGCTCGCTCGGTTGAAAACGCTGCAGCCTGATCTCCCGGTCGTCATGCTGACGGCGCACGGGACGATTGGGTCGGCCGTCGACGCGATGAAGTTGGGCGCCTTCGACTACCTCACGAAACCGTTCACGCGCGAGCAGCTCCGCGTCATCCTGAGCAAGACATTCGACGTCGCGGCGTTGAAACAGGAAAATCGGCGTTTGCGCGAGGTCGTCGCCGAGCGCTTCTCCTTCGCCAACATGATCGCGGGATCGCGCGCGATGCACGACGTGACGGAGCTGGCTTCACGCGTCGCGCACACCGAGACCACGGTGCTGCTGTATGGCGAAAGCGGAACCGGAAAGGAGCTGCTCGCGAAAGCCATCCACTTCCATAGTGACCGTTCCCGTCATCCGTTCGTCGTCGTCAACTGCGCGGCCATCCCTGAAAGCCTCATCGAATCCGAACTGTTTGGCCATCGTCGCGGCTCATTCACTGGAGCCGTCTCCGACAAGCAGGGCAAGTTCGAAGCCGCGAACAAGGGCACGATCTTCCTTGACGAAATTGGCGAGCTGCCGTTGTTGATGCAGGTCAAGATTCTCCGCGTCCTCCAGAATCGTGAGATCGACAAGGTGGGCGAGTCGCGGCCGGCCAAGATTGACGTTCGCATCATCGCGGCCACCAATCGCGACCTGGAGAAGATGCTCGCCGATGGCGGGTTTCGCGACGATCTCTACTATCGACTCGCCGTCGTCGCGCTCCGCCTGCCGCCATTGCGAGAGCGCGCCGACGACATCCCCCCGTTGGTGGAGCACTTCGTGGACAAGCATGCCGCTCGTCTCGGGCGACCGCGACCCACTGTCAATCGCGACGTCTATTCCGCGTTCAATCTGTACGCGTGGCCCGGGAACATCCGCGAGCTGGAGAACGTCGTCGAACGGGCCCTGGTGCTCGACCGCGACGGTGTCATCGGTCTGGAGGACCTGCCGGACCGCGTGCGAGCGCGCGAGCAGGGGCTCGGGCGGCTGCGCATCGAGCTGCCAGACGACGGACTGTCACTGGAGACCGTCGAACGCGATCTGCTGCAGGCGGCACTGGAGAAACATGACTGGAATCAAACAAAGGCCGCGGCGTATCTCGACATCACGCGCAGTGCCCTCCTCTATCGCATGCAGAAGTTCGGGCTCGAAAAGCCGAAACCCCTGAGCTGAATCAAATCAAGAAGGGTTCCGAGACGATGACCTTCCGCGATGCCAAAGGCTTTCCGATGTGGGCCGGCCGGGGCCGTCGGTAGGCGGCGAGCGTGACGGATGTCCACGCCGGTCTCTCGATAGGAGAGGTCGAGGCTCGACGTCAACAGTACGGGCCGAACGAGGTCCTCGAGAAGAAACCGCACGCCGTTCTCACGTTTCTGTCGAAGTTCTGGGGCCTGTCGGCCTGGATGCTCGAGGCCATCGCCGCACTGTCGTGGGCCCTGCACCGTTACGCGGACCTGGTCATCGCGGCGGCCCTGCTCATCTTGAACGCGGCCATCGCGTTCGTCCAGGAGCGACGAGCCGAGGGCGTCGTGGACACGCTACGCCGCCGCCTGCAGGTCAACGCTCGGGTGCTCAGAGACCGGCAGTGGCAGGTCCTGCCGGCACGCGACCTCGTTCCGGACGACGTCGTCAGAGTTCGACAGGGTGACGTCGTCCCGGCCGACATCCGAGTGCTCAGTGGAACGCTGAGCGTCGACCAGTCCGTGCTCACCGGGGAATCCCAGGCCGCCGAGAAGGCTGCTGACACCGCACTGTATTCAGGATCCGTGATTCGCCGCGGCGAGGCGACGGGCCTCGTCACCGCCACCGCGGCGCGCACGTACTTCGGGCGCACGACCGAGCTCGTTCAAATCGCGCGCCCGACACTCCACGCGGAGGCCCTGGTCGCGTACCTCGTCCGCTGGCTGTTCGCCATCGTGGGCGCCGTCGTGCTGGTCATCGTGGCGCTCGCGATCGCGCGCGGCGTCCCACTGGTGGACGTGCTGCCGCTCCTGCTCGCGCTGCTACTCGGCGCCGTCCCCGTGGCCCTGCCCGTGATGTTGACCGTGAGTATGGCCGTCGGTGCGCGCGAGCTGTCCGCCGCCGGCGTCCTGGTCACGCGCTTGAGCGCGACCGAGGACGCTGCCGCCATGGACGTCCTCTGCGTCGACAAGACCGGGACGATCACGGCCAACCGTCTCGCGGTCGCGCGGGTGATTCCGCTCCCCGGCTTCAGCGAAGAGGACGTGCTGCGGCACGCCGCGTACGCGTCGGAAGCGGCGAACCGGGATCCCATCGATCTGGCGATCCTCGCGGCTGCGCGTGATCACACCAAGACGCCTCGCGAGGTCACGGTGCTGAGCTTCGTGCCTTTCGATGCCGCGCGCCGCCGGACCGAAGCCGTCGTGCAGTCGGACGGACGGTCCATGCGTGTCGTCAAAGGCGCCGTCGACATCGTCGCGCAGGTGTGCGCGCTCGATGCCTCGGCTACGGCCGCGCTCGACGCGAGGGCGCGCGAAGAGGCGGATCGCGGCTACCGCACGCTCGCGGTCGCACGCGGATTCGATCCGTCGGCGCCTGAACCGGTCGGGCTCCTCTGCCTGTACGATCCGCCGCGCACGGACGCCTCGGCCCTCATCGCTTCGCTGCGCGGCCTGGGCGTGGCCATCAAGATGCTGACCGGCGATGCGCTGCCGGTCGCGACAGAGGTCGCGAGACAGGTGGGTCTCAGCAAGATTGCCGCAGCATCAAAGGCGGACACGTCTCTCCACAATCTCCTCGATCCAGCCAGCGAGATCGACGCGGTCGATGGCCTTGCCGAGGTCTACCCTGAAGACAAATACAAAGTCGTTAAGCATCTTCAGACCGCGGGACACGTCGTCGGCATGACCGGCGATGGCGTGAACGACGCGCCCGCGCTGCGACAAGCGGAGGTCGGCATCGCGGTGACGGACGCCGCCGATGTGGCCAAAGGCGCTGCGAGCGTTGTCCTCACCAGCGAGGGGCTTGCAGGGATCGTGACGCTGGTGCGTGAGGGTCGCATCGTGTATCAACGCGTGCTCACATGGATCATCAATAAGGTCAGCCGCACGATCTTGAAGTCGGCGTTTGTGGCGATCGCGTTTCTGGTGACCGGCCGGCTGGTCATGTCTGCGCTCGGGATCATCGTGCTGGTCTTCCTCACCGATTTCGTCAAAATCGCCCTGTCGACCGATCACGTCGAAGGCTCGCCACGGCCCGAGACATGGGACATGAGGACGCCGGTACTCGTGGGTGCCGCGCTCGGGGTACTGATGGTTGGGGAAGCGCTCGCGTTGCTCTGGGTGGGCTGGCGCCTGTTCGACCTGGGAACACAAGAGCCCATGCTCCAGACGTTCAGCTTTCAGATGCTCTTCTACTTCGCGCTCTTCTCGATCGTCTCCGCCAGAGAGCGCCGGCACTTCTGGGCGTCATGGCCAAGCGGCACGCTCATCGCCGCCCTCTGTCTCGACGGTGTCGCCGGCACGGCGCTGACAATCGTCGGCATTCCCGGCCTGACGCCAGTGCCCTGGCACCAGACCGTCTTCGTGCTGGTCGCGGCCATGACCTGCTCGCTTGTGATCAACGACTTCGCTAAGGCGGCGCTGTTCAGGAGAGTGAGTGTCGCCTGACAGGAACGCCGATAGCATTGGAGGCCGCACGCTGTATTTCAACCCGCCGTCCCGGATTCGGCGCCGTTCTGGCTTCCACGAGATTTTCCAGCCCTTGGCGGAATCTTTCCCACAATACGGGGACGACCATTCGAATCCGCCCGTTTTCTGTCCTTCCTCATGGCCCTCATTTCGCATTCTCACCACATGTCGTAACGAACCAGACAAGGCGGCTCAGGGAAGTTGTTATGCCGAGCCTCAAGAACGTAGTCGCAGGCGTCCTGCTGCTCGGCATTGGTAGCGTCCTCGCCTTCTTTCTTCTTCGGCCCTCCACGGTCACGGTCGTCCGAGTCACCGCACGCGACATCACGCCGGCCGTTCACGGTGTCGGCACCGTGGAAGCCAAGATCATCGTGCCCGTCGGCAGCAAGATTACCGACCGCATCGTCTCGGTCCTCGTGGACCAAGGCGACCCAATCGTGACCGGCCAAGTTGTGGCGCGTTTGGATGCCACGCAGATCGGCGCAGAAGTCCGGCAGGCGGAAGCGAACGTGCGGACGGCGGAAGCGCAGCTCCGTGACTTGCTGGCCGGCGCACGCCCCGAGGAAATTGACGCGCTGCGGGCGCAACTGGCGGCGGCGCAAGCGTCACGCGAATTGGCGGAGCACGATTTCGTGCGAGCCCAGCAACTCGCCACCAAGCAGATCATCTCCCAGCAAGATCTCGATCGCGCGCGTCAGGTCCAGGATGTGTCCGGTAACCAGGAGCGCGATCTCCAGCAGAAGTTGCAGCTGGCGCTTGCGGGACCGCGGACGGATCAAGTTGAGGCGGCGCGTTCGCAAGTGCGCGCGGCCGAGGCGGCGCTGGTGCTCGCTCGGGAACGTCTCGCGGACACCGTGATTACAGCTCCCCTTGACGGCTACGTGGTCAGTCGCGAACTCGAGGCCGGCGCCATCGTGAATCCCGGAATCCCGATCTTCAAAGTCGTGGATCCGCGCACGGTCTGGGCCACGATCTACGTGGACGAGCAAGACACGGCTGGGATCGCCGTCGGCCATCCTGTCGATATCACCATCCGTTCAATGCCTGGCCGGCCTTTTCGCGGATACATCGCACGCGTGCGGCGAGAAAGCGATCGGGTGACCGAACAACTCGCCATCGACATTACGCTCAACGAACGTCCCGAACGCCTGACGCTCGGAGAACAGGTCGAGGCCACGATTCGGCTGCCGATCGAGCACGGCGCCATCGCACTACCGGTCGCGGCGATCGTCCGCCGACCCGACGCGACTGGTGCCTTGGCCGTCGTCAACGGTCGCATCCATTTCATCCCGCTTCGCCTCGGCGCGATTGACGACGCCGGCTGGGTTCAGGCCCTCCACGGCCTTTCGCCAGGCGACGACGTGATTCTCGCACCGGGAGATCTGGCGGACGCGACGAGCGAGGGACGACGCGTTCGGATTGAACGGCATCTCCCCACGCCTGAAAGTGGCGAGCCATGAATCTGACGCTTCGCGACGTCCGCTATCGCCTCGGGCGGTTTCTCTTGACCGCCCTTGGCCTCGGGCTGCTGCTGACGACGGTCATGGCGATGGGCGGTGTGTACCGCGGCCTGGTCGTCGAAGCCCTGAGTCTCGTCCGCATGTCTGGCGCGGACCTGTGGGTGGTGCAAAAGGACACCAACGGGCCATTTGCCGAAATTTCCCGCCTACCAGATGATCTGTATCGGACGGTTCGATCGGTGCCCGGGGTCAAGGACGCAGGCCCCGTGCTGTTCCAGGCGCTCCAGCTCCGCGTCGGGCCAACGCCGATTCGCGTGCAACTCGTGGGGTATCGGATTGGGAGCCTCGGCGGCCCAGCCGCCGTCGTCGCCGGTCGGCCCATCACGCAGAGCCGGTATGAAATGCTCATCGGGCGAGAGGCCCGAGTGGCCCTGGGCACGCGGATCCGCGTCGGACGGATCGTGTTCCGCGTGGTGGGCCTCACCGAGCGCATCGTCTCCAGCTCCGGCGATCCGGTCGCGTTCGTGTCATTGCTTGACGCGCAGGAGATCCAATTCCTGAAGGCGAACGAAGCGGTACGCAACGACCGGGCGCGGCTGGACAGTCAGCTTCACTCGCAGCCCGCGTTGACGGCGATCGATGCGGACACCCTCGGACCTGTCGTGCAGAACCCGCACCTGGCCAACGCCGTGCTGGTCACGCTGCAGCCAGGGGCCGATCCGATCCGGGTGCGGCAGCACATCGAGCGCTGGCAGTACTATCGCGCGCTCACCGCAGCACAGCAGGAGGATCTCCTCTCGAGGAGCGTCGTCGAACGGGGGCGGCAACAGACGCTGGTCATGCGGGTCATCTTGTTGCTCGTCACGATCGTCATCATCGCGCTCATTGTCTACACGCTGACGTTGGAGAAGACCAGAGACATTGCCACCTTGAAGGTTCTCGGTGCCGCTGATCGGACGATCGCCGGGATCATCCTGCAGGAGGCGCTCGGGCTAGGACTGCTTGGATTCGCCCTGGGCGCGGCTCTCATCAGCCGTACGTATCAATACTTTCCAAGGCGAGTGGTCGTCGTCGCCTTCGATCAATATGTCCTGCTGGCCATCGTGGTCGCCATCTGTATCGCCGGCGGCCTGCTGGGCGTATGGAAAGCGCTGCGGGTCGATCCGACCCTGGCACTAGGCGGAGGCGCGTGATGCTCGCGTTGACGGCGAACGGCGTCACAAAGATCTTCACGCGAGGTGGCGCGCAGGTCGTCGCGGTCAACAACGCCTCCCTCGAGGTCGATGGAGGCGAGGTCGTCGCCTTGATGGGCCCGAGTGGCTCCGGAAAAACGACGCTGCTCCGGGCCTTGTCGTTGATCGATCCGCCGACGGCAGGACGCATCGTCATCGATGGGGAGACCGTGTATCGCGACGGTCGGGTCCTTGTCGACGATCGACGTTTGCGGCGCCAGAAGGTCGGCGTCGTCTTTCAGGCCTACAACTTGATCCCGTTCCTGACGGCCGCCGAAAACGTGGCCCTCATTCTCACGCTGAACGGCGTGCCCGGCCGTGACGCCCTGCATCGCTCACGACTGCTGTTGGAGCGGTTGCAGCTCCTTCCCCGCGCGGACATGTATCCCGCCTCCCTATCAGGCGGCGAACAGCAGCGATTGGCGGTTGCCCGCGCGGTGGTCAATCGGCCGCGCATCATCCTGGCCGACGAGCCAACGGCCGCGCTCGACACGGAACATGGCCGGGCGGTGATGGACCTGCTCCGGCAGCTCGGACGTGAAGAGAACGCTGCCGTCATTCTGGTGACGCACGATCAACGCATGATCGAAGGGTTCGACCGTGTCTACACCATCACCGATGGCCGCGTTGAACTCCGCCAACCGGCGGCGTCGCTCGCGATGCGCATGGCTGTCTAGAAGAAAGGCGCTTAGCAGCAAGCTGTGCAAGGCTCCTCGCTCGCTTCTGCGCGTCGGCAGGTTCACGGTAGGCTTCGTCGAAGCCACGCGGCTCGCGCCGCTCGATACTCCCGTACCGTCGTGTCCGCAACACGACCCGAGTCGGCGAGTCGGCGCAACGCTTGCGTCCGCATCACCGCATCGAAGGCACCAGCGCGCACGGCTTGTTCCACGAAATTCGCATCCCGATCGATGACCGCCGGAATATTCGCAACCGCCTGGGCAGCCCGTTGCGCCGCGTCTAGCACGGCCCATGCCGACTCCAGCTCACTGCGGACTGCCGCACGGGCAGTCCGGAGTTTCGCTTCACCAGTCAGGAGGCGCCCGGTGGCCCGAGCACGCGGCTCCTGTTGGTGATCGAGGAATGGGATCGGCACGCTCACATTGAAGACGAGATCGCGATCGGGCCAGTTGGCGGACAGCAGGCTCGCGAAGGGAATGCCGGCGAACGAGCCGCTGGGAATGTCACGACGCGTGTAGCCGGCATCGATGCCGAACGTCGGCATTGGCATGGCGAGCCGCTGGTAGGTCTCGCGTTCAAATTTCGCAGCATCAACCTCGGCGACCGCTGCCTCCACGCGCGGATCGCGGTTCACGATCGGCTCAAAGTCGGGGCGCTGCACAGGCGCGGTCAGTTCCTGCGGATCGTCCACCTGGAGATCAGTCGTCGTCTCACGACCAAGCAGGCGAGCCAGGCGCGCACGAGCGCTCGCCAGCTCACCGCGGGCCTGTTCGAGTGCCACTCGGGTGGACGCCAGATCGAGATCTGCCGAATCCGTATCAAGCTGAGTGCCCTGGCCGACGTCGAGCTGACGATGCGCGGCATCGGCAGCAATGGTCTGCAGATCGACGATCCGTTGACTGCGAAGGACGAGGCGCTGTTGCAGCGCGACGTCCGCGACGGCGATAGCCACCTGCTCGTCGAGCGCGCGTAACCCGTCCTCGCGTTGGAACCGCGCCCGTACGATGTCTGAATTCGCGGAGGCCGCCCGCCGCTTCCAAGACCCGGACAGATCAACCGGCAAGCTCGCGCCGATATTCCACGAGGTTTCATCGCGGCCGATCAGTGCCCCGTTGAAATAGCTGCCGGAGAACGTGGGATTCTGGCGCAGCACCCGACTGGCCTGCGCGGCGATCGCCTCGGCCCCGCGCACGAGGGCGTCGAGCTCTCCCGCCTCAGGTGCGTGCGCGCGCGCTTCCGCCTGCGCCTCTGAAAGCGTCAGCGGTTGCTGCGCGACCGTGCGGACAACGGCGGAGATCACCGCCGCGATTCCCGTCACCACGATCCGCTGGTGGCGGGTCACGCGGAGGCTCCTCGCAGAGTCACGTCGCGACCGTTCCGCCCACGGCGATCGAGCCACACATAGATGGTTGGGATGACGAGCATGTTGAGCGCGGTCGACGTGATCAGGCCGAGCACGACGATCAGCGCCATCGGCGCTTCCAACTCACTTCCAGCGCTCTCAAAGGACAGCGCCAATGGCAGGAGGCCGAAGCCGGCGGCGCCTGCCGTCATGAGAATGGGCAACAGGCGTTCTTCGGACGCCCGCAGAATGCGTGCGATCGGATCCTCGTCCGGGTGCTCCGCGTCGAGACGCTGTTTATGTGCGACCAGCATGATGCCGTTGCGGGAGATGATCCCGAAGAGCGTCACGAAACCGACCAGGCCCGCCACCGAGAGCCCTTCAGGCGTGAGCAGCGCGCCGACAACGCCGCCGATCAGGCCCAGCGGAAAGTTCACGAGCGTCACCGTCGCGTCGCGGATTGAGGTAAACGCGACGGCGAGCAGCATGAAGACACCGAGCAGCACAATCGCGCCCACAAAGAGCAGCTGGCGGGCGGCCTGCCGGCGTGCGAGCGCCTCTCCGCTGACATCAATGCGGTATCCCTGCGGTAGGCGAATCGCCTGCAACCGGCGTTCGAGCTCGCTCACGGCGCTCGACAGCCCGCCGCCGGGCACGTCGATGCCGACAGCAATACGGCGCTCACCATTGTCATGGTTGATGAGCACCGGCGCCGGTACCTCGTCAATGCCGGCAAGTGTGGCGAGATTGACGGCGCCACTGTCTGGCGTATCGATGGGCAAATCACCGAGCGCCGAACGGTCCCGCATCGTTGGAGGTCCCGTGATCGCGACGTTCACGACGCGCCCGTCACGCCCGAGAATCTGGGTCCAGGTCTGTCCTTGCCGCCACGCGACGACATCGTCTGCCACATCGGCGGGACTCACACCGTAGCGTGCAAGCTCCATGCGGTTCGGCCGAATGCGGATCTGCGGCACATCAATCTGTGGATCGGGACGGATGGCGCCGAGGCCCGGTGTGTGCGCTGCCGTCGCCGCGACCTCGGTCGCCAGTGCACGGAGTCGCTGGAGATCAGGACCCATCACTTTGATCACGACCGGAGCGGTTTCACCTGACAGCACTTCGTTGATGCGCTCTCCCAAAAACGCCTCAACCGTGAACGCGAGCCCCGGCACTCGGCCCATCGCCTTCGCCGTCTCGAACGTGATTTGATCCCACTCGCCCGTCGGGTTCTTCAAGACCACGTTGAGTTCGATCGAGTTCACAGGTGCTGCGTCTTCGGAGAGGTCTGCGCGGCCGATGTTCGCATGCGTGTGGCTCGCGACGCCGGCCGCCCGGAGTTGCCCATCCACGGCCGCCGCGAGGCGCGTCGATTCCGCCAGCGAAATGCCGGGAACGGCCACGAGGTGCCCCACGAGCGACGTCTCGTGGAATTCCGGCAGGAACCGGCCGCCGATGAATGGCAGCCCGACGATCGCGAGTGCGGCCAGCGTTCCGATGACGGCGAACACCAGTCGGGGATGATCGACCACTCGGATCAAGAGCCGACGATACCGGTTCAGCATCCAGACCGAGAGACGGGACAGACGCGGTTCCCGCGTGGCGAGTGGCGGTAGCAGCCACGCACACAGGGCGGGCGTCACCGTCAGCGCGACCAGAAGCGATGCCGCGATCGCCAAGATGTACGCGTGAGCCAGCGGCGAGAAAATCCGCCCCGCGATACCGCCGAGCGACAGCACGGGAATCAGCACGATCGCGACGATGATCGTCGCG